>NZ_JBEPSF010000002.1:0-387814 GCF_040548725.1 Stenotrophomonas sp. 2619 | reverse complement strand
GGGGGGGGGGTTCTTTTTTTTTTTTTGGGGGGGGGGGGGGGGGGGGGGGGGGGTTTTTTTTTTTTTTTTTTTTGGGGGGGGGGGCCCCCCCCCCCCCCCCCCCCCCCGCCCAGCCCGTCGCACGCGCCAACCAGGGCTTTGCGCCCTTCAAGCTTCAAAAAAAACCCTCACCCCCGCCGCGACCGCCACACACTGTCACCGATAAACAGCAACAGCCCGGTCCAGATCGCCGCAAACCCGATCGCCTTGGCCGTATCAAACGGCTCGCGGAAGAAGAACACCCCCAGCAACAACCCCAGGCTCGGCGCGATGTACTGCAGAATCCCCACCAGCGACAGCGGAATCCGCTTCACCCCGTAGGCAAACCCGATCAACGGCAGCGCCGTCACCGCACCGCCCAGAATCAGCAGCGCATCGTTCTTCCAGCCCCAGCCACTGAAGAACCCGCCGCCGTGCCCGTTCTCGCTCCACACCGCAAACCCGATCGCCGGCAGGAACAAATACAGACTCTCCACCCCCAACCCCGCCACCGGGTCCACCGAAATCAGCTTCCGCAACAACCCATACAGCCCGAACGAACACGCCAGCCCCAACGCAATCCACGGCGGCGTGCCCGCATCGTAGGTCAGCCACGCCACCCCCAACGCCGCGCAGCCCACCGCCAGCCACTGCAACCCGCGCAGCCGCTCCTTCAGCACCACCACCCCCAGCACCACGCTCACCAGCGGATTGATGAAATACCCCAGGCTCGTCTCGATCACGTGCCCCGCATTGATCGCCCAGATGTACAGCCCCCAGTTGAACGCAATGGCCACGCTGCTCAGCGCCAGCGTCGGCAGCGCCCGCTTCTGCGCCGCAATCTGCTTCCACCAGCCCGTCCCCGCACTCAGCAGCAGCCAGGCCACCACCAGCACCGTGCTCCAGATGATCCGATGCGCGATGATCTGCTGCGACGGCACCGCCTGCAGCAGGTGCCAGTAGACCGGCACCAACCCCCACAGCGTGAACGTAAACGCCGTGATCGCCAGACCGCGCCGTTGCTCCTGCAGACTGTGCTGCGGCAGCGCACTCATTTCGCGCGCGTCCGGGCCAGCGTCAGCACCAGCACGCCGACCAGAATCACCACCATCGCCGCGATGTCATGCAGCCCGAAACGCTCGTGGCCGATCAACGCGCCCAGCATCACCGCGATCACCGGATTCACATAGGCATAGCTGGCCGCCAGGGCCGGTCGCACGTTGTGCAGCAGCCACACATAGGCCGTGAACGCCACGATCGAACCGAACATGCACAGGTAGGCCACCGCCAACAGACCGTTCATGCTCGGCCACGTCGTCGGCCGCTCGCCCGTGGCCACGCCCAGCGCCACCAGCATCACCCCGCCGCACAGCATCTGCCCCGCGGCCGTCATGAACGGGTTGGGCAGGTCCAGCCCGCGCGCCCAGACCGAACCGAAGGCCCAGCCGATCGGCGCGATCAGCAGCAGGATCAACCCCTGCGGCGAGGCCGTCAGGCTGCTGCCGGCGTTGAGCCAGACCACGCCCAGGAAGCCGATCGCAATGCCCAGCCACTCGCCACGGCTGGCGTGGGTGCCGCGCATCGCCCCGAACAGCGCCATCCACAACGGCACCGAGGCCACCGCCGTGGCGGCCAGGCCCGACGACACCGTGCGCTCGGCCAGCACCACCATGCCGTTGCCCAGCACCAGCATGGTCAGGCCCATGATCGCCAGGTTGCGCCACTGGCGGCGGGTCGGCGCGGCCATCCCGCGCCAGCGCAGCACCGCGTACATCAGCGACCCGGCGATGATGAACCGGGCACCGGACACCATCGTCAGCGGCAGGGCGCCGCCCTCCAGCGCCAGCCGGATACCCAGGTAGGTGGACCCCCAGACCACATACACCAGCAACAGGGCCAGTACGACAAGGCCGCTCCGGGGAGCAGCCGCTGAGGGTTCGGGCGAAGACATGGCACACCACCATCCGGGGGAACCCGAATTCTAGGCCACTGCGCTGCCCGGTTCACGAAGGAAAACGGCAAGCTGTGTCTGCTTTGGCCTGCCGGGCCCCCGGTGTCGGGCACCTGTCGTTGACGTGCGGTAGGGTAACAAGGGTGACGCACCATCGTTTCCCAGCCAGGACACCCTCCCTGCATGAGTACTCCCTCCCCCGCCGCCGTGGCACACCCCGAGCGGGCCGCGCTGCGGCGCTCGATCTCCAACACCCTCAAAGGCTCGGCCGGCAACCTCGTCGAGTGGTATGACGTCTACGTCTACTCCGTGTTCGCGGTGTATTTCGAATCGCAGTTCTTCTCGGCCGCCGACAAGAACTCCACGATGTACGTCTGGGCGATCTTCGCCGCCACCTTCCTGATGCGCCCCATCGGTGCCTGGTACTTCGGCCGCTTCGCCGACCGCTACGGCCGGCGCCTGGCGCTGACGGTCTCGGTCACGGTGATGGCCGGCTGTTCGTTCCTCATCGCCATCACCCCCACCGCCTCGCAGATCGGCATCTGGGCGGCAGTGATCCTGCTGTTCGCGCGCCTGCTGCAGGGCTTTGCCACCGGCGGTGAATACGGCACCAGCGCCACCTACATGTCCGAGGCGGCCATTCCCGGCCGGCGCGGGTTCCTGTCTTCGTTCCACTACGTCACCCTGGTGGGCGGCCACGTACTGGCGCAGCTGACCCTGCTGGGCATGCTCACCTTCTGGGACAAGCCGCAGATTTCCGAATGGGGCTGGCGCATCGCCTTCGGCATCGGCGGCATCGCCGCCATCGTGGTGTTCTGGCTGCGCCGCAGCATGGACGAATCGCTGGGCGAGGATTCCATCGAAGCGGCCAAGGAAGGGCGGGCCAAGGCGTCCGGCTCGATGTACGAGCTGTTCGTGCACCAGTGGCGTCCGCTGCTGCTGTGCTTCCTGATCACCGCCGGTGGCACCGTGGCTTTCTACACCTACTCGGTGAACGGGCCGAAGATGATCCAGAGCGCCTTCGCCGGCACCGACGTGATGACCGGTACGCTGATCAACCTGGGCGTACTGACCTTCCTGATGGTGCTGCAGCCCATTGGCGGCTGGTTGTCCGACATCGTCGGCCGCAAGAGCCTGCTGGTGTTCTTCGGCGTGGGCGGCGTGCTGTACAGCCACTACCTGATCACGGCGCTGCCCCAGCAGCAGGATCCGCTGATGGCCTTCGTGATCCTGGCGATCGGCTTTGTGATCCTGACCGGCTACACCTCGATCAACGCGGTGGTGAAGGCCGAGCTGTTCCCCACCCACGTGCGTGCACTGGGCGTGGGCTTCGGCTATGCCATGGCCAACTCGCTGTTCGGCGGCACCGCGCCCCTGCTGTACCAGGCGGCCAAGAGCAGCGATCGGGTGGGCCAGTTCGCCTGGTATGTCACCGCGATCATCGCGGTATCGCTGGTGGTGTACGTGTTCTTCCTGAAGAACAAGGGCCCCAACTGGCTGGACGGCACCCGCACCCAGCCGTAAGCCGTTGACCGTGGCGGGCCGCACACGCGGCCCGCGCTGCAATCGCCGCCGGCCGATCGCGTACCCTTCTCCGTGACCCTGCGCCGATCATGCGGCGTGGGGCATTGGATGACGCAGCAGAGGGACGTGGCGGTGCGGGGATGGATCCTGTGGATATTGATCGGGCTGGGGCTGTTGCTCCCGGCCGTGGGCGGTGCGCGCGAATGTCGCGCCGGACAGCCGGTGCCCGACCGCCACCCCAGCAGCGTGGCCCGCGCGCCTACCGCGCTGGAGCAGCAGGCGCATGCGCTGGCCTGCCAACGATTGGAGCAGCGTGACCAACCCTTGCGGCCTTGGGTGAAACCCGTGCAGCGCGTCCTGGTCTGGCTCACAGCGGGCGCAGCGCTGCTGTGTGCAGTCGCCCTGTTCCGGCAGTGGCGCTGGAAGCATCACGGGCATGCGCGGATGTACGCCTTGGTGGCGGTGCACAGCCTGTCGGTCTTGATACTGCTTGGGACCGCGCTGGCGGTGTATCGCGGGGTCGCCCTCGGCACCGGGCGTGGGCGGCCGCGTTGGCTCTGGTACGAACTGTCACCGGTCGCTTTCACCGTGCAGCAGTGCATCCAGGTAGGCATTGCCGTCGGTCTGGTGGCCCTCGGGTGGGTCCTGCTGGCGCCCACCCGCCCGCCGCGGCGGGTCAATCCGCTGCCGCGGCGTGGCGCGCGCCGCCGCTGAGGCGCCTTAGCGGCGCGAGGCTTCGCTCTGCTCGCGCACCTTGCGGAACTCCGACCCCTGCTCCCAATGCGGCCAGCGGCGGCTGTTGGCCAGCTCGGCGCCCAGGTCGTACACCAGCAGGGTATCGGCGGCATGGCCGCTGGCATCCCAGGTCGGGGTCCACGCGTCGCACGCCTGGTGGTAGCACGCGGCGAAGTAGGCATCGCGCAGTTCACGGCCCTTCTCCACGCCACCGTCGGTCATGTCCAACCCCGGCCCGATGGTGATCGCCGGCACGCCCAGACGGGCGAAGGCGAAATGGTCGGCGCGGTAGAAGAAGCCGGCCTCCAGGTTCGGGTCCGGCGAATAGCTGCGGCCGCGGGCCTTGGCCACGCGCTCCAGGTCGCCTTCCAGCGACACCCGGCCCTTGCCCCAGGACGCGATGTCACGGGTGGGGCCATCGGGGCTGAACATCTCGATATTGAGCACCGCGGCCGTCTTGTCCAACGGCGCCAGCGGGTGGGCGGCGTAGTAACTGGCGCCCAGCAGGCCCTTCTCTTCGGCGGTAAGCGCCACGAAGTACAGCGTGCGCTGCGGCTGCGGGCCCGCGGCGAACACCCGCCCCAGCTCCAGCACGGTGGCCACGCCGGTGGCGTTGTCGATCGCACCGCGGCGGATGCGGTCGCCCTTGGCATCGGGCTGGCCAATGCCGAACGCGTCCCAATGCGCGGAGAAGATCACCGCTTCATCGGCATGCGCGCCGCCGGGCAGCTTGGCCACCACGTTGCGGGTGATGACCTGCTCGCGCTTGAGCTTGAAGTTCACCGACAGGCGCGCATCGCCGAGCGCCACCGGCTTGAACGCCGGGGTCATGGCCTTGCGCTTTTCGGCGTCGAAATCCAGGCCGGCGTCGCGGAACAGCTGTTCGGCCAGGCTGCGCTGCATCCAGCCGCGCACCGGCACGTGCTGGGCCAGCGCCTGTTCGGGGGTGCGTTCGATATCGAACAGCGGCGAGGTGCCCGAGCTCTTCACCGTGGCCCAGCCATACGCGGCCGGCGCGGTTTCATGCACGATCAGCACGCCCTGCGCGCCGCGGCGGGCGGCCTCTTCGAACTTGTAGGTCCAACGGCCGTAGTAGGTCACCGCCTTGCCATCGAACGCGCCCGGCTGGTCGGCCTCGAAGTCGGCATCGTTGATCAGCACCACGGCGATCTTGCCGTGCAGGTCCACGTCCTTGTAGTCGTTCCACTGCCGCTCGGGCGCGTCGATGCCGTAGCCGACGAACACCAGCGGCGCGTCCTTGATGGCCACCGCCTGCTGCGGGCGCAAACTCTGCAGGGTCACGTCCTCGCCATTGGCCAGAGTGCGGGTGCTGCCCTTCTGGCGCAGCTGCGCACGCACCGGGCCATCGACCTGGGCGCGCACCATCGGCACCGGCTGCACCCAGCTGCCGTCCACGCCGCCGGGCTGCAGGCCGTACTTTTTGAATTCCTCGATCAGGTACTGGACCGTGCGCTCTTCGCCCGGCGTCGCCGGGGCGCGGCCTTCGAAGGCGTCCGAGGCCAGGATGCGCACGTGCCGCGACAGTGCCTGCGGGTCGATGCCGCCGCCGGGCAGGTCATTGGCCGCGTGGGCCAGACCACCCACGAACAGGCAGGACGACAGCAGCAACATGCGCATCGGATTCACGGCAGGCACCAGCACGGAAAGCAAGGGCCTGCGAGTGTAACGTGACACCTGCATGACCGTGCACCGTCAGCGGCGATCGCGATCCAGCCAGCAGGCCAGGCCCTGCGCATTGAGCTCGATGTCCATCGCCAGCACCTGGGTCACCGCCGCGTCGTCAAGCCGGCAGCCGTGCGCCTGCGCGCGCTCCAGGTACAGCGCGGTCAGCGCCGCCACCAGGCAGCGGTGGCGGTCGGGGCGCGCATCGCACTGGTGCCCGATGTGGACCATCGCATCGATCTGCTCGACCAGGTCGGCGGCCAGCCTGGCCACGTCGTCGACGCGGCCGTAGTGGGTCAGGAACATCGCCTGCGGCGCAACCGCCAGCAGGCGCGCAATCGACTGCTTCAGCGGTTCCGGGTCGAACTGCACCGGCGAGGAGGTGGGCACGATGAACGCGCCACGGTCGCTATCCAGCTCGCGGTAGGACAGCCCGAAGGTGTCGCCGGTGAACCATGCGCGGCTGCGCGCGTCCCACACGCACAGGTGGTGGCGCGCGTGCCCCGGGGTATCGATGCAGAGCAGGCTGCGGCCAGCCAGATCCACGCGATGGCCGTCGTCGGCGATGACCACGCGGTCGGGGCTGACCGGCAGGATCGGGCCGTAGTTGTGTTCGATCTGCGTCTGCCCATACACCTCGGTCGCCCCGGCGATCAGCCGGGTTGGATCGACCATGTGCGGCGCACCGCGCGGATGCACCACCAGCCGGGCGTTCGGCAGCTGCTGCATCAGCAAGCCGGCACCGCCGGCGTGGTCCAGGTGTACGTGGGTGAGGATCAGCCAGTCCACCGCGTCCACGGCCAGCCCGGCGCGTTGCAGCGCGGCCAGCATCGCGGGCACGGCCAGCCCGGTGCCGCAGTCGATGAAGGCGGCGCGGCCGTTTTCCACGACGAGGTAGGCCGCGTCGAAACTCCCGCGTTGCATGAAGCCGGTATCGATGGTGTGGATGCTGGGGTCGAACGACATCGGATCATCCCGGACGGATTACGCCCCCATCTTAGGACGATCCGTTCGTTGGCTTCGATGCGGCTTTGGTCGCACGTCCGGCCAGCCAAGAGGTGCGCAGCAGGATGGCACCCACCAGCACCGCCAGGAAGGCTCCGTAGGCGTACAGCACCGCCAGCACCTGGCGCCAGATCGGTCCGGCGTCGGATTGCACCACGCCGATATGGTGGCCCCACAGCATCGCCGCGATGCTGAGCACGAAGGCCAGCAGCAGCGCGACCGCATCGAATGTGCGCCGCGCCGCATTGCGCGGTTGCCGCGGGAACAGCCAGTAAAGCGCACCCAGCAGCACGAACCAGGGCAGGAACAACAACAACGACAACCAGGCCATCGCAGTCTCCCCTTCAGGATGCCCGCATCATGCCACGTGCCCGAACCCGGTAGCGCCGGCCGCTGGCCGGCGCCACGTACCGCCGCGATCGCCTGGTTGCCGGCCAGCGGCCGGCACCACGGATCGCGGCGGCCGGCATTATCCGCGCAGTTCCTGCAGTGCGGCCAGCACCACGTCCACTTCGGCGTCCAGCTTGAACAGTTCGCTCTGCAGCCCATCGCCGTGTTCGGTCTGCTTGAGCACGCCGATCAGCTGCCCGGCATCGCGCGGCGAATCAAAGCCCTCGCTCTGGATCAGCAGGCTGCCATCACCGGCCAGCAGCTTGAAATAGAAGCGGCCATCCTGCTCGCGGTACTGCTTGAACAGCGGCGGTGCCGCACGCGCTTCAGTGCTGGCATCACCGGCGATGTCGCCGGCGCTGGACAGGTCACGCAGGCCCACCGCATGGCGCAGCTCCTTGAGCAGTGGAATGGCGTACTGCTCGCGCAGCTGCTGGCCGCGGCGACGCAGCAGCGCCTCGATCTTTTCCGGCTCGGCCATCAGCGCCTCGTAGCGCTCGCGCAGCGGGGTGAGCTCGGCGTCGATGCGTTCGAACAACTGCTGCTTGGCATCGCCCCAGCTGATGCCCTCGGCGAACGCCTGGGCGAACCCGGCGGTCTGTTCGGCGCTGGCGAAGGCCTGGTACATCTGGAACAGGGCAGAGCCCTCGGTGCTCTTCGGCTCGCCCGGTGCACGCGAATCGGTGAGGATGGAGAACACCAGCTTCTTCAGCTCCGCACGCGGGGCGAACAGCGGAATGGTGTTGTGGTAACTCTTGCTCATCTTGCGCCCGTCCAGGCCGGCCAGGGTGGCCACCTGTTCGTCGATCACCACCTCCGGCAACGGGAAGTACGCCTTGCCATACACGTGGTTGAAGCGCTGGGCGAAATCGCGCGCCATCTCGATGTGCTGGATCTGGTCGCGGCCCACCGGCACGCGGTTGGCCTTGAAGATCAGGATGTCGGCGGCCATCAGCACCGGGTACATGAACAGCCCGGCGCTGATCCCGGCGTCCTCGTCCAGCTGCTCTTCGCGGTTCTTGTCCACGGCCGCCTTGTAGGCGTGGGCGCGGTTGAGGATGCCCTTGCTTGCGATCGCGGTGAGGAACCACATCAGCTCGGTGGTTTCGGGAATGTCGCTCTGCCGGTAGAACCACACCTTGTCCGGGTCCAGCCCACAGGCCAGCCAGCTGGCCGCGATCTCCAGGGTCGAACGCTGGGTGCGCTCGGGTTCCTGCGCCTTGATCAGGCTGTGCAGGTCGGCCAGGAAGAAGAAGCTCTCGATCTCCGACGCCTGGCTGGCCGCGATGGCCGGGCGGATGGCGCCCACATAGTTGCCCAGGTGGGGGGTGCCGGAGGGGGTGATGCCGGTAAGAACGCGGGTGGTCATAGGGGGATCATTACGGACAGGTGAACCACGCCAGTTTACCTGCCCCGGCTCAACCCCGTTGGCAACGGTGAGCCGTTCAACCTATCACCCCAACGTGGAGCCGTGCCATGAAACGCCTGTTGCTGCCCCTGCTTGCCGTGCTGGTCCTGTGCGGCTTCCGCCCGGCCCCGCTGCCCCCGCGCCTGGAGTCGGGCCCGGTCTACCTGACCGTGCTGGACCGCGATGCGGGTACCACGCTGCCGCAGTACCGCGAGGGCAGCCAGCGCTGGATCGCCGGGGAAAAGGGCCACCGCTACAGTGTGCGGCTGCGCAACCACAGCGCCGAACGGGTGCTGGTGGTGGTGTCGGTGGATGGCCTGAACGCCATCAGCGGCGAGGTGGCCGCGCCCGGCCAGACCGGCTACGTGCTCAACCCCTGGCAGACCGCCGACATCAGCGGCTGGCGCAAATCGCAGGATGAAGTGGCGCAGTTCGTGTTCACCTCGCCCGGCAAAAGCTACGCCGGGCGCACCGGCCGCCCGGACAACATCGGGGTGATCGGCATCGCGGTGTTCCGCGAAGCAGGGGCGATACTCACCACGCCCGCGCTGAAGCCCGTGCCGGGGCGCCGCCGGTTGTCCACGCAGGACGCCGGCGCGCAGGCCGAGGCCATGGCCGACAGCGCGCGCGGTTCGCCCGCCGCGGCGCCTGCACCGGCCCAGCGGCTGGGCACCGGGCATGGTGCGCGCGAAACCTCGCAGGTGCGCGACACCACCTTCGAGCGTGCCACCGACTACCCCGTGCAGCAGACCGAGCTGCGCTATGACAGCGCCCGCAACCTGCGCGCACGCGGCATCCTGCCGGTGCAGCAGCCGCGCCAGGACGGTCCGCGTGCGTTCCCGTCGCAGTACGTGCCCGATCCGCCGGGCGACGATGGCCGTCGCTGAGGACAGCGCCCGCACAAACAAAACGGGCCGCGCGATGCGGCCCGTTTCGTTTCATACACCCGGTGAAGCTGTCGCTGGCACGTGCGTGCCGGCGTCACTTGTAATCTGGGTAGTCCTTGCGAATGGCGGTTTCGAAGTCGCGGACCTCGGTTTCGGCGCGGTCGCGGGCCCAGCCATAGCGTTCCTGCAGGCGACCGGCCAGGTATTCGGCGTTGCCTTCGGCTACCTTGAAATCGTCGTCGGTGAGGTCGCCCCACTTGGCCTGGGCCTTACCCTTGAGCTGCGTCCACTTGCCGGAAATGATGTCTTTGTTCATGGGTTCGCTTCCTTGATTGCAACGGCACCTTCGCCGCACGGACAGAATGCGATGGACGACGTTCGGTGGCGGTCAAGCGCGGATGAAACGCATGCTCACGTGATTGAACAGGTGCTGGCGGGCGGCATGCGACAGACGCGAAAAAGGCCGGGAGATCCCGGCCTTTTTCGGTCCAGCCTGATCGCGTGGATCAGTTGGTCTTGGCGGCGTCTTCGACCTTCTCGCCGGCCTTCTGCACGTCCTTGCCAGCACCGGCAACGGTGTTGCAGCCGGACAGCATGGCTACCGAGAACATCGACAACAGCATCAGTGCAATAACACGCTTCATGGGGTTCTCCTGTTTAATCTACGTCGACACCGGCAATCCGGTCCCACCTGTCAGATGAACCGGCCACCGCACGGCGGCGATGGCAGATCCTCTTCCTGATCGCGGTGACGTCGTGGCTGTTTCCAGCACCGCCGCCGCGTGAAGTGCAATCTGGCGGGAGGGGCGTGCAGCGGATGTGAACGCACCTTGGCGGCGTTCAGCAAATCGTTGGCAAACCCCGGCCGACGGAGCCTCAGTCGCGCATCAACGTGGATTTTCCGAACAGGCTTTCCACCAGGTCCACGGCCAGCACGGCGGTGCTGTTGCGGTTGTCCAGCAGCGGGTTGAGTTCGACGATGTCCAGCGAGCCCATGCGGCCGGTGTCGGCAATCATCTCCATCACCAGCTGCGCCTCGCGGTAGTTCACCCCGCCCGGCACCGTCGTGCCCACGCCCGGGGCGATGCTGGGGTCCAGGAAGTCCACGTCGAAGCTGACATGCAGGTGGGTGTTGGCGTCGATGCCCTCCAGCGCGGCCTCCATGGTGCGCTTCATGCCGGCTTCGTCGATGTAGCGCATGTCATACACATCCACCTGGTGCTGCTTGATCAGCCGCTTTTCTTCCTGGTCCACCGAGCGGATGCCGATCTGGTGCACCTGCTGCGGGCGGATCGCCGGGGCATCGCCGCCCAACCGGGTCAGCGCGTCCGGGCCCAGCCCACACAGGCAGGCCACCGGCATGCCGTGCACGTTGCCCGACGGGGTGACCTCGCTGGTGTTGAAGTCCGAATGCGCATCCAGCCACAGCACGCGCAGGGTCTTGCCCTGTTCGCGGCACCAGCGCGCCACCGCGGTGATCGAGCCGATGCCCAGGCAATGGTCGCCGCCGAGCATGATCGGCATGCGACCGGCCTGCAGCTCGGCGTAGGTGGCGTCCATCAGCGCGCGGTTCCACGCCACCACCTCGTCCAGGTGGCGATAGCCCTGCACCGGCGCGGTCCACGGGTTGCGCGGGCCGTCCAGGTTGCCCAGGTCGCGCACGTCCACGCCACGCGCAGCCAGCGCGTCGCCCAGGCCAGCGATTCGCAGGGCATCCGGGCCGAGACCGGCACCGCGATGGCCCGCGCCGATGTCGGTGGGAACGCCGATCAGGGAAACCGGGGGATACGTGGCCATGGGATGCCTCCTGCAAATGCGAAAAAAGAGTCACAGTCTAGCCAGCTCCGCACAGACCCACTCGCGGCGGTGCAGCAGGGCTGTCAACGGTTGACCATGCAGGCGCACTTCCGCACTGCGCTCTCAGCCCGTTGACATCGGACGAAGGAGAGGATCATCGAGAAGAACGGGCACGCGCATGGCTCTCGCAGTGTGTGCCATCTCGGATGTCGAACCGCTCATCACCGAAATGCCGCTCAGCGACGATGCGCGTGGCGACAAGGTCGAAACTACCGTCGCGCTGGACTACAGCGCGATCGAGCTGGACGACGGCGAGCTGCTGCACGTCTACGGCGTGCCCGGGCAGCGCTACCGGGAGCTCATGTGGCCGATGGTCTGCGAGGGCGCGCTGGGTGTGATCGTGGTCGGCCAAGGAACGGTCCTGCAGGTGTCGACGATTCAGACGGGGAGTCGCGGATATGGTGCGGTCTGGCACCTCGGCAGACGGAGCGATGCGGATCGCGTCTTGGCCAGCCACGCGTTGATGGCAGCCACTCCATATCATGGTCCACGCGGCCGTGAATCCAGACGAACCGCGTTGATGTTCCCGGTGAATGCAAAAAGGCCAGCACGGAGTGCTGGCCTTTTCGTTGAAACACCTGTTTCCAAGGCGTTTCGGGAACTCCAATATGGTGCCGCTTATCCGAATCGAACGGATGACCTACTGTTTACAAGACAGTTGCTCTACCAACTGAGCTAAAGCGGCATGGTGCGTGGGAATTCTAACGCACCCGCGCGCAGTCCAGCGAGCGTTGCTGGGCTGCACCGCTGCGCTGCCGGGCGACGCTGGCATCGGCCGGGGGCGCCAGGGTCGCGTCCAGCCACCATTGCGCGCTGCCGTCGCCACCGCTGGCGATCAGGCGGGCGTTGAAGCCGGCGGCACTCAGCGCGGCCATGCGGCGTTCGGCGCCCTCGCGGTTGCGGTACTGGCCCAGGGCAATGGCGTTGGTCTCTTCCCCGTTGGCGATGATGTAGTAGTCGCTCAGCCCGGCAGCGACGATGCGCTTGACCGTGGCCTGGGCGTCCTCGCGGCTGGCCGCCGCGGGCAGGACGACCCGGTAACGGGTGGCCCCGGCATCGGCTACCTCGCGCAGGCGCGCGCCACGCAGCGTACCGCCAGCCTTGGCCTGCGCGGCCTGGGCCGCGGCGCGGTCGGTGAACGGGCCCAGGCTCACGCACTGAGCGGGCGCGGCAGGCACGGGGGCAGGAGCTTGGGCTACGGCCGCTGCGGGCGCAGGCGGCGCGGCGGCGGGCGCAGGCGCCACCGCCGTGGCGGCGGGTGATTCGGCGGCCGGTGCCGGTGCCTGGGCAGCAACTGGCGGTAGCGGCACGGCGGCCGGCGTCACGTCATCCAGCGCCGCGGCGGCGGGCGTGCTGGCAGCGGCGGTGGCAGTGCTCGTGGGCGCGTTGGCGCCGGCGGGCAGCAGCTGCAACTGGGCCACGCCGGTGGTCGGCGGCGGCGGCGCAGGCGCCGGTTCGCCCCGCAACATCCACCACAACGCCACCCCCAGGTTGAGGATGGCCAGCACGACGATCAAGGCACGGGTCAGCATGCGGCGATCCTACCGTGTGCCTGCCGGCTGATGCACGGCCCAGCGCGCCAGGCCGTCGAGCACCAGCGCGGGCTGGTAGTGCGCGTCCTCCAGCAGCGGCATCAGCGCGGGCGCGCCGCCGCCATGCACCAGCAGCGCCGGCACGTGTCCCAACAGCCGGGCCGCCTGCGCGCGGCTGCGTTCAATCAGGGCCACCGCTGCACCGTCGCAACCGGAGGCGAGCGCGTCGGCCGTGTCATTGGCGAACTCGCTGTAGTCACCGCCCGTGGGCGGCAGCTGCACCGCGCGCGCATGCAGCGCTTCGCGCATGGTCGTGGGCGATGCAGCGATGCGGCCGCCGTGATGCAGGCCATCGGCATCCAGCAGGTCGATGGTCAACGCGGTGCCCACCCCGGCCACCACCACTGCTTCGCCGCGCTCGGCGGCGGCCAGCAGCGCCAGGAAGCGGTCCACGCCGAACTTGTCCGGGTCGGCATAGGCCACCTGCACACCCGCGCAGCGGGCCTGGGTGCGCGCCACCCGCACCTCGCGGAAGCGGCCCTGCAGGATCGCCAGCATGCTGCGGGTGAGGGTCGGCGCGGCGACGCTGGCCACGTAGGCGACGTCGCCATTGGGCAATGCCTGCAACTGCTCGGCGGGCATGGTCTCGGCCCCGTGCGGCCAGGCCTGCACATCGCCGGCGCGCACACCCTGCAGCGGCGCGAACTTGAACCGCGAATTGCCAAGGTCGAACAACCAGTCGCTCATTGCGCCCTCACGCTGACTTCGCCCGCATGCACCTGCTGCTCCACGCCGTCGATGCGCACGCGCAGCGCGCCATCGTCGGCCAATCCCAGCGCGGTACCTTCGCGCCATTGCCCGCCCTGTTCCACGCGCACGGTCTGGCCGCGCAGCAGATCCAGTTCGGCATAGCGCGGCAGGAACGGCGCCAGGCCCTCGGCGTCGAACGTCTCCAGCGCGGGCAACAGCCGCGCCAGCACCGCCGCGACCACCGCATTGCGGTCCACCGGCGCACCGGCCAGCGTGTCCAGGTCGATCCAGGGCTGGGTGATCTGGTCGGCGAAGGCGGCCGGCATGTGCACGTTGATACCGATACCGATCACCGCCCGCGCGGGGCCGGCATATTCGCCACCGCCCTCGGCGAGCAGCCCCACCAGCTTGCGCCCGTCGACCATGAGGTCGTTGGGCCACTTCAGCCGTGCCTGCACATAGCCCAGGTCGTGCAGCGCTTCGGCCACCGCGATGCCGGCCACCAGGCTCACGCCGCTCAGGCGCACCAGCCCGCCGGAGAACAGCCGCAGCACCGACAGATACACATGCGCGGCCAGCGGCGAGGCCCAGGTACGGCCGCGCCGACCCCGGCCGCCGGTCTGGCGCTCGGCCAGCAGGACGCGAACGCCCTGTTCAGGCGCGCTGCACCGCAGCAATTCGGCGTTGGTCGAGTCCACCGTCCACGCCACCTGCAGGTCGCGCACCAGGCGCTGGGCGTCCTGCGGCAGGCCGGCGCGGATCGCGTCGGCGTCCAGCGGGTCCAGCGGCCGGGTCAGGCCATAGCCCTCGCCCGCGCGTCCGTCCACTTCGACCCCGGCGGCTCTAAGTCCTTGAATCCGCTTCCAAATTGCGGCCCGGGTCACGCCCAGCTCATGCGCCAGGGCGTCGCCGGACAGGCGCCCGGCGCCCAGTTTGGCCAGCAGTTGGCGGTCGTCCACAGCAGCTTCCATCAGGTGATCGGCAAAAGTATGCGGGAAAGCCCCGCCGCTTGCCTGCCGGGAGGGGTTCCAATCACGGCCCTGAATCGGGCTAGAATCGAAGACTGACCCGTTCTTCCGGATGTCGACGATGCGCCCGTTCGCCCATTGCCTGATCCTGCTGATGGCCCCCTTGGCCGCGCATGCTTCCGATGCGCTGACCAGCACGGGGCGGGGCGGCTGTGTGTATTCCCCGGCCGAAAGCGAGCGCACCGCACCGGCCGCGGCCCCTGCCGCGCGCGCACCGGCCGTGAAGCCGAGCGCGGCCAGCGGCACCAGCAGCGGGGGTGGCGGCGACGACGACGTATTGCCGCGCCTGCGCGCGCCGAAATGGCACAGCTTCCTGCCGGGCATGTTCCGCTGATCGAACGTATGTGGGGTTGGCTGCGGCGCACGCCGCGCGCGATTGATCCGCTCCTGTGGCAGCGCAGCTGTCAGCGTGGGCCGTGGCTGCAGGGACTGGACGCACAACGCCGCGACCGGCTCGCCGGCCTGGCCGCGCGCTTCCTGCATGAGAAAACCATCAGCCCGGTGGGTGGCCTGGTCCTGGATGACAGCGATGCGGTCCTGCTGGCGGCCCTGTGCTGCCTGCCGCTGCTGGAACTGGGCGAGGTGGGCCTGCGCGGCTGGTCGCAACTGATCGTCTATCCGGACGCGTTCCGCGTCCAGCGCAGCCATGTGGACGCGGCCGGCGTGCTGCACCAGTGGGACGACGAACTGATTGGCGAATCGTGGGACAGCGGCCCGCTGATTCTGTCCTGGGCCGATATCCAGGCCGACATCGCCGATCCGCATGCCGGCTACTGCGTGGCCGTGCATGAGATGGCGCACAAGATCGATGCGCTGGACGGTGCGATCGACGGCACCCCGCCGCTGCCGCGCGAATGGCAGCGCGAATGGGCGAAGGATTTCCAGGCGGCGTATGACACGTTCTGCGCCCAGGTGGACCGTGGCCGGGAGACGCTGATCGACCCGTATGCGGCTGAAGCGCCCGAAGAGTTCTTCGCGGTGGTCACCGAATACCACTTCTCTGCGCCGGACCTGCTGGCGCAGGAGATGCCGGGCGTGGCTGCGCATCTGCGGCGGTTTTATGGGGTGTCGCCGGGGTGCCGGGTACCGACCAACGGTCGGCACCTACCCTTGCGCGGTGATCGTTGTGCGTACCGACCCGGGGATTGGCGCGGCGATCACGGCCCCGGCGGCAGCTTCACTTCGAACCGCGCACCACCCAGCTCGGGCGAGCGCTTGACCTGCAGTTCGCCGCGGTAATCCTTGATCAGATCCTGCACGATCGACAGGCCGATGCCATGGCCCTGCACGCGCTCATCGCCGCGCACGCCACGCTGCAGCACCTTGGCGATGTCTTCCGGGGCAATGCCCGGGCCATCGTCGTCCACCGACAACACCAGCCCGGCACGGCGTGCGCCCGGCGCCGGCAACGGCTTGGCGGTGAGCAGCACGCGGCGCTTGGCCCACTTGAAGGCGTTTTCCAGCAGGTTGCCGAGCAGTTCCTGCAGGTCGCCCGGCTCGCCGTGGAAACGCGCGCCTTCGTCGATATCGAATTCGCACAGCACGCCCTTGCCGGCGTAGACCTTCTCCAGTCCGCGCACGATTTCCTCGGCGTTGGACTCGATCGGCAACGGTGCCGAGAACAGCTTGTGCCCCGACGAGGCCGCGCGCGCCAGCTGGTAGGACACCAGGTTGTTCATGCGCCGCAACTGCACATCGAACTCCTGGCGCAGGTCCTGGTCCTGCGCGCCGCTGTCGAGCTGCGTACGCAGCACCGCCAGGGGCGTTTTCAGGCTGTGCGCAAGATCGGCCAGGGTGTTGCGCTGGCGCTCCAGGTTCTCGCGCTCACTTTCAATGAAGGCGTTGATGCTGTCGGTCAGCGGTTCCAGCTCGCGCGGGTGGCGCTCACTCATGCGCTCGGTCTCGCCGCGCTGGACCTTGGTCAATTCGGTGATCACGCGCCGCATCGGGCGCAGGCTCCACTGCAGAATCACGGTCTGCAGCATCAGCAGGATCAGGCCGGCGCCGCCCATCCAGAACCAGACACGGCCGCGGAATACGCGCAGCTGCGCGCCGAGGGCGCGCGAATCTTCCATCACGTAGATGGTGTAGGGGAATTCGGTGGCCGGGTCGGCGTCGGCATCCCACACCAGGCCCAGCCCGTAGCGGTACACCGAGCCCTGGCTGCCATCGATCTGGATCATCGGCAGCGGGCCCTCGAACACCTCCTGGCGCGGGGCCAGCAGGCCACCGCCCACGGTGGGCAGCATCGGGCCTTCGGCGGACATCGAGTTGCCCTTGCCACCGGGCATCACCACCTGCAGGTACAGACCGCTGCCGGGCACGTCGAAACGGGGGTCCGGCGGCTGTTCGCGGATATACAGCGAGCGGTCGCGGGTGAAGTCGATGCCGGCCGCATAGGCAGTGGCATAGTTCTTCAGCCGCTCGCGCAGGTTGGCACGCGCGGTGTCGGCGAATGCCGCATCCAACGCATAGCCGGCGATGGCCAGAAACGCCACCAGACCGACCGAGGCGGCCAACAGCTGGCGCGCCTGCAATGAGCGCGGCCGCCAGCGTTTAAAGAACCACAGACGGCCTGACATCATCCCTTCGCCCGACTAGCGGCTCAGCCCTCGTTGCGCGGAATGGCGAAGCGGTAGCCCCGGCCACGCACGGTTTCGATCGGCTTCAGTTCGCCGTCGGCATCGAGCTTCTTGCGCAGGCGGCCGATGAACACTTCCAGCACGTTGGAGTCGCGGTCGAAATCCTGCTGGTAGATATGTTCGGTGAGGTCGGCCTTGGAGACCAGTTCACCGGCATGCATCATCAGGTATTCCAGCACCTTGTACTCGTAACTGGTGAGGTCCACGTTGCTGCCGCTGACGCTGACCGTCTGCGCGGCAAGATCCAGCGCAACCGGGCCGCATTCCAGCGTGGGCTTGCTCCAGCCAGCGGCACGGCGCAGCAGCGCGTTGACGCGGGCCAGCAGTTCCTCGACATGGAACGGCTTGACCAGGTAATCGTCGGCGCCCTGCTTGAGCCCTTCGACCTTGTCCTGCCAGCTGGAGCGGGCAGTGAGGATCAGCACGGGGAATTTCTTGCCCTCATCGCGCAGCGCCTTGATCAGTTCCATGCCCGACATCTTGGGCAGGCCCAGATCGATGATGCCCACGTCGAACGGCACTTCGCGGCCCATGTACAGACCTTCCTCACCGTCCTGCGCAGCGTCGACGGCAAAACCTTCGCGCTTGAGCCGGGCGGCCAGGGTTTCCCGCAGCGGGGCTTCGTCTTCGACCAGAAGGATACGCATGAACTCTCCCTAGTGTCCTGGGTATGGCCGGGGGCCAGTGGAATACAGTTGATTACGACAACTATCCCTGTTCAGGGGTTATCGCCGCGTAGTGAAGACATATCCGATCGCGGTGCGCGGGGCTGTGAACGCGCCGGCGCGGGGTCGTCCATGTAGCGGACCCGACCACGGTCGTCCATGTATTTGACCCGGTTGATGTCGCGGCCGTCGTAGGGCACCCGTTCGGCGCCCAGGATGTGGCCGCCGGTGGTGCGCTGGACGCGGCGGACCGCATCGGACAGCGAACGTTCCGGCGCTGCCCCGCGTGCGGCCCGCACCATGCCCTCACCGCGCGCTGGATCCGGGGTCGGTTCCTGCGCCGACACACTGCCGATGGCGGCAGCGGCGCCCGTCGCCAGCAGGGCGAGGACGGCAAGACGGCGTTGGCGGGTCACGGAGAGCATCGGTTTGATCCTAGCGGAGCGCAGCGAAACGTTCAAAAGTTGTGAATCGGAGCCGCCGACCTGGGCCGGCGCTTTACGAATCTTTAGCGAATTCTTGGTTTTACGCAGTGAATCCGGTCTGAACTTTTCCGGTCGCACCTCGGCGCCGTTCATCTAAGTGAACATTGGCGGCTAAAGTGGGTGCCTTGTCAAGCCGACAAGGTGACGCGCCTCACGCGGCGACGCGTTCGGCCTGGGCGCGGGTCACCGCCAGCGCCTGCTCGATCAGCGCCCAATCGGCGCCTGCGCGGTGCGCGCCTTCGCTGAGCACCTGGCGGAACGCGCGGCCCCCGGGCTGGCCGTGGAACAGGCCAAGCAGGTGGCGGGTGATGTGCTTCAGGGCCAGGCCGCGGCCCAGCTGCGCCTCGATGTACGGGCGCATGGCACGTAGCAGCGCCTCGCGTGGCTGCAGGGCCGCACCGGTCTGGGCGGCCTCCAGCTGATGCAGCACGTAGGGGTCGTGGTAGGCCGCGCGGCCCAGCATCACCCCGTCCAGCGCCGGCAACTGCGCCTGCGCCGCCCCCACCGTGGCCAGGCCCCCGTTGAGCACGATCTGCAGCGCCGGACGGTCGGCCTTGAGCCGGTGGGCCCAGTCGTAGCGCAGCGGCGGCACTTCGCGGTTTTCCTTCGGCGACAGGCCTTTCAGCCACGCATTGCGGGCGTGCACGATGAACATCGCACTGCCCGCGTTGGCCGACTGATCGACGAAGTTACGGAAGGTTTCGTAGTCGTTGTCTTCATCCACGCCCAGCCGGCACTTCACCGTGACCGGGATATCCACCGCCGCGACCATGGCCCCCACGCACTCGGCCACCAGCGCCGGCTCGCGCATCAGGCAGGCGCCGAAGCGCCCGGCCTGGACCCGGTCGGACGGGCAGCCGCAGTTGAGATTGACCTCGTCGTAGCCCCAATCCTGGGCGATGCGCGCGGCCTGGGCCAGCAGCGCGGGGTCGCTGCCGCCCAGCTGCAGGGCCAGCGGATGCTCGCTGCCGTCGAAGCCGAGCAGGCGCTCACGGTCGCCATGGATCACCGCGTTGGCGTGCACCATCTCGGTGTACAGCCGCGCACCCGGGGCCAGCAACCGGTGGAATACCCGGCAATGGCGGTCCGTCCAGTCCATCATCGGGGCGACGGACAGGCGCAGGGAGGCGGCGTAACGCGCGGCGGCGTCGGTGGCGGGCAGGGTCATCGGGCGGAGCGTCGGATACTGCTGGCATTGCCAGCGCAATCAATAGTTTACCTGCTTGGAATGAACGTTGCCCGAGGGGGGTCCCTTGGCCGGAGCCGAATCCCGCGCTGCCAGGCACCCGCGCGACCGGCGCCTCGGGGAGAATGCACGCTCCTGCACTGCCAGATGCCCGATGACCCTGCCCCGCCCCCGAGCCTTCGACCCCACCACCGAGCAAGGCGTGCTGCGCCTGTCCATCGCCGCCTCGCTGGCGATGGCGGCCGTCGCTGTGGTGTTCGGCTTCCTGGCCAACTCCTCGCTGATCATCTTCGACGGCATCTACGGGTTGATTGACGTGGTGATGACCTGGCTGTCGCTGCTGGTGGTGCGGCTGATCAGCCTGTCGACCAACGTGGACACCCTGCAGTCGCGCTTGAACCAGCGCTTCACCATGGGCTTCTGGCACCTGGAACCGATCGTGCTGGGGGTGAGCGGCACGCTGATGATCGGCGCGGCGTTGTACGCGGCGGTCAATGCGGTGGATGCGCTGATGTCGGGCGGGCGCGAGATCGCGTTGGGGCCGGCGATCCTGTTCGCGGTGCTGTCGATCATTGCCGAGATCGGGCTTGCGGTGTTCATCCGGCGCGTCAACCGCAGCATCGGCTCGGAGTTCATCGCGCTGGACGGCAAGAACTGGGTGGTTTCGGCCAGCATGTCGGCGGCCTACCTGGTCGCCTTCATCGGCGGCTGGCTGCTGGGCGGCACGCACTGGGCCTGGCTGGTGCCCTACATCGATCCGGCCATCCTGCTGGTGGTGTGCCTGTTCGTGATGGTGGCGCCGCTGGGTACGGTGCGCCAGGCGCTGTCGGACATCCTGCTGATCACGCCGGTGGACCTGCAGGCGCACGTGGACGCGGTGGCGCGCGACATCGTGGCCCGGCACGGTTTCCTGGAGTACCGCAGCTACGTGGCCAAGGTCGGGCGTGGCGAGCAGATCGAGTTGTTCTTCGTGGTGCGCGCCGACGATCCGCCGCGTGCGCTGGTGGAGTGGGACCGGCTGCGCGATGAGATCGGCGAGGCGCTGGGCGAGGAATCCACCGACCGGTGGCTGACGATCATGTTCACCACCGATCGGGAGTGGGCGATCTAGGGCGAGTAGCGCCCGCCGTCAGGCTTTTCGCTTGCGCAGGAAGATCAGGAAGCCGTCGCCGGACACCGCCGCCTGTGCCGATGCCACGATCCGGTGGGTGATGACCATGTCGGCAGGAAAATCGGCCATGACTTCGGTCTCAATGCACGAGATATCCTCGCGCCAGTCCTCAACCGACGGCGCATCGACGAAGAACACCAGTTCGAACGCCGTAACACCGTCAGGCTGGCAAGCCACGCCGACCAGCGCGGGGAACACCTCGCCCAGCAGAGCACGGTTGACGCTGAGGATGATCTGCGCGCGTAGGCTGCTGTACATCGCGTCCCTGCCTTGTCGATTGGATGGCTGCACGGTCATGTTACTCACGCAATGCGGGCAGTCGCCGCGGCCTGCTTCCACTGCCGCGGCGACTGCCCGGTCTGCGCCTTGAAGGCGCGCGACAGCGCCGCTTCGCTGCCATACCCCACATCGATGGCAATGCGCTTGAGCGGCTGCCCCTTGCGCAATGCCTGCTGCACCAGCCGCGTGCGCCAGCCCTGCAGGTAATGGCCGGGGGTGCTGCCGATGGTATCGCGGAAGCTGTCGGCGAATGCGCTGCGGGACATGCCGGCACGCTGCGCGAGCGATTCCAGCGTCCATTCGTCGGCCGGTGCCTCGTGCATGGCCACCAGCGCGTGGCGCAGGCGCGGATGGGCCATGCCGGCGAGCAGGCCCACGCGCAGCTGGCCGCTTTCCATCAGTGCGCGCAGGATCTGGATCAACACCACTTCAAACAGGCGGTCGAGCAGCGCCTGGCGCCCGCAGCGCTGGGCGAAGGCTTCTTCGAACAACAGCGACAGGATGGGTTGCCCGCCGTAGAGCTGGTCCAACGGCAGGCAGATGACCGGTGGCAGCGCGCTGGCCACCGGGTTGTTGCCGGCGCCCTCGAACTGCAGGTGGGCGCAGGCGAAGTCGGCGCCGCGCCCGGCATCGGTAACGAAGCGATGCGCCAGCGGGCGCGGGTACAGCAGCACGCTGGGCTGGTCGATCTGCAGCACGCTGCCGTCGGCGTGCTCGACGCGGACCTGGCCCTCGCGGATGAGATGCAACTGGCCGCGTTCGCCCTCGGCGGGCAGGTCGTTGATGCCGCACAACGGACCGGCGTGGAAGACCTCGGCGGTGACCGCAAAGCGGCTGAGCAGGGATTGCAGGCGATCGACCATTTTGGACTCCTGGTCAAGTTTGACGGACGAAATGTAACCCAACGTACTCCGAGACCGGTCAAAGTACACCTGCCATCTGGCCCACCCCTTTCACGCCACAGGAAATTCCCATGTCCATCGAAAAGGTTCTGTACACCGCCACCGCCACTGCCACCGGCGGCCGCGAAGGCCACGCCACCTCGTCCGACAACGTGCTGGACGTGCAGCTGTCCACCCCGCGTGAGCTGGGCGGCGCGGGCGGCCCGGGCACCAATCCGGAACAGCTGTTCGCCGCCGGCTACTCGGCCTGCTTCCTGGGCGCACTGAAGTTCGTGGCCGGCCAGGCCAAGGTTGCGCTGCCGGCCGAGACGGCAATCACCGGCAAGGTGGGCATCGGCCAGATCCCGACCGGCTTCGGCATCGAAGTGGCGCTGGAGATCAGCGTGCCGGGCCTGCCGCGCGAGCAGGTGGAAGAGCTGGTGCAGAAGGCGCACATCGTGTGCCCGTATTCCAACGCGACCCGCGGCAACATCGACGTGACGCTGACCGTTGCCTGACGCCCCAGGTGCCGCGCCGGTGCACGGTCGGCACCGACCGCACGGATAAAAAAATGGGCGGCTGCCTGGCTCGATAGCCTGGCAACCGCCCATCCCACCGCGGTGGCTCCCGTGGGTGCGCCCACGGGATGCGTCTGGTATGGCGGCAACGACCCACGGTCGTTGCCTACCCGTTCGTGTTCGGGGTCATGATGTTGCCGGCCAGCGACCGGCACCACCCGTTATTTTTCGTTTGCGATCAGCTGCACGACGCTGGAGAAATCCAGTTTGCCGCGGCCGGCCTGGTGGTTCATCGAGTACAGGTTGCGGGCCAGTTCGCCGAGCGGGATCGACGCGCCGACGCTCATCGCCGCTTCCACCGCCAGACCCATGTCCTTGAGCATCAGGTCGCTGCCGAAACCGCCGCTGTAGCCGCGCGAGGCCGGCGCATTGTCCAGCACGCCCGGCCACGGGTTGCATACTTCGGTGGCCCAGCTGCGGCCGGTGCTGACCGCCATCATCTGCGACAGCACCTTCGGGTCCAGTCCGTGCGCGACACCAAGGGCGATCGATTCGCCGGTGACGGCCATGATCACGCCCAGCGCCATGTTGTTGCACAGCTTGGCCACCTGGCCGGCACCGCTGGCGCCCACGTGGAAGATGTTCTTGCCCATCGCCTGCAGGATCGGGCGCGCACGTTCAAGCGCCTCTTCCTCGCCACCGACGATGAAGGTCAGGGTGCCAGCCTGTGCACCGGCAGTGCCACCGGAGACCGGCGCGTCGAGCATCTGCAGGCCACGCGCCGCAGCCGCTTCGGCCACTTTGCGCGCGGTGGCCGGTGCGATGGTGCTGCAATCGATGACCAGCGCGCCGCCGGGAATGTCGCCAAGCAGGCCGTCATCGCCCAGGTACACGCCTTCGACGTGGCGGCTGGCCGGCAGCATCGAGATCACGATCTCCGCATCGGTCAGGGTGTCCAGCGCCGAATGCGCGGCGGTGGCACCGGCATCGACGGCGGCCTGCACGGCGGCAGGCACCAGGTCGAACACGCGCACGGCGTGGCCGGCCTTGGCCAGGTTGGCGGCCATCGGGCCCCCCATGTTGCCCAACCCGATGAATGCAATACGGCTCATGCGTGGCTCCTTTCAGGGACAGAGGTGCCAAGGTCGGCCAGCGGATGCGCGGCATCCGACCACGGCGAAACGAAGAAGGTATGGGCCCATTCGGCAGTGGCGTCGGCCAACGTACGCGGCTGCCACTGCGGCGTGCGGTCCTTGTCGATCAGCAGCGCGCGGATGCCCTCGGCGAAATCGCCGTGGGCGGCCGCGTGCAGCGCGGCGATGTATTCGATGCGGTAGACCTCGGCCAGCGTTGCGCCGGCGGCCAGGCGCTGCAGCTCGAACGCCAACCGCGCCGAGCCGGGTGCACCGGCAGCCAGCGTGGCCTGCGCGGCCTGCAGCCACGGGTCATCGGTCTGCAACGCGGTGATGGCCGCCACGATGGCCGGCACGTCGTCGCCGGTGCACAGCGCGTCGATAGCCACCGCATTGCGCAGCAGCGGACCGGTGGCCGCGTCACTGGCGTGCTGCTGCAGCAGCGCGGTCAGCTGCTCATGGTTGCGCCTGGCGTCGTCGCTCCAGTGCACCTCGACGAGCGCGTTGAAGACGGCCCCACGCTGCGCTTCGGCGATGTGGATGTCGGCCAGGCCGGCATAGATCGCGTCGCCCGCATTGAGTGCTGCGCCGGTCAATGCCAGGAACAGGCCACCGTTGCCCGGCACGCGCGGCAGCAGCCAGCTGCCGCCCACATCGGGGAACAGCCCGACAGTGATCTCCGGGAACGCCAGCCTGGAACGCTCGCTGACCACGCGGTGGCTGGCACCGGACATCAGCCCGATGCCGCCGCCCATCACGATGCCATGGCCCCAGCACAGGATCGGCTTGGGATAGGTGTGGATGGCGTAGTCGACGCGGTATTCGACGTCGAAGAATTCGGCGGCGTAGGCGTTGTCGCGGATGTCGGTCTTCTGCGCGTCGCGATAGTCGACCATGCTGCGATACAGGCTGTGCAGGTCACCGCCGGCGCAGAACGCCTTTTCGCCCGCGCCCTGCAGCACCACCAGCGCGATGCCGTCATCGTTGGCCCACGCGTCCAGACGCTCGCGCAGCAGGTGCGCCATCGGCAGCGAGAACCCATTGAGGGTGCGCGCTGCGTTGAGCGTGGCAATGCCGATGCGCGTGCCGTTGGCGGCCGCGCGTTCTTCGAACAGCACCGGTGCCTCGTTGCTGGCGGCCGGCGTGCTCATGCGTTCTTCCACTGCGGGGCGCGCTTTTCCAGGAAGGCGTTGACGCCCTCGGCCTGGTCGGCACGGTCGAACAGGTCCACGAACGCCTCGCGCTCGGCTACCAGGGCCGAGGCGTGGGTACCGCTACGGGTGGCCTGCACCAGGGTCTTGCACGCGGCAATGCTGGACGGGCTCTGCTTGCCGGCCTTGTGCGCCCATTCCAGCGCCAGGGCCTTGGCCTCGCCCTTGCCAACCTTCTCCTCGGCCAGGCCGATGCGCACGGCGGTATCGGCGTCGATGCGTTCGCCCAGCAGGATCATCCGCTTGGCCCAGCCCTCGCCCACCAGGCGCGGCAGGTTCTGGGTGCCACCGGCGCACGGCAGCAGGCCAACGGTGGCCTCCGGCAGCGCCACCTGGGCGTGTTCTTCGATGATGCGCAGGTCGCACGCCAACGCGCACTCCAGGCCACCGCCCATCGCGTAACCGTTGATCGCGGCGATGGACACACCCCGGAAGCCGGACAGCGCTTCGAATGCTTCACCGAACCGGCGCGCCGCTTCGCGGGCCGCGGCCTTGTCGCCGGACGCGAACTGCTTGAGATCCGCGCCAGCGGAGAAGAACTTCTCGCCGCCGCCGGTGATCACCAGCGCGTAGATGCCGTTGTCGGCATTGAGCGCGCCCACCAGGTCACGCAGCGCCGACAGGCTGTGCACGGTCCAGGTGTGGGCCGGCGGGTTGTCCAGCGTGACTACGGCGACATGGCCGTCGGCCTCGACCTTCAGGCCGGTATGATCATGCGTGCGCCAGTCGATCATCGCAGTTCCTCGTCGGTATTGAGCAGGTGGCGGGCCACGATCACACGCATGATCTCGTTGGTGCCCTCCAGGATCTGGTGCACGCGCGAATCGCGCAGCAACCGTTCAATGGGGTATTCACGGATGTAGCCGTAGCCACCGTGGATCTGCAGCGCGTCGTTGCAGATGGCGAAGCCGGCGTCCGTGGCGAAGCGCTTGGCCATCGCGCACCACACCGTGGCATCGCTGGCACCGGCATCCAGCTTGCGCGCGGCACCGTGCACCATCTGCCGGGCGGCGACCAGCTGGGTGGCCATGTCGGCCAGCTTGAACTGCAGCGCCTGGAATTCGGACAGCGCCTTGCCGAACTGGCGGCGCTCGCCCATGTAGCGGCGCGCGGCGTCCAGCGCGCCCTGGGCAGCGCCCAGCGAGCACGCGGCGATGTTGATGCGACCGCCGTCCAGACCCTTCATGGCCAGCTTGAAGCCGCTGCCTTCCTCGCCCAGCAGGTGGCTCACCGGCACGCGCACGTTTTCAAAGGTGATGCCGCGGGTGGGCTGGCTGTTCCAGCCCATCTTCTCTTCCTTGCGGCCATAGCTGATGCCGGGCAGGTCGGCCGGCACCGCGATCGCGCTGATGCCGCCTGCACCGGCGCCGCCGGTGCGCGCCATCACCACCAGCAGTTCGGTGGCACCGGCGCCGGAGATGAAGGCCTTGGCGCCATTGAGCACATAGTGGTCGCCGTCGCGCACCGCGCTGGTCTTCAGCGAGGCCGCGTCCGAACCGGCACCCGGTTCGGTCAGGCAGTACGAGGCCAGCTTGGTGCCCGCCGCCAGGTCTGCGCCCCATGCGGCACGCAGGCTCTCCTGGCCCCACTTGGCCACCATCCACGAGGCCATGTTGTGGATGCTGACATAGGCCGCCGTGGACGGATCCACATTGGCGAGCTCCTCGATGACGACGGCGGCGTCCAGACGGCTCAGGCCGCTGCCACCGACCTCGGGGTCCATGTACAGGCCACAGAACCCGAGTTCCCCTGCCTTGGCGATCGCCTCGCGCGGAAAGATGCCCTCCGCATCCCATCGCGCGGCGTGCGGCGCCAGTTCGGCCTGGGCGAAGTCACGCGCGGCCTCTCTATAGGCCTGCTGCGCTTCGTCGAGTTCCGTCGTCATCGAGTGGCTCATGGTCGAACTCCGTTGGTGCTTACTTCAGGCTGATGGTGGTGTTGACGCCATGACCCAGGGTCTCGTCGTCGAACCAACGCGAGGTGATGGTCTTGGTCTGGGTGTAGAACATCACCACCTGCTTGCCGTACGGTCCCAGGTCGCCGAGCTTGGAGGCGCGCGAACCGGTGAAGGAGAACAGCGGCACCGGCACCGGGATCGGCACGTTGATGCCCACCTGGCCCACGTCGATGTCTTCCTGGAACTTGCGGGCGGCCGCGCCGGACTGGGTGAACAGTGCGGTGCCATTGCCGTTCGGGTTGGCGTTGATGAGTTCGATGGCGTCTTCCAGGGTGTCCGCTTCCAGGATCACCAGCACCGGCCCGAAGATTTCCTCGTCGTAGATGCGCATGCCCGGGGTGACGCCGTCGAAGATGGTCGGGCCCACGAAGTTGCCCTTCTCGAAGCCATCGACCTGCGGGTTGCGGCCATCCAGCACCAGCTTGGCGCCCTGCTCCACGCCCGAGGCGATCAGCGCTTCAACACGCTCGCGCGCGGCGCAGGAGATCACCGGGCCGACATCGGTGCCGGCGACGCTGCCACCGCTGACCTTGAGGGTTTTGGCCTTGGCCACCAGGTCCGGCACCCACGCACGCGCTTCACCCACCAGCACCAGCGTGGAGGCGGCCATGCAGCGTTGGCCGGCCGCGCCGAAGGCGGCACCGACCATGGCGTTGAGGCTCTGTTCCTTGTTCGCGTCGGGCAGCACCACGGCGTGGTTCTTGGCGCCCATCATGCACTGCACGCGCTTGCCGGCCAGCGAGGCGCGGTTGTACACGTGGGTGCCGACGCGGGTGGAGCCGACGAACGACACGGCCTTGATATCGGGGTGGTCGCAGATTGCGTTGACCACGTCTTCGCCGCCGTGCACGACGTTGAGCACGCCCTTGGGAATGCCGGCTTCCAGCGCCAGTTCGACCAGGCGCATGGTGACCATCGGGTCCTGCTCGGACGGCTTGAGGATGAAGGTGTTGCCGGTGGCGATGGCCATCGGGAACATCCACAGCGGAATCATCGCCGGGAAGTTGAACGGGGTGATGCCCGCGCACACGCCCAGCGGCTGCAGCAGGGTGTAGGTGTCCACGCCGTTGGCCACGTTGTTGGCCAGCTCGCCCAACTGCAGGTTGCCGATGGCGGCCGCGTGCTCGACCACTTCCAGGCCGCGGAACACATCGCCTTCGGCGTCGGGCACGGTCTTGCCCTGCTCGGCCGACAGAATGTGGGCCAGCTCGCTCATGTGCTCGCGGATCAGCTGCTGGTACTTCAGGAAGATCCGGGCGCGGGTGCCGATCGGGGTCTTGCGCCAGGTCTTGAAGGCTTCCTTGGCCGCGGCGACGGCGGCGTCCACTTCGCTCAGGGTGGCGAACGGCACCTGGGCCAGGACGTCCTGGGTGGCCGGATTGACCACGTTCTGCCAGTGCGAGCTGGCCGATTCGATGAACTGGCCATCGATCAACATGCGGATACGGGGCGCTGCAACAGTCATGGACAATCCCGGAGGGTCGAAAGTTGTTGGCATTATTCACAGGGCCACCCTCGATTTCCGGGCTGTATACGCTTAATCTGGCCAATGCCCGCTACGATTCTTGCGAATTCTGTGAATAGCCAGCCCATCCATCGCCAGATCGGCCTGCGCCTGCTGAAGCTGCGGGAGCAGCGCGGCTACAGCCAGATCGCGCTGGCGCGGGCGCTCGGGCTGTCGGCCAGCTACCTGAATCAGATCGAGCGCAACAAGCGCCCGCTGACGCCGGCGGTGCAGCAGAAGCTGCGCGAGGTGTTGGGCGACGTTTCCGGGCTGTTCGACGTGGATGAGCCCGGCGCGTTGCAGGAAGCGCTGAGCGAGACCCTGCGCGACCTGGGCCTGGACGATGTGAGCAGCACCGAGCTGCGCGCCATGGCCGGCAACCTGCCGCAGGTGACCCAGGCCCTGCTGGACCTGCACCGCCGTCACCTGGCGTTGCGCGAGCACGCGGCCGCGCTGGAGTTCCAGCTGGGCGACGTGCATGCCGGGCAGGCGCTGCCGGCCGGCGACCAGGTGCGCGATTTTTTCAACCGCATGCACAACCACATTCCCGAGCTCGACGATCTGGCCGAGCAGCTGTTCGGCGAGTGGGGACTGGTGGCCGGGCACGTGGCGCCCCGGCTGCGCCAGCTGCTGGCCGACCGCCACGGGGTGCTGGTGGAGGTGGCGCCGCTGCAGGCCGGGCGCGAGAAGCGGGTCTACGACGGTGGCAGCCGCACGCTGTGGCTGCCCGACTATCTGGAGCCGGGCCAACAGGCGTTCCAGATGGCGGCCGAGCTGGCACTGCTGGGCTATGCGGCGCAGATCGACGCGGTGATCGCACGCGCCGGCTTCCGCGAGCCGGAGCAGGTCGCGCAGGCGCGGATCGGCATGTCCAACTACTTCGCCGGCGCGCTGGTGATGCCGTATGCGCAGTTCCTGCGCGCGGCCGAGCACAGCAGCTATGACATCGATGCGCTGGCGCACCGCTTCGGGGTGGGCTTCGAAGCGGTGTGTCATCGGCTGAGTACGCTGGCGCGGCGCAGTGCGCCGGGCCTGCCGTTCTTCTTCATCCGCGTGGACCGGGCCGGCAATGTGTCCAAGCGGCACTCGGCCACTGACTTCCACTTCTCGCAGGTGGGGGGGTCGTGCCCGCTGTGGATCGTGTACGAGGCGTTCAACCAGCCCGGACGCGTGCTGACCCAGACCGCGCGGATGCCCGACGGACGCCGCCATTTCTGGCTGGCGCGGCAGGTGAGCAGCGGCCCGATCGGGCATGGCCAGCCACGCAAGACCTTCGCGGTGGCGCTGGGCTGCGACCTGCAGCATGCCGAACGACTGATCTACTCGCGCGGGCTGGACATCCAGAGCCCCGGCAACTCGGTCTCCATCGGCCCGGGCTGCCGCGTATGCCCGCGCGAAGACTGCATGCAACGCGCGTTCGCGCAGCTGCCAGGCCGCGCGTAGCGTCGACCGTTGGTCGACTTGCCTCCGAGGCTCGGAATGTTGGCTCCGATGTGGAAAGCAGCCGACCAACGGTCGGCTCTACCGGGTGGGGTTTCCGCGCTAATCCCAGAATACCGAGAACACCTGAAAACCCTCGGTCGGTACCGGTGCCGCGGCATGCTGGCCATACGGCCAGCCTGCGCTGGCACCGTCCGATTCCAGACCGTCCAGCCAGGACAGCACGGTGGGCTCGTCGGCGGAGGTGAGGATGTGGATGTTCTCTGCTGCCGGCCACTCGGCGTCGTCTTCCAACGCCATGCCCCAGTCCTGGTGCAGGCCGACGTACACGCCCTGTACGTCCGGGCGCGCGGCGATGGCCTGGAAGCGTGCGTACAGCTCACGGATCGGCGGGCGCCCGAACTCCCATTGGTTCGGCGCAATCGACTCTTCCTGGTCGTTGCCAGTGAAATACGCATCCAGCGGGACCACCGGCAGGTGATCGGGGTCGAGCGCGTCGAGCTGTTCGAGTGTCTGCAGCAGTGCCGTGCGTGGGGTCATGCGGTTCCATCCTGGTAAGTGCGGTGCGCCGGAAAGCATAAACCGGTAATGCCGGCCGCTGGCCGGCTCCGCGCGAGGCCTGCAGGTGGCGAGCAGCCGACCAACGGTCGGCTCTACCGGACTGGAAGGGTCATGAGCAGCCGACCAACGGTCGGCTCTACCGGAATGGACGGGTTCATGAGCAGCCGACCAACGGTCGGCTCTACCGGGCATGCACGGGGCTCAGTAAATCGGTGTGACCTTCATCTGCGGCAACGGGCGCGGGGCGCCGTCGGTGAGGTCGGGGCCGAGGTCTTCCCAGGCTTGGCCCTGTTCCACCATCAGCCGCCACAGCTGCCGGGAGGCGCGCCGCTTGTCTTCCGAGCCCAGCCGGTACGACGGCGGCGGCGGGTCGCCAGTGGCCACGCTCTGGTAGGCGTCACGCCAGGCGGCCACGCGCTGCGCCGGATCGTCGGTGCGCGCGATCTCCAGCGTGTAGCGCTGGTAGGCCGAGGCCAGGTTGCGCCAGCGGATCCAGTAATGGTTCTGGAAGGAGAACCCGCAGAAGCGCTCGCCGGCCACGCTGCCCTTGGCGGCGATGCGGCTCAGCACGTCCTGCGGCATGTCCAGGTTCATGCCGCCTTCGTCGCCCTGCAGCGACACGTGCACGATGCGGTCGCGGTAGCCCGGTGCACGCGCCTGCAGCACGTCGCGCCAGTTCTGCATGGTCGATACGATCGAGAACAGGAAGCCGGACATCTCCGCGGCCGCCAGCGGGCGGGCAATGGCCTGGTAGCTGCGCTGCCAGCCTTGGCGGTTCTCGGTGGGCAGGAACACCGCCTGTTCAAGCTGCGCCCGCGCGCCATGCCTGCCGGCGTCCAGCACGCTCACCGCATCGGCATGGCGCGGATACACCAGGTTGATGCCGAACGTGGGCCAGCGCGGCAAGGCTGCGTCGAACAGATGGATGGGGAAGTTGCTGCTGATGCCGCCATCGGAGAACCAGCACACGCGGAAGGCGGTGATCACCGGGCCACAACTCTGGCCGCCACTGGTCAGGCCTTCCATGCTGTCGGCGACGTGGCGGGTGTCGTCCGGCGCGGACGCCTCCGGCTGCGGTTCACAGCGCCGCTCGCGACGCGCCGGCTCGTGCAGCGGCACCGCGCTGATCAGCAGCGGGAAACTCAGGCTCATGCGCGTGGCCACCAGCACCGGCAACTGCTCGCCGTCGATCAGGCGGTAGTACGCGCGGCCATCGACCTGTTCGGGTGCGCCGGCCTGGGCCACCAGCCACTCCACCACGCTGGCCGGGAACAACTGCGCGAATTCTTCGCGCAGGAACCAGAAATGCGCCCCGCTGAACGGCAACGTGCGCGGCTCGGTATGCGACACGCAGGTGGTGATCATCTGCAGGCTGATGGCCTGCGCGTCGGCCGGCTCGCCGGCGTACCGGGGGGCCTGGTGCAGGTCGCCGAAGGTCAGCGGCTGGCCCGGCGGTTTGCCCGACAGCGCCTGCAGGCGGTCATGCAGCCAGTCGGTCAGGGCCGGGGTGGCGGCATCGGCCTGGGTGCTGCCGTTGCACAGCCCGAGCAGGTTGCGCCGCGCCACCCGCGCCACCCGCAGCGCCGACGCCAGCACGCCCGCGCCGTAGGCACACAGCAGTGACGGCAGCAGCGTCGCCCAGACCCCGGCCACGCCGCCGGCCAGCCAGCCGATGCCGAGCAGGCCGATCAACGCGGCCAGCAGCTCCAGCGGCGCGATGGCGAATACGGCGGCCAGCAGGCAGGCGATCTTGCGCGGCAGGCTGGATTTGCCGGTGAGCATCACCAGCAGGCGGTAGGCAGTGCGCGCGCCGTGCGCGGGCTGGAACAGGCCGTAGATGAAGCCTCGCGTGGACAGTTGCACCGACACCGCCGACAGGCCGGGGAACCCCACCTGTGCGTCCACCGCCTCGCCGGCGTGGCGGCGCCGATCTCCGAGCGCCGCCGCTGCGGCCACGGCCGCGGCAATGGCTCCGGCCGAGGTGCCGCCGATGTTTTTGAAGCGGTACTCGCGTGCCAGCGACAGCACCGCGTTGGGATACACGATGCCGCTGGTGATCCCGCCCTTCATGACCAGATCGCAGTACTTGTCCGCCACGCCCGACTCCTCGCGTCCGCCTGCCCATGCGCGGCCAATCCGCGCAGGCCCCGCAGGCATCCCGGCCAAAGGCCGGCACCCAACGGGCTGATAACGACAGTATCGCCCGGGGTCTTCTCACGGCCTGAGAAGCACGGCACGGAACGCCTTACTCGGGTTTGGCACCCGACTGCGGCACGCGACGCACCTGCGACAGGTCGTAGCCCAGCGCGGCCAGCCGGGTCATCGCGGCCTTGTAGTCTGCCTCGGGGATGGTCGGGGTACGCGCCATCAGCCACATGTAGTCGCGCTTGCTGCGCCCGACGATGGTCTGCTGGTACTCCGCATCCAGGTACACGATCACGTACTCGGCCTGGATCGGCCAGATGAACTGCATGCCCCACTCAGCACCGTTGGTGCCGGGCTTCACCGTGCCGATCGGGTGCATGGTCTTCACCGGCGCATCGAAGCTGCCCTTGCGGTAACGGAAGGTGGTCTGGATGCGCCCGTCCGGGCGCATCGCATAGGACTCCACCGCATCGAATGCCTCGCGCTCGGGGCGGCTGGGAATATGCGCGATCACATACCAGTCGCCCATGAAGCGCGGCACATCCACGTGCGCCACGGGCGGAATGGGACGGGTGTTGCCGCCGCAGCCGAGCATCAGGCTGGCCAGCAGCAGTGGAACGAGGGCGCGGTAGGACATGGCAGATTCCTCATGGCAGACGGGTCACGGGCGGTCGAACAGGTAGTGGGCCACCTGCCATTGCTGGCCGTCCTGGTAGCCGAACAGCTCGGCGCAGGCCATCCAGAACATGCGCCAACGCTGCGCCCACAACGCCGCCGAGGGCGCGCCGTAACACTGACGCATGATCTCCAGCACCGCGTCGCGGTGCTGGTCCTGGTTGGCCAGCCAATGGTTGGCGGTGCGTTGGTAATGGGTGCCGTCGAGCAGCCAACGCTGCTGCAGCTGCAGGTGCTGCTGGAAGCACAGCAGCGTATCGGCGGCCGGCATCAGGCCGCCGGTGAAGAAATGCCGGCCCATCCAGTTGTCCTCGCCCTCGGTCTCGAAGGGGTACATGAGCGTGCGGTGCACGAAGATGTGCACGAACAGCTTGCCCTGCGGGCGCAGCCAGCCGTGGATGCGCTGCAGCAGTTGCTGGTAGTTGCGCATGTGCTCGAACATCTCGATGGACACGCAACGGTCAAATGCAGCCGATTCCAGCATCAGGTGGTTGGCATCGCGGGTCAGCACGGTGACGTTGTCCAGCCCGCGCAGGCGGCACTGGGCCTGGATGTGTTCGCGCTGGCTGTTGGAGTTGGACACGGCGGTGATGCGTGCGTTGGGGTAATGCTCGGCCATCCACAGGGTCAACGATCCCCAGCCGCAGCCCAGTTCCAGGATGTCCTGGCCATCGGCCAGCTGGGCGCGCTGGCCGTATAGGGCCAGCATGGCCTCTTCGGCCTGGTCCAGTGTTTCGGTGCCGGTGGGGTAGTAGCAGCTGCTGTATTTCAGGCGCTTGCCCAGACACAGTTCAAAGAAGCCGGCCGGCACTTCGTAGTGCTGGCGGTTGGCCGCATCCACGTGCAGCGCCACGGCGCTGTGCGAGAGCTCGGCGATGCGCGCGGCGAAGCGCTGCGACTGCGACTGCTGGCCACCGGCCAGTTCCTCGCGCAAACGCTGTTCGCATTGACGACGGATGCCCAGGCGCAGCAACGCGTCGGGCAGCAGGCCGCGCTCGGCCAGGCCGGTCAGGCCCGGCGCGCGGTCGGGCGTGGGCAGGTAGTCACTGGCGACATTCACGGGGACGGCTCCTTGCGGGTATTCGGTGAGCGGGAGGGAAACCACGGAAACAGCATCGACGTGGTGCGCTGGTAGTCGCGGTAGTCCTCGCCACGGCTGCGCAGCGCCTGGGCTTCGGTGAAGGGAATGCCACTGACCCAGCGCAGGAACACGTACATCACCACCGGCCCGGACCAGGCCAGCCACCACAGCGGCGAATGCACGGCCAGCAGCACGTAGGTGAACCAGTGCAGCCATTCGAAGAAGTAGTTGGGATGCCGCGAGTAACGCCAGAGCCCGTCACGGCAGGTCTTGCCCTTGTTGCCCGGGTCGGCGCGGAAGCGCGCCAGCTGGCGGTCGGCCAGCGCTTCGCCGCCCACGCTGAGCAGCCAGACCGCGATGGCGGCCAGGATCCAGCGCAGGTCATCGGGTTGGGGGTTGTGCGCCACGGCCACGAACGGCAACGCGAACAACACGATCAGTCCCGCCTGGAACTGGAAGAAGCCGAAGATCTTGCCCTGGTGCCCGTTCCAGTGGGCGCGCAGGTGCTGGTAGCGGCCGTCTTCGGGTTCGCTGCGCACGCGGTGCCACAGATGCAGCGCCAACCGCGATCCCCACACGCCGCCCAGCACCGCCAGCGCGATACGCGGTGCCGGTGCGCCGCTGCCCAGCACGGCCAGCAGCAGGGCCGACGCGCCCACGCCCTTGGCCCACAGCACATCGACCACGCCGATGTTCTGGTGGCGGCGCTGCCACCACCAGCCCCAGCACATGATCAACGCGGCATACAGCCATACCCACCACAGCAGTTTCATGCGTGTTCTCCCGCCGAATCAGAAAGGGGCTGCGACGTGCGCTGCCAGTGCCGCGCGCACGCGGCCAGCACCGGCAGCGCCAGTGACCAGCCGAGGCCCAGCAGCAACACGCCCTGCCAGCGCGGCGCAGCGAAACTCACCGCCGACCAGCCACGTGCCGCCGACAGATAGGCCAGCGGCGCCAGCAGCAGCCCGACCAACGCGGCGATGCGCAGGTGCTTCTGCAGCACCGCAAACGAGACCGGCAGGGTCATGGCGAACGCCGCCCACAAGGCCAGGATCCATACCGGGGCCACCCACGCCGGTCCATTGCCGGCCGCGTAGTGCACCCAGCCCGAGCCACCGGCCACGCCATCCACCAGCAACCCGCACAGCAGCGCCACGCCCAGCAGGCGCAGCTCCACGCCGGGCTGCGGCGACAGCGCCAGCTGGCTGGCCACGTACACACCGGCGGCCAGCAGCGCGGGCCAGCGCAGGCCGTGCTCGGCGCCGACCACCGCGCACAGCCACACCAGCTGGTTGCCGATCACGTTGGCCCAGAAGCGCATCTCAGCCGCCTTCGCCAGGCGCGGCAGGCCGGTAGCCGGGGCGCGCCATCAGCAGGTGCGACACGCCGATGGAACGTTCCAGGAAGCCGCCTTCGCAGTAGGCCAGGTAGAACTCCCACAGACGGATGAAGCGTTCGTCGAAGCCCTGCGCACGCACCGCCGGCAGCTGCGCCAGGAAGCGCTGCCGCCAGGCGCGCAGGGTGAGCGCATAGGACGTGCCGAAATCATGCTGGCCGATCAGCTGCAGGTCGCTGCTGCGGGTCTTGGCCGCCATGATCGCGTTGATCGAGGGAATGAAGCTGCCGGGAAACACGAAGCGCTTGATGTAATCCACGCTGCGCCGCGCCTGTTCGTAGCGCTGGTCTTCGATGGTGATGGCCTGCAGCAGCGCCAGGCCATCGGGCTTGAGCAGGCGGGTGAGCGTGTCGAAGTAGGTGTCCAGGTACTGCGCACCGATGGCCTCGATCATCTCGATGGAGACCAGCTTGTCGTACTGGCCGTCCAGGTCGCGGTAGTCCTTGAGCAGCAGCGTAACCTTGTCCTGCAGGCCGGCTGCTTCCACGCGCGCCTTGGCCAGGGTGTACTGCTCCACCGAGATGGTGGTGGTGGTGACGTGGCAGCCGATCTCGCCGGCCGCGTACACCGCAAATCCCCCCCAGCCGGTGCCGATTTCCATCACGTGGTCGCCCGGTTGCAGCTGCAGCTGCGCGCAGATGCGTGCCAGCTTGCGCCGCGAGGCGTCTTCCAGCGAGTCGGCCGGGCTGGCGTACAGCGCCGAGGAGTACATCAGGTCGGGCGACAGGAACAGCGAGAAGAATGGATTACCCAGGTCGTAATGCGCGGCGATGTTGCGGCGGCTGCCTTCGCGGGTGTTGCGGCGCAGCCGGTTCCAGCCCTTCAGCAGCCAGCCGCCGATGCGCGCCACGCCGCGCTCCATGCCATCGAGCAGGTCGCGGTTGCGTACCAGCAGCTGCACCAGCGCCACCAGGTCGCTGCAGCGCCAGTCGCCGCGGATGTACGACTCGCCCGCGCCCACGCTGCCCTGCGCGGCTACCGCACGGTAGAACGCAGGGTCATCCACCCACACGGTGACGCGCAGGCGGGCCGCCGGATCGCCCAGCAGTACATCGCCGGCGGCATCGCGCAGCTGCAGGCAGCCGCCGCTCAGCGGGGCGAGCTGGGCCAGCAGGCGCTCGCGCAGGAAGCGCTCCAGGGCCGTGGGCATCGGCAGCGCAACCGGGCGGGTCATGTCGTTCATGGGCGTTTTCCTGCAAGCGAAGGGTGGTCGTGGACGGGGGTGCGCTTGAGCCACAGGCGCAGGGCCTGCCAGTGGATGGCGGCCACCACCTGCACGGTCATCAGCGGAAAGCGCAGCAGCACGCCGGCCAGGCTGCGCGCGGTGATCGGGTGGCGGTGCAGCATCAGGTCGGCGTCGAACTGGCGCACGCCAGCGCGCCACACCTGCATGTGCACGTGCAGGTCGTCACCGGGCGCGGTGAAGCGCCAGCGGTAGTGGCAGTCCATGGCCATGAAGGGCGACACATGGAACTGCTTGTCGAATTCCCAGGCCAGCGCGCGGCCGCTGGCATCGGCGGCGGTCACCGGCAGCACGTAGGCGTGCCGCTCTTTCCACGGGGTGTTGGTGATCTCGGCCACGATGCAGTCCAGCGTGTGGCCGTCTTCTGCGTAGCAGTAGTAGAAGCTGACCGGGTTGAATACGTGGCCGGCGTAGCGCAGGTGGGTAAGCAGGCGGATCGGGCCGTGCGGTGCGCGTCCCAGCGCGGCGGTGATGCGCGCGCGTACCGCATCGGCCAGCGGCTGCTGCGGATCACCGAGGTAGTCGCTGCGGCGGAATTCGGCCAGGTTGCGGCGGCCTACCGACCACAGCCAGCGCCGCGCGAACAGCGTGTCGATCTCGTCCAGGTCCAGCAGCAGCTGCGCCACCGGGTAGCCGAACGCATGCGGATGCGGGGCGTGGCGGCGGTGGCGCATGCGGCCACGGTAGAGGGCGCTGGCGCTCATGCCGGTTGCACCTGGGCCAGCGGCCAGTACGACTCGGCGTCCAGCGCCTGCAACGCGTCGACCACGCGCCGTGCACTGCGGATGCCGTCTTCGTGGAAGCCCCAGCCCCAGTACGCGCCAGCAAACCAGGTGCGGCGCTGGCCCTGGATCTCGGCCCAGCGCTGCTGCGCCGCCACCATCGCGTGGTCATGCACCGGGTGCGCGTAGTGCAGCGTGCGCAGCACCTTGGCCGGATCGATGGCCGCGGTGCGGTTCAAGGTGACCACCAGCGGCGTGGGCGTATCGATGCCCTGCAGCTGGTTCATCAGGTAGCTGACCGTGCACGGCGCCAGCGGGCTGGCCGGTACATGTGCGTTCCAGGCGGCCCAGGCCTTGCGGTTGCGTGGCAGCAGGCGCGCGTCGGTATGCAGCACCACCTCGTTGGGCTGGTAGCGGATCGCGCCGAGCACGCTGCGCTCGCTCCGGTCGGCATCGGACAGCAGTGCCAGGGCCTGGTCGCTGTGGCAGGCCAGCACCAGCTGGTCGAAGCCTTCCAGCCCGGCTGCGCTGTGCACGCGTACCCCATGCTCGTGGCGCTCCACGCCGAACACGCGGCAATCCAGCCGTTCGCGAACGTGCCAACGCCGCCGCATCGCGTCGATGTAGCGCGCCGAGCCGCCCTGCACCACCCGCCACGGTGCGCGACCACTCACCTGGAGCATCTGGTGGTTGGCCATGAACTGCACCAGGTAGCGCGCCGGGAAGGCCTCCAGGCTGGCGGTGGGCGAGGACCACAGCGCCGATGCCATGGGCAGCAGGTGCTCGTCGATGAAGGTGCGCCCATAGTGGCCGGCGCGCAGGTAGTCCCCCAGTGAAGGCCCCGCATCGTCGCCGTGCAGCAACGCCGGCGCCTCGCGGTAGAACCGGCGCAGGTCGCCGAGCATGCCCCAGAAGCGCGGTGAGACCAGGTTGCGGCGCTGGCAGAACAGCCCATCCAGCGAGGTGGCGTTGTACTCCAGCCCACTGCGCTCGCTGTGCACCGAGAAGCTCATGGTGGTGGGCTGGGAGGCGACGTTGAGTTCGTCGAACAGCGCGGTGAGCAGCGGGTAGTGCAGCGGGTTGAACACGATGAAGCCGGTGTCCACCGCGTGGCTGGCGCCGTCCACCTGCACCTGGTGGGTGTGGGTGTGGCCGCCCAGGTAGTCGTTGGCCTCGAACAGCGTCACCTCGTGCTGCTGGCCCAGCCACCAGGCGCTGGCCAGGCCGGCGATGCCCGATCCGATCACGGCGATACGCATGTCAGTGCTCCGCCTTGGCCAGCACCCAGGCCGGCACCGGTTTGAGGTCGCGCACCAGGCCCAGCGCCGCCATCAGCCGCAGGCCATACCAGGTCACATCGATCTCCCACCAGTAGAAGCCCTGGCGCGCGGTGCCCGGGAAGAAGTGGTGGTTGTTGTGCCAGCCTTCGCCGAAGGTGAGCAGCGCCAGCCACAGGTTGTTGCGGCTGTCGTCACCGGTGGCGAACCGCTGGCGGCCGAAACGGTGCGCGAGCGAATTGATGGTGACCGTGGCGTGGAACAGCACTACGGTGGAGATGAAGAAGCCCCACACCAGCATCTGCCCGCCGGTGGTGCCCCAGGACGGCGCGAGGTGTTCGAGCAGCGCGCCCAGGCCGAACAGGGCGGCGGCCAGTGCGATCGGCACCAGCGTGTCGAAGCGGTCCAGCCAGCGCAGTTCCGGGTACTTGGCCAGGTCGGGGATGCGGTCCCATCGGGTGCGGAAGCCGTCGGTGGTGAGGAACCAGCCCATGTGGCTCCACCAGAAGCCATGTACGCCGGGCGAGTGCGGATCGGCCGCGGTGTCGGTATGGCGGTGGTGGGTGCGGTGGTGGGCGGCCCACCACAGCGGGCCACGCTGCACGCTGGCCGCGCCGATCACCGCGAACACGAACTGCACCGCGCGCGAGGTGCGGAAGGTGCGGTGCGAGAAGTAGCGGTGGTAGAAGGCGGTGATGGCGAACATCCGCACGGCGTACAACGCCACCGCAACGCCGACCGCCACCCACGACACCCCCACCCAGATCACCGCCAGGCAGGCCAGGTGCATCGCCGCGAACGGGATCGCGCGCAGCCAGTCCACGCGCTGCGCCACGTCCTCGGCCACCGCCGTCTCGGCACTGGTATCGAACCAGCGCCGCACGGTGGCCATCAGGCCACGGCGGGCCGTGCGGGGTGCTGCAGTGGCGGGTCCGGCCGACATGTCGCGTCTCTCCTGGCGTGCTTGTCAGGAGATACGGGAGCCAGGGCCATCCGGATGCACGGATCCGGAAAAAAAGGTTCTTCGCCCATCTGCGGAGCAGGCAGAAACGTGCCTTGACGCTTTTCAGGCGCGGCCGTCGGTGGGTCGGGCGCTGGGCCCCGATGCCCTTTCCGGCGAATGTCCTCCGGCGTCGGCCTGCGGCCGCCCCCTCCCCCTTTACTTCGCCTCCAAGGGCATCGGGGCCCAGCGCCCGACCCACCGACAGCGCCAGAAAAGCCTGGTTTCCCCTTCTACCGCAAGCCGAGCCCCGTGGCAGCCGGTGGGCTCCTGGGCAAAGTAAAGGAGGAGGCCGCCACGCGGCCGGGGGACATTTGCGCCAGGGGCCTACCGGCTGCTACGGGGCCCTCACGCTCGCGACCGCCCCGATCGAGGACGCAGCCGATCCAATCTGCGCCTTCTCTTGGATGGAAGAAGAACAAAAAAAAGCGCGTTACAGGGTGGCGATGTCGCCCTTGGCGATGATCGGGCCGGTCGGGATGCCCTGCGGCGCGCCGCTGGACGGTTCCAGCGTGATGGCCAGCACCGAACCGTTCACCAGCGCATCACGCAGCGCGTCCGGCACGGTCACCGTATGGGCGCGGTTGATGGACACCAGGCCCAGCGAACGCGGCGTGCCGCCGGCCGGGATCAGCCACAGCTCCGGGGCGCGCCCGGCCGCATCGGCGGCGGCCGGCACCGGCACCATCAGCACCTTGCCCTGGGCCTTGTCCACCGAGGCCAACCAGCCTGGGGTGCCGTCGTCGTGCAGCAGCGGGGTGACCGGCTTGGTCGCCTGCTCGGGTTCGGACGGGGTGGGCGGCGGTGTCGGGGTGACCGCCACCGGGGGGGCAACCGGGGCCACCGGTTCCAGCTGGCCGCGGCTGAACACCGCCACCAGTGCCACCACGGCAGCCAAGGCGGTCATGCCCTGCCAGAACCCGGTGCGCTGCCAGGCGCGCGGCGCGCGGGCACCCACCGCCGGCCAGCCCAGCGCGGTACGGATGCGCGGCCACACGTGCGCGGGCACCGCTTCACTGCCCAGCGCGTCGAGCATGGGCGCCAGGCGGTTTTCCCACTGGCTCACCAGCCGGGCAAAGCCGGGGTCGGTGGCGATGCGCTGCTCGGCCTCGCTGCGCTGGGCGGCATCAAGCACGCCCAGCACGTATTCCCCGGCCAGGATGTCGGCGCTGGGCGGTTGCCCGTCGTCATGCAGGTCATGGAGGTCGCGGATGTTCATCGTTCCAGGCACACCCGCAGTTGGCCCAGGCCGCGGCGGATCCAGCTTTTCACCGAGCCCAGGGGCGAGCCGATCCGGCGCGCCAGTTCCTCATAGCTGGCCCCGTCCAGGAACGCCAGCCGGATCAGCGAACGGCGGCGGGGTTCCAGGGTGTCCAGGCAGTCGTCCAGGCGCTGCCGGTCGGAGGCCTGTTCGGCCACCTGGCCCGGTTGCGGGGCGAAATCGGGGATTTCATCGGCCACCGACAGGTCGTCCAGCGGACGCGGCGGCGCGGCGCGCAGGCGGTCGATCGCGCGGTTGCGCGCCATCATCGACAGCCAGGTCATGGCCGCCGCCTTGGCGCGGTCGAACTGCGCCGCCTTGTGCCAGACACTGGTGAAGACATCCTGCAACACCTCTTCGGCGTCGCTGCGGTCGCGCAGCACATGCAGGCAGATCGCAAACAGGCGCCCGGAGGCGAGCTGATACACCGATTCGAACGCCTGGCGATCGCCGCTGGCAACCCGGACCAGCAGGTCGTCGAGGCGCCGTGCGGCACCCGTATCGGCAAGCTCCAGCTCAGGCATCGCAGGCTCAACGTCGGCAGGGAGACAGCCCGCATCGTCGTCGCTGCGCGCGCAGGGCGCAAGGGGGTCCTCATCCGGCGCATGTGGCCACCAGCGGCTGCTGCCGTGCCGCGGACAGCTCGGCGGCGCTCGCCGCCACCGGCGCCGCGGGGAATTCGACGCGTACCTGCGGGTAGCGGCCGTGTGCGTCGCGCACGTTGCCGGTGCCGCTGAACTGCAGCAGGCGCGGGCTGTTGCGCGCATACACCAGGGTCACCGCCGGGACCGCGAAGCCGAACCAGGCATCCAGCCGCATCTGCAGCTGCTCGGCCGGCTGGCCCTGCCAGGTGACAGCGCCGCTGCGCTGCAGTTTCAACGGCACCAGCCGCTGGCGGCTGGGCAGCAGGAACTGGAACGCCACCGGGCGGCCGGCCTGCAGGGTGTCCCAGTGGCCCAGCACGGCGGCATCGAAGCCGGCATCGACCACCGCATCGGGCGGGATCGCGATGGCGCGGCTGACCCGGTCGGCGCGCGCGTCTTCACGCACGTACACGGTCCGCGCCGTGGCGCTGCCCTGCAGGCCTTCCTGGTAGCCGTTGCGGGCATCCTCGAAGGCGAAATCGGGGGTCTGCGGGCTGCCCTGCGGGGTCATCCACTTGCGCGCGAACGCGCGACCGTCGGCGCAGCGGTACAGCACCAGCCGGGAGCGCGCCGTGGGCGGCCCCTGCAGCCAGTGGGTTTCGCGGTACAGCAGGCGGCCATCGGCCGGCGCATAGGCCCGCCCTTCCTGGCGCAGCACCTGCTGGGCCGCCGCCGGCAATACCGGGCACAGCAGCAGCACCAAGGACGGTAAGAGGGATCGGCGCATGCCCGGCTCCACGTGGGGGTCACCAGCAGGTACGCAGCCAGCGCCGCGGCGGATGCACTGCGGGCGGCGGGTAAACTGGGCGGCTTGTCACCGCCGCCCCTGAGCAACCCGATGCTGACGCCTACCCTGCGTTCCCCGCCCACCAGCGCAGCCGCATGACCAGCGCACTGGAAATTGCCGCCAACCTCACCGTGGCCGCCTCGATCCTGCTGGCCGGACGCAACAGCGTGCATACGTGGTGGACGGGCATCATCGGCTGCACCTTGTTCGGCCTGGTGTTCTACGAGGCCCGCCTCTATGCCGATGTCGTGCTGCAGGGCGTGTTCGTGCTCACCAGCGTGATCGGCTGGTGGCAGTGGCTGCGCGGCGACCACGGGCATGCACTGCCGATCAGCCGGGTACAGCTGCGCACGCTGGGCTGGATGCTGCCGGCCGCGGTGCTGGCCAGCATTGGCTACGGCCTGCTGCTGCATACCTGGACCGACGCCTACGCGCCGTTCCTGGATTCGGCGGTGCTGGTGCTGAGCGTGGTGGCGCAGCTGCTGATGATGCGCCGCAAGCTGGATTCGTGGTGGTTCTGGCTGCTGGTCAACAGCATCGCCATTCCGCTTTACGCCAGCCGCGGGTTGCACCTCACTGCCGTGTTGTACGCGGTGTTCTGGATCAACGCGCTGGTTTCGCTGCGGCATTGGCGGCGGTTGATGCGCGAACAGAGCGGCGCCACCGCGGCGGCCGATGCCGCGCATGGGTGAGCGTTTCGCCACCGGGTTGGTGGTGGGCAAGTTCAGCCCGCTGCACCGGGGCCACCAGGCCCTGATCGACCACGCGCTGAGCCGCTGCGACAGCGTGCTGCTGCTCAGCTGGAGCCAGCCGGAACTGCCCGGCTGTGAGGCCCACCGGCGTGAGGCGTGGCTGCAGGCGCTGTACCCGAATGTCACACGGCTGGTGCTCGACCAAGCACGGCTGGCAGCCTGCTGCGCGCGCCTGGGCGTGCCGTTGCGGCCGCTGCCGGACAACAGCGATGACGATGCCACGCAGCGTGCGTTCGTGGCCTGGGTGTGCAGCACGCTGTGGCAGCGCCGGGTGGACGCGGTGTTCACCAGCGAAGCCTACGGCGATGGATTCGCGGCCGCACTGCAGCGCCATTTCAGTGCGCAGGCCGGCATGCACTGGCCGGTGGCGCACGTGTGCCTGGACCCGGCCCGCAGCACGGTGCCGGTGTCGGGCACGGCGGTGCGGCGCGACCCGCACGCGCTGCGCGGCTTTCTCGATCCGCTCGTGTACGCAGGCTTCGTCGGTCGCATTGGCCTGCTCGGCGGCGAGTCCAGCGGCAAGACCACGCTCGCCGCCGCACTGGCCGCGCAGCTGCGGACCGTCTGGGCGGCCGAGTTCGGACGTGAGCATTGGGTGGCACGCGGCGGCGCGCTCGACTACGACGACCTGCTGCACATCGCCCAGGTGCAGGTAGCGCGCGAAGACACGCTGGCCGAACAGGCCCACCGCTGGCTGGTCTGCGACACCACGCCGCTGACCACGCTGCTGTACTGTCTGTCCATGTTCGAACGCGCCGAACCGGCGCTGCATGCGTTGGCGCAACGGCGCTATACCCACCTGTTCCTGTGCGCGCCGGATTTCCCGTTCGTACAGGATGGCACCCGGCGCGATGACGCCTTCCGGCACGCGCAGCACCGCGCGTATCTACAGGCATTGGACGCACACGCCATGCCGTGCACCGTGCTGGTCGGCTCGCTGCAGCAGCGCGTGGCGCAGGTGATGGCCGTGCTCGACGGCACGCGCGAATGTTGACGGCGCAGGACAGAGGAGTAGCATTGGCACCAGCCAAGGGATAGACCCGCGGCACCTGCAACGACATGGGGGATTCTCATGGAATATGACTATCTGGTGTTCATCGGGCGTTTCGAGCCCTTCCATAACGGCCATGCGGCCGTTGCCCGCCTCGCACTGAGCCGGGCCAAGAAGCTGATCTTCCTGGTCGGCTCTGCCGATACCCCCCGCAGCCTCCGTAACCCCTGGACCGTGGCCGAACGTGCCGTGATGATCCAGGCCGCGCTTGAAGGTGCGGGCGAGCGCTTGCTGATCCGTCCGCTCAAGGACCACCTGTACAACGAAGCGCAGTGGATCGCCGGCGTGCAACGCACGGTGGCCGAGGCGGTACGCGCCGATGGGCATGCGGGCGAAGCGAAGATCGGCCTGGTCGGGATGGACAAGGACGATTCCAGCTACTACCTGCGCGAATTCCCGCAGTGGCCGCTGGTGGATGTGCAACACACCGAGACGTTGTCGGCCACCGAACTGCGCCGCTATCTGTTTGAAGCTGGCAGCGTGGATTTCCACGGTGCGCTGCTGATGCTGCGCGGGAATGTGCCGGCGCCGGTGTATGCCATGCTCGAAGCGTTCCGCAAGAGCGGCCCGGCCTACGCCCAGCTGGTGGCCGAGTACCAGTTCATCGAGCAGTACAAGGCCGCCTGGAAAGACGCACCGTATGCGCCCACGTTCGTCACCACCGACGCGGTGGTGGTGCATTCGGGCCACGTGCTGCTGGTGCGTCGCCGTGCCGAACCCGGCAAGGGCCTGTGGGCGTTGCCCGGTGGCTTCGTCGGCCAGCAGCAGGGCCTGCTCGACAGCTGCCTGCGCGAACTGCGCGAGGAAACCCGGTTGAAGATCCCGGCGCCGGTGCTCAAGGGCTCGCTCAAGGGCCAGCATGTGTTCGACCACCCCGAACGCAGCCAGCGCGGCCGCACCATCACCCACGCCTTCCACTTTGATTTCCCCGCCGGCGAACTGCCGGCCGTGCGCGGCGGCGACGATGCCGACAAGGCGCGCTGGATCCCGGTCAGCGAAGCACTGGACATGGGGCCCAAGCTGTACGAAGACCACCTGCACATCCTGGAGTTCTTCCTGGGCCGGGGCTGATCCCGGCTTTTCCCGCCGGCGGATAGACCGCCAGTGTCACCCGACGCGAAGGAGCTTCCCGTCATGCATTACCTCGACAATCTTCTCCTCAACACCGACAGCTACAAGGCCAGCCACTGGCTGCAGTATCCGCCGGGCACCGACGCCACCTTCTTCTACGTGGAGTCGCGCGGTGGCCACTACGACCGCACGCTGTTCTTCGGCCTGCAGGCGCTGCTGAAGGACTATCTGGCCAAGCCGATCACCCACGCCGATATCGACGTGGCGCGCGATCTCTTCGCCGCCCACGGCGAGCCCTTCAACGAGGCCGGCTGGCGCTACATCGTCGATACGCACGGCGGCCTGCTGCCGATCCGCATCCGCGCCGTGCCCGAAGGCACCGTGGTGCCGGTGCACAACGCGTTGATGACGATCGAATCGACCGACCCGCAGGCGTTCTGGGTGCCGTCGTATCTTGAAACGATGCTGCTGCGCGTGTGGTACCCGGTCACGGTGGCCACCACCAGTTGGCACGCCAAGCAGACGATTCGCCAGTACCTGGAGCGCACCAGCGACGACCCGGAAGGCCAGTTGCCGTTCAAGCTGCACGACTTCGGCAGCCGTGGCGTGTCGAGCCTGGAATCGGCCGCCATCGGTGGCGCGGCGCACCTGGTCAACTTCCTCGGCACCGATACCGTCTCGGCCCTGCTGTATGCCCGTGCCTTCTACCACGAGGCCATGGCCGGTTATTCGATCCCGGCCGCCGAACACAGCACCATCACCAGCTGGGGCCGCGACAACGAAGTGGAGGCCTACCGCAACATGCTCGCCCGCTTCGCCAGCCCGGGCGCACTGGTGGCGGTGGTGTCGGACAGCTACGACATCTTCCACGCGATCACCCGGCACTGGGGCACCACCCTGCGCGAACAGGTGATCGCATCGGGCGCCACCGTGGTGATCCGCCCGGACTCGGGCGACCCGGTGGCGGTGGTGCTGCAGTGCCTGCAGCTGCTCGACGATGCGTTCGGGCACGTGGTCAACGGCAAGGGCTACAAGGTGCTCAACCACGTGCGCGTGATCCAGGGCGACGGGGTCAACCCGACCAGCATCGGCCAGATCCTGGCCAGTATCACCGACGCCGGCTACGCCGCCGACAACGTCGCCTTCGGCATGGGCGGTGCACTGCTGCAGCGGCTGGACCGCGACACCCAGAAGTTCGCGCTGAAGTGCTCGGCCGCGCGCGTGGACGGGAAGTGGATCGACGTCTACAAGGACCCGGTGACCGACAGCGGCAAGCAGAGCAAGCGCGGCCGCATGCGCCTGCTGCGCCATCGCGAGTACGGCCAGTTCCGCACGGTGTCGGTGCCGGCCGACGCGGAATCGCTGACGGCGGCCGGGCTGCCGCCGGGCTACGAGGATGCGATGGTCACGGTCTGGGAGAACGGCCAGCTGCTGCAGGACGATACGTTGGCCGCGATCCGCAGCCGGGCCGATGATGCGCGGTTGACCGACACATCGAATCGATGACCACCGTCTCGCGGGCGTGACCGCGTCCGCTTTCGCCTGCGCGAAATTCAGCGAGCATCACAGGCGAGGCCCGCTGATCGACTGCCCTGTGCATCAGCGGGCCGGATTGGTCCCGTTTGACGATACTACCGTCACGCGGTAGCATCGTCATTACAGGAAGCTGTCATGTCCATCGTGTCGTTCCGATGCATTACTACCAAGAGTTTGTTCATGGGTAGGCGCATCCGAAGGTTCCAGGATATCCAGCGGGTTGCGATACGGAAGCTCGCCATGCTGGATGCGGCCGTCCGGCTGGAAGACCTGCGCATTCCACCGGCCAACCGCCTGGAACCACTGCGCGCCAATCGTGCGGGTCAGCACAGCATCCGCGTCAACGACCAGTACCGATTGTGCGTCACATGGACCGATGCAGGTCCTGCAGACGTAGAGTTTTGCGACTATCACTGAGGGGCTGCCTACATGCGTTCGATTCCCTACCCGCACCCCGGTGAAATCCTGCAGGAGGAGTTCCTCACCCCTTTCGGGATGACCGCCTACCGCTTGGCCAAGTCCATCGACGTGAAGCAGACGCGTATCGGCGAGATCATCGCGGGCAGGCGCAGCATCACCGCCGACACGGCGTTGCGACTGGCGCGCTTCTTCGGCACCAGCGAGGCCTTCTGGCTCAACCTGCAGATGGCCCACGACGTGGCCAAGGCCAGGGACGAACTGGCCGACGTCCTGGCGCGCATCGAGCCATACCACCACGCGGCCTGAGCGGCCGCCATTCCCCTACCCCTTGCTTCCCGCAAACGCGTGGATGGCCTCCCGCACCCGGCACCCGGCGCGACGGACATTGCTGTCACGTGCGTTGCATCGTCCATGACCTCGTTCGTTGGCGCGACGCCCCTTGACCACCGCCCGCCTTCGGCCTACCTTGTGCGGGCCGAAGGTATCCATCTCTTCATGCAGATGAAGGGATGGGTTTAAACGGGAATCCGGTGAAGGCGCCTCGTGCGCCCATTCCGGAGCTGCCCCGCAGCGGTGAATGGAAACGAATCCTGCCAACAGCACTGGGCATTTGCCTGGGAAGCGGCAGGTACTAGGTGGGCGTTCGCGCCCGTGTCCATCAGCCCGAATACCGGCCCCGGCCGGGGGACACGACCGTCCCCTGATTCGACCTGGAACGTCCGCGGGGAGGTTGCCGGGGCCTGCCGCCATGCCGCCCGCGTGGCGCTGCCCCCGTGCGTCCGCTCCACGACATCCGGTTCGCCCGCGGGGGCGAAGGTCGCTGGCGGGGCGGACACGGCAGCCATGTCGTGCACGGCGCGCGGTTCCTTCGTTCCTCAATGCCGCTACTGCAATGAGGACACGTTCCATGACCACTGTTACCAACCTGGGGTTTCCCCGCATCGGCGCCAAGCGCGAACTCAAGCGTGCGCTGGAAGCGTTCTGGTCCGGCGAAAGCAGCGCTGCGTCGCTGCAGGACACCGCCAGCGGCCTGCGCGAGCGCCATTGGCAGCTGCAGCGCGAGGCCGGCGTCGATGTGCCGCCGAGCAACGACTTCAGCTTCTACGATCAGGTGCTCGACGCGGCTTTCCTGTTCGACGCGATCCCCGCGCGCTACCGCGCCCTGGCCGACGCCGAGCCGCTGGCCGGCTATTTCGCCATGGCCCGGGGCGTGCAGCGCGACGGCTATGACCTGCATGCGCTGGAAATGACCAAGTGGTTCGACACCAACTACCACTACCTGGTGCCCGAACTGCAGGCCGGCCAGGGCTTCGCGCTGCGCGGCGACAAGCCGCTGGCCGAATACCGCCAGGCCAAGGCGCTGGGCATCGAGACCCGTCCGGTGCTGCTCGGCCCGGTGACGTTCCTGCTGCTGTCCAAGACCACCGACGGCAGCCATGCGCTGGACCTGCTCGACGCCCTGCTGCCGGTGTACGTGCAGCTGCTGGGCCAGCTGAAGGAGGCCGGCGCGCAGTGGGTGCAGCTGGATGAGCCGGCACTGGTGCAGGACCTGGACGAGGCCACCCGCGCCGCGTTCACCCATGCCTACGCGGTGCTGGCCGCGGCGGCGCGGCCGAAGGTGCTGGTGGCCACCTACTTCGGCGCGCTGGACGACAACCTGCCGCTGGCCGCCTCGCTGCCGGTGGATGGCCTGCACGTGGACCTGGTGCGCGCGCCCGAGCAGCTGGACGCGGTGATCAAGGCGCTGCCGCCGGGCCGCGTGCTGTCGGCCGGCCTGGTCAACGGCCGCAACATCTGGCGCACCCACCTGGACAACGCGCTGGTGCTGGCCCGCTACGCGCACGGCCACGTGGGCGGCGACCTGCTGTGGCTGGCCCCGTCGTGTTCGCTGCTGCACAGCCCGGTCGACCTGGACCTGGAAAAGAAGCTGGATGAGGAACTGCACAGCTGGCTGGCGTTCTCCAAGCAGAAGCTGCAGGAGCTGCGCGTGCTGGCCGATGCCATCGACACCCCGGCCCGCGCCGAGGATGCCCTGGCGCACTCGCGCGCGTGCATCGAATCGCGCCGGCGCTCGCCGCGCGTGCACAAGGCCGAGGTGGCCGCGCGCCTGGCCGCCCTGACCGCCGCCGACGCGCAGCGCCACAGCCCGTACCCGCAGCGGCACCTGGCCCAGGCCGGCGCGCTGCAGCTGCCACGTTTCCCCACCACCACGATCGGTTCCTTCCCGCAGACCCTGGAAGTACGCGAGGCCCGCGCCAGCAACAAGTCCGGCAAGCTGTCCGACGCCGACTACGATGCGTTCCTGGCCACCCAGACCGAGCACTGCGTGCGCGTGCAGGAGCAGATCGGGCTGGACGTGCTGGTGCACGGCGAGTTCGAACGCAACGACATGGTGGAGTACTTCGGCGAGCAGCTCGACGGCTTCGCGTTCACCAAGAATGGCTGGGTGCAGAGCTACGGCTCGCGCTGCGTGAAGCCGCCGGTGATCTTCGGCGACGTGACCCGCCCACGGCCGATGACGGTGCGCTGGTCGCAGTACGCGCAATCGCTGACCGACCGCCCGATGAAGGGCATGCTGACCGGCCCGGTGACGGTGCTGCAGTGGTCGTTCGTGCGCGATGACCAGTCGCGCGCGGACACCTGCCGGCAGATCGCGCTGGCCCTGCGCGACGAGGTGCTGGACCTGGAAGCGGCCGGCATCGGCGTGATCCAGATCGACGAGCCCGCCATCCGCGAAGGCCTGCCGCTGCGCCGCGCGCAGTGGCGCGAGTACCTGGACTGGGCGGTGGAAGCGTTCCGGATCAGTGCCAGCGGTGTGCGCGATGCCACCCAGATCCACACCCACATGTGCTACTCCGAGTTCAACGACATCATCCACTCGGTGGCAGCCATGGACGCCGACGTGATCTCGATCGAGACCTCGCGCTCGCGCATGGAGCTGCTGGACGCGTTCGTGCGCTTCCAGTATCCCAACGAGATCGGCCCGGGCGTGTATGACATCCACTCCCCGCGCGTGCCCGACAAGGAAGAGATGCTGGCGCTGCTGCGCAAGGCCGCCGAAGTCCTCCGGCCGGAGCAGATCTGGGTCAACCCCGACTGCGGCCTGAAGACCCGCGGCTGGAAGGAAACCCGCGCCGCGCTGGAAGCACTGGTGGCCGCCGCGCGCCAACTGCGCGAGGAAACCGCCGACGCCAACGCCGCCTGACCCACCCTGTAAGGATGCCCCAAGGACCGCACCGCCGCCGTTGCCGGCGGTGCGGTCGACGAGACGTACATGACCACGCCCACTGTTACCCCGATCGACCGCCCCACCCTGTCCCTGCCCGACGGCCATACCCGGCTGCTGCTGCATTCGTGCTGCGCGCCGTGCTCGGGCGAAGTGATGGAGGCGATCACCGCCTCCGGCATCGACTACACGATCTTCTTCTACAACCCCAACATCCACCCGGCCAGGGAATACGACCTGCGCAAGCAGGAGAACATCCGCTTCGCCGAGAAGCACGGCGTGCCGTTCGTCGATGCCGACTACGACACCGACAACTGGTTCGCACGCGCCCGCGGCATGGAAGCCGAGCCCGAGCGTGGCATCCGCTGCACGATGTGCTTTGACATGCGCTTCGTGCGGACCGCGCTGTATGCGCACGAACATGGCTTTCCGGTAATCAGCAGTTCGCTGGGCATCTCGCGCTGGAAGGACATGAACCAGATCAACGACTGCGGCCACCGCGCCGCCGCGCATTACCCCGGCATCCAGTATTGGGATTACAACTGGCGCAAGGGCGGCGGTGCCGCGCGCATGGTGGAGATCAGCAAGCGCGAGCAGTTCTACCAGCAGGAGTACTGCGGCTGCGTGTACTCGCTGCGCGATGCCAACCGCCACCGCCGCGAAACCGGCCGCGAGCGCATCAAGATCGGCCTGTTGTATTACGGCCAGGACAACGACGCGCCCAAAGGCGATTGACGTTGGCACGCGGGGCCGCCACGCTGGTTGCCCCGCTTCCGTTGTGTTGGACCTGCCATGACCGCCGCCCTACCCGCCGATGTGGCCCTGCTGGTGATCGACCTGCAGCCGGACTTCATGCCCGGTGGCGCGCTGGCCTGCGAACAGGGCGACGCGCTGGTGGCCCCGATGGCCGCCTTGCTCGCGCAGCGCGGCTATCGGACGGTGGTGGCTACCCAGGACTGGCACCCGGCCGACCATGCCTCCTTCGCCAGCCAGCACCCGGGGCACCTGCCGTTCGAAGCGATCCTGCTGCATGCGCAGCCGCAGACCCTGTGGCCGGACCACTGCGTGCAGGGCAGCGCCGGCGCAGCGCTGCACCCGGGCGTGGACTGGACCGTGGCCGACCTGATCCTGCGCAAGGGCACCCGGCAGCAGGTGGACTCCTACAGCGCCTTCCGCGAAAACCACGGCCCCGATGGCACCCGCCCGGCCACCGGCCTGGCCGGTTGGCTGCACGAGCGCGGCATCCGCGAAGTGCACGTGTGCGGGCTGGCACGCGACTACTGCGTGCTGTGGAGCGCACAGGACGCGGTCAAATCCGGGTTCCGGGTGAAGTTCCTGTGGGACCTGACCCGGCCGGTGACCGAGGCCAATGACGGCATGGTGCGCGAGGCGTTGGCCAAGGCGAAGATCGCGGTTGTCTGACGGGCGACCTCCGGGGGCCGGCCGGAAAAGCGTACCGACCAACGGTCGGTACCCACGGCGTCGTACCCACCAACGGCGGGTACCTACCGGTCAGCGGAACACCACCGTGCGATGCCCGTTGCGCAGGATGCGGTGCTCCACGTGCCGGCGCACGGCGCGCGCCAGCACCTGCGATTCGGTATCACTGCCCAGCCGCACCAGGTCGCGCGGGGTCATGGCGTGGTCCACGCGGGCCACGTCCTGTTCGATGATCGGGCCTTCGTCCAGGTCTTCGGTGACGTAGTGCGCGGTGGCGCCAATGATTTTGACCCCGCGCGCGTGCGCCTGGTGGTACGGCTGCGCACCCTTGAAGCTGGGCAGGAAGCTGTGGTGGATGTTGATCGCGCGGCCCGCCAATGCCTTGCACAGGCGCGGCGACAGGATCTGCATGTAGCGCGCCAGCACCACCAGGTCGATCTGCTCGCGCTCGACCAGGTCGATGATCTGCTGCTCCTGCACGGCGCGGTTGTCGGCGTTGACCGGCAGGTGGTGGAACGGCACCCCGTACGAACCCGCCAGCGCGGCGAAGTCCTCGTGGTTGGACGCCACCGCCGCGATATCCACCTGCAGCTGGCGGCTGTGCGCACGGAACAGCAGGTCGTTCAGGCAATGCCCCTGCTTGCTCACCAGCACCAGCAGCCGCGCGCGGCGGCGCGCATCGTGCAGTTGCCAGTCCATCTGGAACTCGTCCGCCAGCGTACCCATGCGCGTTTCGATATCGGCCAGCGCCTGGCTGGCAGCGCGATCGAAATGCACGCGCAGGAAGAACCGGCCGCTCTCTTCGTCGCCGAACTGCTGGGCGTCCAGGATGTTGCAGCCCCGCTCGAACAGCAGGCCGGACACGCGGTAGACGATCCCGGTACGGTCCGGGCATGACAGGGTAAGGATGGAATCAGGGCGCATCCGGCCAGTTTAAGCGAGCACCGCCGGTGCGGGGACGATGCTCTCAGATGCAACCAAGCTGTACTCCTGCGGATCCTGGCAGCGCCTTGCCTCAATCGGATCGCTGGAGCTCTCTCCGCAGCGGCTCCAGCGCTTTGCCGTCTCCGCTCCAGCCCTTGGTGCTGATGATCAGTTCGCCATCACGTAGCAGATGAAATATGGGCGTCTCCAGCGTTTCCAGAGACGCCCAACCGGAGCCCATGTCTTGCACGTGCATGGGGTACTCAGGGTGTTGGGTAGACCATTCACGGATAGCGGCCTCCGGCCACACCGATTCCCGGGCAACCACAAGCTGGAGGTGCGGACGCAACCATGCATGCTCAGGATCGTTCAGAAGTGCGTCAAGTGCCCGCGTCGAGAAACCGCAGTATGGATGGACGATCGCGACGACCTGCACGCCGGTGGGTCCATTGATAGGGAGTGAGAGCGCTTGAAATTCATCCACCCCAGTCATCTTGATGACCCCCAGTCCTGCTCCGTTTGAGTCGGGCAACGTCGGCAAGATTGGAACATCGATCGCGTACCTGCGTTGAAGATCATTTGCATCGCCAAACCTGTGAACCGATACGAGCAGGCCATGCAGCAGCCTGTGATGTCGCCGAGCGGCCAAGCCACTTCGATTAAGCGCCCTGTACACGCACACCGTGCGGTCTACCCACTCATCATCTCTGCGATAAATGGCAACCAGTGCCGTCGCATCAAAGATGTCCTCAGCCGAATCGCGTCTGATGCTCTGGCATTCTCCGGACAGGCTGGCCGTATCAATCGATGCAAGGTACGTATCGGACAGCGCTTCCATTCGTTGCTGTGCCGACACGCCCATCAACGCGATCTCTTCTGCTTCCAGCTTCTCATGCAGACTCTCCGCAGATACGACTGCGGCCAACATGGCCACAATGGAGAGAAGCGACATTTGTAGAGCAGCGTGCATTGAATCAGCACCCTGTCATGCAGATATCCTGGCTTGACCTGGAGCAGGTGTGGGGCCCTGTGCATGCATAGTTGTAGTGATCATCATGAAAGGGGGGACCCTTGAGGGTGCGGATTCTTTCATCATCGAGGGTTTCGCTACGCAGGGGCGGCAGCGTTGCAAGTACCCTGGTCACGCCGAAGAGAGCGAGCACGCGATACGCTTCGCTGTAGCTCAGTTCCTCAACGATGTCTTGGTATCGAAGCGTGGTCACTCCGGCCTCATTGAAGCGAAGTGACGCAACGAAGCGCTGACGCGCCGGTACAGAGAAGTACCGCAGTGGTGAGTCCGGCGAGAGACTCTGTAGATGCTCCTGCAACCGTACAGCGCTGTTGATGGGTGCATTTTTCTGCGCGATCGCCAGCGTTTCAGCCTGAGAATCGATAGTGGGAACATCCTGCAGCCCATGGGCGGAGGACGGGAGTGTGCCCAACGAGGCAGCAAAGACGACGAATGACATCACGCCTGGACGTAGCTTCATGACCGAGTCCTTTGAGAGTTGGAGTTGCCGCACCCCGTGCGGCAACGCCAAGCTAGCCAATCACTTTCGTCCAGACCCTGCTTCCCGTCACGAGATAGGGAGAATCCCTCGATTCCTATCTGAAGTAATAGTTTCCTTATGATGAATCGGCCGGGCTGGCGTCTTCCCTACACCGCCGCCGGATCCACCTTGTCCACGTGGATGCCGTATTTTTCGATCGCCACCTGCAGCTGGCTGCGCGCGATACGTCCGTCATCGGCCAGTGCCTTCAACGCCGCCAGCACGATGAAGTGGCGGTCCACTTCAAAGAACGTACGCAGTGACTCGCGCGTGTCCGAGCGGCCGAAGCCGTCGGTGCCAAGCGCGGTGAAGCGGCGGCCATCGACGAACGGCCGAATCTGGTCGGCCACGATCTTCATGTAATCGGTGGCCACCACCAGCGGCCCGGCATGTGCGGCCAGACGCTGCTGCACGTAGGGCACGCGCGGCTCGGCGGCCGGGTGCAGCAGGTTCCAGCGCTCGGCGGCCAGGCCGTCGCGGCGCAGTTCGGTCAGGCTGGTGGCGCTCCAGACATCGCTGGCGATGCCGAAGTCCTGCTGCAGCAGCGCGGCGGCCGCTTCCACTTCGCGCAGGATCGCCCCGCTGCCCATCAGCTGCACGCGCAAGCCGGGGTCGCTGTCGGTCGCGGCCGGGTGCAGCAGGTACATGCCCTTGAGGATGCCCTCCTCGGCACCTTCCGGCATGGCCGGGTGCGGGTAGTTCTCGTTGAGTACGGTGATGTAGTAGTAGATGTCTTCCTGGTCCACATACATGCGGCGCAGACCGTCCTGGATGATCACCGCCAGTTCGAAGTTGTAGGTGGGGTCATAGGAGATGCAGCTGGGAATCACCGAGGACAGCACGTGGCTGTGGCCATCGTCGTGCTGCAGGCCCTCGCCCATCAGCGTGGTGCGGCCGGAGGTGGCGCCCAGCAGGAAGCCGCGGGTGCGGGCATCGGCCGCCGCCCAGGCCAGGTCGCCCACGCGCTGCAGGCCGAACATCGAATAGAAGATGTAGAACGGAATCGTGGCCAGGCCGTGGTTGCTGTAGGCGGTGCCGGCGGCGATCCACGAACAGATCGCGCCGGATTCGTTGATGCCTTCCTGCAGGATCTGGCCGTCCTTGGCTTCCTTGTAATAGCTCAGCTGGCCGGCGTCCTGCGGGGTGTAGAGCTGGCCCAGGTAGGAGTGGATGCCGATCTGGCGGAACAGGCCTTCCATGCCGAACGTGCGCGACTCGTCGGGCACGATCGGAATGACCAGCTTGCCCAGTGCCGGGTCCTTGAGCAGCGTGCCGAGGATGCGCACGAAGCCCATCGTGGTGGACTGGCCGCGCTCGCCACTGCCCTGCAGCTGGGTGGCAAAGGCCGACAGCGGCGGCACCGGCAGCGGCGCGACGTGGGTGACGCGTGCCGGCAGCTGGCCGCCCTGGGCCTGGCGACGCTGCGCGAAGTAGCGCTCTTCCGCGCTGCCCGGCGCGGGGCGCAGGTAGGGCATGTCCTCCAGCTCTGCGTCGCTCACCGGCAGATCGAAGCGGTCGCGGAAGGCGCGCACCGCATCCAGGCTCATCTTCTTGAGCTGGTGGTTGATGTTCTGCCCTTCGCCGGCCTCGCCCATGCCGAAGCCCTTGACCGTCTTGGCCAGGATCACGCTCGGGCGGCCGTTGCCGGCCACCGCCTGCGCGTAGGCGGCATACACCTTCTGCGGGTCGTGGCCGCCACGGGCCAGCGCCCAGATGTCGTCATCGCTCATGTCCGCGACCAGCGCGAGCAGTTCCGGCGAGGTGCCGAAGAAGTGCTCGCGCACGTACGCGCCGCTCTGCGACTTGAAGGTCTGGTAGTCGCCGTCCACGCATTCCATCATGCGCTGGCGCAGCAGGCCGCTGTGGTCCCTGGCCAGCAGGGCGTCCCAGCCGCCGCCCCAGATCACCTTGATGACGTTCCAGCCGGCGGCACGGAAGGTGCCTTCCAGTTCCTGGATGACCTTGGCATTGCCGCGCACCGGACCGTCCAGGCGCTGCAGGTTGCAGTTCACCACGAACACCAGGTTGTCCAGGCGCTCGCGCCCGGCCACGGAAATGGCGGCCAGCGATTCAGGCTGGTCCATTTCGCCATCGCCCAGGAACGCCCACACCTTGCGGCCCTGATGTTCCTTCAGGCCGCGGTATTCCAGGTAACGCATGTAGCGCGCCTGGTAGGCGGCGGTCAGCGGGCCCAGGCCCATCGACACGGTGGGGAACTGCCAGAAATCGGGCATCAGCCGCGGGTGCGGGTAGGACGACAGGCCGTCGCGATCGGATTCGCGGCGGAAGTTGTCCATGCGCTCGGGCGCGATGCGGCCTTCGACGAACGCGCGGCCGTAGATGCCCGGCGCCGAATGGCCCTGGATGTAGATCATGTCGCCGTCGAAGGTGTCGGTGCGGCCACGGAAGAAGTGGTCGAAGCCCACGTCGTACAGCACGGCGGCCGACTGGTAGGTGGCGATGTGGCCGCCCACGTTGGAGTGCTTGCCGGCGCGCAGCACCATCACCATCGCGTTCCAGCGGATCATCGCGTTGAGCCGGCGCTCGATCGCCAGGTCACCCGGGTAGGCCGGCTGGCGCTCCACCGGGATGCTGTTGACGTAGGCGGTCCAGGCGCGCGCATGCAGGTCGCCGTGGTGGGCCACGTCCTGGTCGCTCAGCTGGTCCAGCAGGTAGTGCGCACGCGGCCGCCCGGCCACCTGGGTGACCGCCTGCAGCGCTTCACGCCATTCCTGGGTTTCCTGGGGGTCGGTGTCGAGGGGGGCGAGCGCAGGGTTCATGGTCCATCTCCGGCAAAGGCGGCCAGACCCGGGGCGCTGCGCACGTCGGAGGGGGCGGCGCCGCCCCGGGGCTGGCGGGGACAAACACCTTAGGAGCGGGCCGGGGCGGCCGGTAGATCGGGCCCTGTTGGCTCTTTAGAAAGACAAACTTTGCAATCACAGGCGAGAATGGCGGTCACCATGAATATTCTCCAGTCAATCCGCAGCTTCATCCGCACCGCCGACGCCGGCAGCCTGGCCGCGGCGGCGCGCACGCTGGGCATCAGCGCGGCGGCGGTCGGGCAGAACATCGCCCGGCTGGAGGCGCACCTGGGCGTGCGCCTGTTCAACCGCACCACCCGCCAGCTGGCGCTGACCGAGCGTGGCGCGCTGTACCTGGCCCAGGTGCGCTACATCGAACGCGACCTGCAACGCGCGCAGGCGGCAGTGACCGACCTGGACGCCACCCCCGAGGGCCGGCTGCGGATCGCCTGCAGCACCTCGTTCGGGCGGCACAAGCTGGCCCCGCTGCTGCCGTCGCTGAAGGCGCGTTACCCGCGGCTGGCGATCGAACTGCTGCTGGCCGACCGCGCGGTGGACCACGCGCGCGAAGACGTGGACGTGAGCATCCGCATCGAACCGCAGCTGGAAGAAGGGCTGGTGGCGCGGCCGATCGCGCAGGTGCCGTTCGTGTTCTGTGCGGCGCCCTCGTACCTGGCGCGCACCGGCGTGCCGCGCACGCCCGAGGCGTTGCGTGAGCACCGCTGCCTGCTGTTCCGGCACCCCAAGGATGGCCGCCATCTGCGCTGGGGCTTCGTGCGCGACGGGCTGCGCTTCGATGCCGAAGTGAGTCCGGCGCTGGTCAGCGACGATATCGATGCACTGGCCGCGATGGCGCTGGCCGGCGGCGGCATCACCCGCCTGGCGGCATTCGTGGCTGCGCCCTACCTGGCACGCGGGGAACTGCAGGCCCTGTTCGAAGGCAATGAAGCCGGCGATGCGCAGGCGTTGCCCGAGCCGATGCGGCTGTTCCTGTGTGTCAGCGACCGCCGCGACCTGACCCCGAAGGTGCGCGCGTTGATGACGCACATCGTCGAGGGGCTGCCGGCCGAGTGGCGGGTGGACGTGGCCTGACGGCACACAGGCGATGGCACGGGGCCACCGCCTGCGGTTTGGGTCAGCGCGGCGGTGCGATGAACACGCCGCGGGCTTCGCGCGGTTCGCAGCGCAGGTACTGCGGCGCCGGTTCCAGCGAATCGCCCAGCGCGGCGGCGGCGTGCCACGGCCAGCGCGGGTCGTAGAGGATGCCGCGGGCCAGCGCGATGGCATCGGCATGGCTGTGCCGCAGAATCGACTCGGCCTGGGCCGGGTCGGTGATCAGGCCCACCGCAATCACCGGCATGCGCAGCTTCTGCGCCTTGATCGCCTCGGCGAACGGCACCTGGTAGCCCGGCGACAGCGGAATCTGCTGGCGCGGGTCGTTGCCGCCGCTGGACACATGCAGGAACTGGCAGCCACGGCCATCGAGCACGTGCGCCAGGGTGGTGGTCTGTTCGATATCCCAGCCGCCGGCCACCCAGTCGCTGGCCGAGATCCGCACGCCCACCGCGATACGGTCGCTGACCGCTTCGCGCACCGCGTCGAACACGCGCACCAGCAGGCGCATGCGGTTCTGCAGCGAGCCACCGTATTCGTCATCGCGCTTGTTGCTCAGCGGCGACAGGAACTGGTGCAGCAGGTAGCCATGCGCGGCGTGCAGTTCGATCAGGTCCAGGCCGATGCGTTCGGCGCGCTGGGCGGCCGCCACGAAGGCGTCCACGATCGCATCGATGCCGGCCGCGTCGAGCGCCTGCGGGGTCGGGTCGGCGGGGTGGAACGGAATCGCCGACGGTGCCAGCGTGGTCCAGGCGCGCGGGTCGGTGGCCGGCAGTGCGCCGCCGCCGTCCCACGGCCGGGCCGAGGATGCCTTGCGCCCGGCATGGCCCAGCTGGATGCCGATCGGCATGGGCGACCAGCGCTTCACCGCGTCGATCACCTTCTTGAGCGCCGCTTCGGTGTCATCGTTCCACAGGCCCAGGTCGGCCCAGCTGATGCGGCCTTCGGGCAGCACGGCGGTGGCTTCCAGGATCAGCAGGCCGGCGCCGGACTGCGACAGCTGGCCCAGGTGGATCTGGTGCCAGTCGTTGGCCAGGCCATCGGTGGAGGAGTACTGGCACATCGGAGCGATGACGATGCGGTTGGCCAGCGACAGCGGGCCAAAGGAAACGGAAGAAAAGAGCTGGCTCAAGTGGGGGACTCTGGCGGAAACGGGAAAACCGGGCGTTATTGCACTCCTGCTGCGCGCGCAAGGCAACCGTATCGGTGGATCAGTGTTTCGCGGCGGCGCTCAGGCGGTGCTGGCCGACGGCAGCAGGAAGGCCAGCGCGGCCGCGCACGGCTGCTCGATCTTCAGGCTGAGCAGGTCGTCGGCACGGGTGCGGCCGAGATTGAGCGCGGCCACCGGCACCCCGGCGTTCGCTGCGGCCTGGACGAAGCGGAAGCCCGAATAGACCATCAGCGAGGAGCCCACCACCAGCACGGCGTCGGCCCGGGCAAGGTGCGCGTGGACGGTGGCCACCCGCTCGCGGGGGACGTTTTCGCCGAAGAAGACCACATCCGGCTTGAGGATGCCGCCGCAGTGCGGGCATGCCGGCACCTGGAACGGACTGAAGTCCACCCCGTCCAGGTCGGCGTCGCCGTCCGGGGCCAGCGCCGCGTCGAGCTGGTCCCAGCCGGGGTTGTGGGCCAGCAGCACCTGCTGGAAATCCTCACGCGGGGTGCGGGCTTCGCAGCCCATGCAGCGCACCTGGTCCAGCCGGCCGTGCAGGTCGATAACGTCACGGCTGCCGGCGCGCTGGTGCAGCCGGTCCACGTTCTGGGTGAGCAGCACTTCCAGCTGGCCGCGGGCTTCCAGCGCCGCCAGCGCGGCGTGGGTGCCGTTCGGGCGGGCATGGCCGAAGCGCGGCCAGCCCAGCAGGCTGCGCGCCCAGTAACGCTGGCGGGTCGCCAGCTCGCCCATGAAGGCCTGGTAGGTCACCGGCGGGGTGCGCTTCCACTGGCCCTCGGCATCCCGGTAGTCCGGGATGCCCGAGTCGGTGCTGCAGCCGGCCCCGGTGAGCACGAACAGGCGCTGGGCGCGGTCGATGAAGTCGGCGAGCGGGCGGGTCATGGTCTATAGGTGGGGGCGTGCGGCGGGCAACGCAATCGCGGTTACGGCCCGGGAATGGCGTCGGGCAGCGGCGGCACGGCAATGGGGTGGCCATCGGCATCCAGCGCGATCATCACGAAGTGCCCGCGGGTGCAGAGCTTGCGCTCGCCGGTGTGCAGGTCTTCGGCGATCAGTTCCACTTCCACCTTCATCGAGCTGCGGCCCACTTCGACGATGCGACCGATGGTTTCCACCATCTGGCCGATGCGGATCGGCAGCTTGAAATCGACCTGGTCCGAACGCGCGGTGACCACGGTGCGGCGCGAGTAGCGGGCCGCGGCGAGGAAGGCCGCCTTGTCCATCCAGGCCAGCGCCTGGCCACCGAACAGGGTGCCCAGGTGGTTGGTGTGGTTGGGGAAGACGATCTCGGCCATGCTGATTTCAGTGGGCGGGATGGGGTCTGGGGTGGTGGACATGGGGGTGGCCGGTTGAATGTAGGGTCGGCGCGGATGATACGGCAGGGGGTGGAAGGAAGGTGTCGTAGTGGCGGCGTTTGGCCTGCCATCGCGTGGAGAAGATTGCGCATCTGCTGGTAGAGCCACCCCATGGGTGGCTGCGCGCGGTGCCGGTTTCAGGTGCAGCCACCCGTGGGGTGGCTCTACCGCCGGGCGGGAACGAAAAACCCCGGCGCTGGGCCGGGGTTTTCGTTGATGCGTGTGGCGCGAGAATCAGAACGACATGTCGAACGAGACTTCGCCCTTCACGCCCACCTGGTAGGCCGAGGAGCGGCGTTCGAAGAAGTTGGTCAGTTCCTGCACGTCCTGCAGTTCCATGAAGCTCAGCGGGTTGCGCACGTTGTACTTGCGCTCCATGCCCAGGCGGTGGAAATGGTTGTCGGCGCAGTGCTGCAGGTACTGGCGCATGTCGCGGGTGGAAATGCCCGCCACGCCGCCGGACAGCACGTCTTCGGCAAACTGCACTTCGCATTCGATGGCTTCGGCCAGCATGTCATAGACCTGCTGCTTCATTGCGTCGTCGAACAGGTCCGGCTCTTCCTCGCGGATCACGTCCACGCACTCGAAGGCGAACTCCATGTGCGCGCTTTCGTCGCGGAACACCCAGTTGGTGCCCGAGGCCAGGCCGTTGAGCAGGCCGCGCGAACGGAAGTAGTACACGTAGGCGAAGGCCGCGAAGAAGAACAGGCCTTCGATGCACGCGGCAAAGCAGATCTGGTTGAGCAGGAACTGGCGGCGCTCCTCACGGGTTTCGATGCGGCGCAGGTCTTGGATCGAGTCGATCCACTTGAAGCAGAAATCGGCCTTCTTCTTGATCGAGTCGATGTTCTCCACCGCGGCGAACGCTTTGACGCGCTCATCGGGATCGGGCAGGTAGTTGTCGAGCAGGGTCAGGTAGAACTGCACGTGCAGCGCTTCTTCGTACAGCTGGCGCGACAGGTACATGCGCGCTTCGGGCGCGTTCAAGTGCTGGTACAGGTTCAGCACCAGGTTGTTGGACACGATCGAATCGCCGGTGGCGAAGAACGCGACCAGGCGGTGGATCAGGTGGCGTTCGCCCGGCGACATCTTGCTGTGCAGGTCGCTGATGTCGATCTGGAAATTGATTTCCTCGACAGTCCAGGTGTTCTTGATCGCGTTGCGATACATGTCATAGAACTGCGGGTAGCGCATCGGGCGCAGGGTCAGTTCAAAACCTGGATCGAGCAACATCTGGCGCGGCGTGTCTGCCATGGGGGGTTCCTTGGTTCAGTTGGCGGCTTCCGGGTGGGGAAGCGTCGAAAGACCCGCGCGTGTGCGCGGCGGGCTTCCGGCACCGCGGGCAGAGGCAACGCCCGGCGGTGTCAGCGTGTTTGGGGTGGAGCGGTGAAGCCGCCGGGCGGGGCCCGGCGTTCAAGCGGTATGGATCATTTTCCGTACCCACCAACGGTGGGTACCTACCGGGGCGCCGGCCCATCGGGCCGGCACGCCTTTTATTGGCAGGCTTCGCAGCTTTCCGGGTTCTCCAGCGAGCAGGCGACGGCTTCGTCCGGGCTGAACACCTTTTCCGGCGCGGCATGCGAGCCCTGGCTGATCGTGGTCTTGGCAATCTTGGTGGCCGGACGCGAACGCAGGTAGTAGGTGGTCTTGATGCCCTGCTTCCAGGCGTACATGTACATGGAGGACATCGCGCCGATGCTCGGGCTTTCCATGAACAGGTTGAGCGAGGCGGACTGGTCGATGAACGCGCCGCGATCGGCGGCCATGTCGATCAGCGAACGCATCGGCAGTTCCCACGCGGTGCGGTAGATGTGGCGCAGGGTTTCCGGGATCTGGGTGATGCCCTGGATGGAGCCTTCGGCCATCTTGATCGCGTCGCGCATTTCCGGCGTCCAGTGGCCCAGCTTCTTCAGCTCGGTCACCAGGTAACGGTTGACCTGCAGGAAGTCGCCGGACAGGGTTTCGCGCTTGAACAGGTTGGACACCTGCGGCTCGACGCACTCGTAGCAACCGGCGATCGAGGCGATGGTCGCGGTCGGGGCGATGGCGATCAGCAGCGAGTTGCGCAGGCCATGTTCCTTGATGCGCTCACGCAGGGCATCCCAACGGGCGGTGTCTTCGGGCACCACGTTCCAGGCGTCGAACTGCAGCTCGCCACTGGCCGCACGGGTGTCGGCGAAGGACGGGTGCTTGCCGCGTTCCTGGGCCAGTTCGCACGAGGTTTCCAGGGCGTGGAAGTAGATCGCTTCGGCGATCTTCTTCGACAGCGCGCGGGCTTCGGCACTGTCGAAGGCCAGGCGCTTGCGGAAGAACACGTCCTGCAGGCCCATGCAGCCCAGGCCGACCGGACGCCAGCGCAGGTTGCCGCGGCGGGCGGTTTCGATCGGGTAGAAGTTCAGGTCGATCACGCGGTCGAGCTGGCGCACGGCCAGGCGCACGGTGTTGGCCAGCTTGTCGAAATCGAACTCGCCGTGGGCGTCGAAATGGTTGCCCAGGTTGATCGAGCCCAGGTTGCACACCGCGGTCTCTTCGGCCGAGGTGATTTCCAGGATTTCGGTGCACAAGTTGGACAGGTGGATCACGTTGCCCGGACGCAGGGTCTGGTTGCTGGCGCGGTTGCACTTGTCCTTGAAGGTCATCCAGCCGTTGCCGGTCTCGGCCAGGGTGCGCATCATCCGCGAGTACAGCTTGCGCGCGGGGATGGTGCGCTGGGCCTTGCCCTGGGCTTCGGCCTGCAGGTAGGCCTGCTCGAAGGCTTCACCGAACAGGTCGGTGAATTCGGGCACCACGCTGGGATCGAACAGCGACCATTCCTGGTCGGTCTCCACGCGCTGCATGAACAGGTCGGGGATCCAGTTGGCCAGGTTCAGGTTGTGCGCACGGCGCGACTCGTCACCGGTGTTGTCACGCAGTTCGAGGAAGTCCTCGATGTCGGCGTGCCAGGTTTCCAGGTACACGCAGGCCGCGCCCTTGCGCTTGCCGCCCTGGTTGACCGCAGCCACCGACGAATCCATGGTCTTCAGCCACGGCACGATGCCGTTGGAATGGCCGTTGGTCGACTTGATCAGCGAGCCACGCGAACGCACGCGGCTGTAGCTGACGCCGATGCCGCCGCTGAACTTGGACAGCTGGGCGATATCGCCGTACTTGGCGTAGATCGACTCCAGCGAGTCCTGCGGGGAGTCCAGCAGGAAGCACGAGGACAGCTGCTCGTGGGTGGTGCCGGAGTTGAACAGGGTCGGGCTGGACGGCAGGTAGTCCAGGTTGCCCATGCGCTTGTACAGCGCCAGGGTTTCCGGCACGTCTTCGCTCAGGGCGCTGGCGATGCGCAGGAAGAACTGCTGCGGGGTCTCGATCACCTTGCGGGTGTGCGGATGGCGCAGCAGGTAGCGGTCGTACAGGGTGCGCAGGCCGAAGTAATCGAAATGCAGGTCCAGCGACGGATCGATGGCGTCGTTGAGCTTGCGTGCGTTGATCTGCACGAAGTCCAGCAGGCGCGCGTTGATCAGGCCCACTTCGTGGCCACGGCCCACCGACTGCGAGAACGCGTGGATTTCCTGGCCGGACACTTCCTTGGCGATGAAGTTGGCCAGCAGGCGCGCGGCCAGGCGGCCGTACTCGGGCTCTTCACCGATCAGCAGGGCGGCGGTGCGGATGGACAGCTCGTCCAGCTCCTGCGTGGTGGCGCCGTTGTACAGGCCGGAGATGGTGCGGGTGGCCACGCGCATCGGGTCCACCGCGTGCAGGCCCTCGCAGCAACGCTGCACCGCGCGCACGATCTTGTTCAGATCCACCAGTTCGGTAGTGCCGTTGCGCTTGGTGACACTCATGGCGTTGGCCGTGGGCGGCGAGGTCAGAAGGAACTCGCTTTCCTGCTCGGTGGCTGCGCTGGTTTCGGTGCTCACGGCGTTTTCCTCTTGGCGTGATTTGGGGTGGCACAACGTTGCCTGCTGGGCAGGTGCTGGACCGGCGCTCGGACTCTCAGAGTGGACCTGGGGCGTCGCATGGGCCGCGACTGCGCAGGCTGGCCTGCGGGCGGTTCCCCTGCGTCACCGGTCCTCTCCCCTCAGAGTGGTGCGACCGATACCTCAACGCTGTACGTGTAGTGCGGTTGTCAGTAGGTTTTCAGGCCATCGGCGTGAAGGCGATTCACCCGTCGACTTGTGGTCGGCGGGACCGACGGCCACAAGATAGTGGGGGTACCGGGGATCGTCAACGCCAAATCTGGGGAAAATGAGCAATCCCTTGCGCCGCAACGATCCCCTTGGAAGGGCGTCCGACGAACGGTCCGGACCTGTCGAAACCGAGTGCGCAGTCAAGGCCGAAAGAGCCACGTCGGGTGAGAAACAGAATCCGAAAACAGACCCGTGGCGCTCACGCGAACGTAACAACCCGGACGCACCGCCGCCAGCCGGGGTGACTTCCGACCCGCGCCGGCACGGGCGGGGGGTGCGAGCCTGCAGACGTCCCCCTGCCGAGCCCGCCCCATGCGCCTGCCCCTGACTGGATGTCTACTGCTGGGCCTGGCCGTGGCCGCGCCCGCCCACGCCGATGAAAAGGACGCGGTGCCGGCCCTGTCCTCGCGCCAATGCGGGGTGAGCACGCCCTACAACGTGCTGGTGGACAGCGGCGGGATCTGGCTGCGCCACCCCGATCAGGTGCCGGCGGAGATCTTCTTCCACGACGGCGAGCTCAACATCGACCGCACCCCGGTGCCGGTGAGCGCCGCCGACGCCCAGCGCCTGCGCCAGCTGGAATGGGGCACCCGCCAGCTGGTGCCTGCGGTGGCCGGGCTGGCCAGCGAGGTGGTGGACATCACCTTCGATGCATTCGGTGCCACGGTGGAGATCCTCAGTGGCAGCAAGGGCAAGGCTCGCCAGGTGGCCCGGCTGCGTGGTGACGCCCACCAGTACGTGGACCGCACCCTCGGGCGCGGGATCTGGGAGCAGGCCGATTTCGGCGACGGCTTCGAGCAGCGCGTGGAGCAGGCGGCCGAATCCATGGCCGATTCCCTGGCCCGGGGCGTGATGTGGTCGATGTTCACTGGCGGTGCGCAGCGCATGGAGGCGCGTGCGAACAAGGTCGAGGCGCAGCTGGAGCGGACCATGGAAACCCGCGCCCAGGCACTGGAGGCCCATGCGCAGTCGCTGTGCACCCAGGTGCTGGCGCTGGACCAGCTGCAGCAGGCGCTGGAGGTGCGCTACCAGGGCAAGCCGTTGGGAATGCTGGTGGTGGACCGCGACGAGGACGCCCCGCCCCCGCGCGAACAGCCGCGCAGCAAGGCGATCGCCCTGCCCACCCCGTAGAGGCGGGCAGGCCCCGGCACCCTCACGCCTTGTGTGGGGTGCCCAGGTACTCGGCGCTCTGCGGGTCGATCAGGCGCGAGGCGGTGTGCTCGAACGCGCCTCGTACTCATGCTCTGCGCGAACCCGAATTCTCTGACAGCCCTGATGCCAGAAAATCCGGGGTCTCTACAGATGAGCAACCTACTCTTTGATCAGCCCCAGCACGTCGCCCAAGCTTTCCACAAACCTTGCCTGCTCATCTGAATACTCCATTGCGATGCTCTTAAACTGTGAGCACAAAGATGATCGGGACTCCAGGTCCATCATTTGCAATGTCGACGCCAGTTGTTCGAGCCGCTGGATTGCAGCATCAGGATCCACTACATCATCCGCCGAAAACTCTAGAAAGATGGCAAGCTCAACGATGGCTCGCGCAACGTGCTGGTCGATTTCCCTGCTCATCAGTAATTCTCTGAACTCTGTTTGCTTGAGCTTGTGCAGGCACTTCCCAGTGCGCAGGTGAATCACTCTGACTTAGCGCGTCAGGTGGAGACGAGCCCGCGCCCGGCTCTACAACCAGCGGCACCCCTCACGCCTTGTGCGGGGTGCCCAGGTACTCGGCGCTCTGCATTTCGATCAGGCGCGAGGCGGTGCGCTCGAACGCGCCCTGCAGACGCACGCCCGAGTACAGCGCCACCGGGGTATCGGTGGCGGTGCAGACCAGGTTGACGTGGCGGTCGTACAGCTCGTCGATCAGGTTGACGAAGCGGCGCGCGGCATCTTCGTTGAGGGTGTCGAAGTGCGGGATGTCGCCCAGCAGCACCGTGTTGAACTCGTGCGCGATCTCGATGTAGTCCGACGGGCCGCGCGGGCCTTCGCACAGCGCCTTGAAATCGAACCAGGCGATGCTCTTGCCGCGCGCCCGCACCGGGATCTTGCGGCCCTCGATCTCGATGTTGCCCGGCTTGGCCGGCTGGCCGCCGCTCAACTCGGCCCAGCGCGTACCCAGCCAGGCATCGCTGCCGGGGTCGCGCGGGGACTGGTACACCGGCGAGCGGGTCAGCGCGCGCATCCGGTAGTCCTCGGTGCCTTCGGCGTACAGCTCCACGCAGTAGGTCTGCAGCAGGCTGATGGCCGGCAGGAAGCTGTCGCGCTGCAGGCCGTTGAGGTACAGGTTCTCCACGGCCGTATTGGAGGTGGTCACCAGGGTCACGCCCTCGGCGAACAGCCGCTCCAGCAGCCGCGCCAGCAGCATGGCATCGCCGATGTCGGTGACGAAGAACTCGTCCAGCACCAGCACGCGCAACTTGGCCCGCCATTCCTGGGCGATGCGCGCCAGCGGGTCGCTCTGGCCCTGGTGCTCGCGCAGGCGCTCGTGGATGCCGCGCATGAAGCGGTGGAAGTGGGTGCGGTACTTCTGCTCGATCGGCAGCCCGTCGTAGAACAGGTCCACCAGGAAGGTCTTGCCGCGCCCCACCCCGCCCCAGAAATACAGGCCCTTGACCGGCTCGGGCTTCTTCCAGAATGCCGACAGGCGGTCCAGCCAGCCGTCCTGGGCGCTGTCCACCAGCGCCACATGGATGCGGTCCAGCTCGGCCAGCGCGGCATGCTGGGCCGGGTCGTTCTGCCATTCGCCCCGGGCCACGCCCTCGGCGTAGCGCTGCGACGGGGTCAGTGCACCGTCACTCATGCGCCCGTGGCGCCTGCGTCGGGCAGCCAATGCTTGACGCCGTGGGTGATGGCCCCGCGCAGGTCGATCAGCTTGCGGTGGAAGAAGTGGCTGGTGTCGGGCATGCGGACCAGTTCGTGCGGCGCCTGCAGGCTGCCGAGCCAGTCATAGACCGCCTGCGGGTCGACGATTTCGTCTTCTTCGCCCTGGATCACCAGCCACTGCGCGGGCGGCTGGATGCCGTCGAAGTCCCAGCGCCCGGCAGGCGGTGCGATCGAGATCTGCGCGTCTGGCTGCAGCGCAGCGGCCGCCTTGAGCGACACAAAGGCACCGAAGCTGAAGCCGGCCAGCCACAGGCGCTCGCCCGGGCGCTGCGCACGGACCCAGGCCACCACGGCCGCCAGGTCGTCCTGCTCGCCGTTGCCGTGGTCGAAGCTGCCGGCCGAGGTGCCGACGCTGCGGAAGTTGAAGCGCACCGTGGTGATGCCCAGCGCGCGCAGGCTGGTGGCGACCATGGTCACCACCTTGTTGTGCATGGTGCCGCCCTCGGTGGACAGCGGGTGGCAGATCACCGCCACGATCGGCTGGGCCGGCGCGTCACCGGTGGGCAGGTCGACGGCAACGTCCAGCGGCCCGACCGGGCCGTCCAGCACCAGGGCAGCGCTGGCTTGGGGGAAAGGGGGATTGTGCATGGCGTCATAATACCGCTCCTCCGCGGGCTGCACCGCCGCGCTTGCCGGGTTCGTCATGCTCTATCTGGTTTTCAGTGTGTGCTGCAGTGTGCTGGTGTCGGTGCTGCTGAAGCTGGCGCCGCGCCAGCGCCTGGACATGGCGCAGGTGGTGACCTGGAATTACCTGCTGGCCAGCGCGCTCAGCCTGGTGCTGCTGCGGCCGTCGCTGGCGTCGTTGCAGACCACGCATGCGCCGTGGCTGGCCCTGCTGGGCCTGGCGGTGACGCTGCCCACCATCTTCCTGGTGATGGCCCGCGCGGTCACCCGCGCCGGCATCGTGCGCAGCGACGTGGCCCAGCGGTTGTCGCTGCTGCTGTCGCTGCTGGCGGCCTTCCTGGTGTTTGGCGAGACCGCCAACGGCTGGAAGCTGGCCGGCCTGGGGCTGGGCCTGCTGGCGATCGTGGGCATCAGCGTGCGCCCGCGCGCCACCGCCGCCGCGCCCAGCGGCGAGCGCGCCTGGCCGTGGCTGCTGGGGGTATGGGTGGGCTACGCGCTGGTGGACATCATGCTCAAGCAGGTGGCGCTGTCGGGCACGCCGTCGATGGCCGCGCTGACGGCCAGCTTCGGCCTGGCCTTCGTGCTGATGCTGGCGCTGCAGCTGTGGCGGCATGCCAGCGGCGCGTCACCGCTGCAGTGGCGCAACGTGGGGGCCGGCGCGCTGCTCGGGCTGCTCAACTTCGGCAACATCCTGTTCTACGTGCGCGCGCACCAGCACCTGCCGGACAGCCCGGCGGTGGTGTTTGCCGGCATGAACATCGGCGTGGTGGTGGTGGGCGCCCTGGTGGGCGTGCTCGCGTTCGGCGAACGCACCAGCGTGTGGAACCGCGTTGGCCTTGGGCTGGCCGTGGTGGCGATCGGGTTGATCGCGTGGGGCACCGCCGGGTAGGTATCGACCGTTGGTCGATACCTCGGCAACCGGCCCCGTTGATCAGCGATCAAAGCCCAGCAGCAGCGGGTCGTGGTCCGAGCTGCGCCAGGGGCCCGGTTCGTTGCGGCCCTGGTAGCCGACGTCCTCGGCCTCGTCGGCATTGATGTGCCATTCGGCGGCGCCCTGCAGGCGCTGGGCCATGGACGGGCTGAGCAGGGCGTGGTCGAGGCGGCCACTCAGCCCGTTGTAGACATAGCTGTAGGGGCGCTCGACCTTGGCCGCGGCGAAGGCGTCGCGCCAGCCGGCGTCGTGCAGCGTGCGGATCGGGTCTTCCATCGCGTAGGCGTTGAAGTCGCCGAGCAGCACCACGTCCTTTACCTTCAGGCGGGCCGCTTCGCCCTGCACCCAGGCGTTCAACTGCCGGGCCGATTCCACGCGGGTGGCATTCCAGCAGCCCTGGCCATCGTTCTGGTCGGCGTCGGCACCGGTGGTGTCGCGGCAGCCTTTGGACTTGAAGTGGTTGGCCACCACCATGAACGGCTGGCCCATGCCCTGGAAGGCCTGCGCCAGCGGCGCGCGGCTGTGTTCGGCGAACGGGCCGTCGAGCTTGGTCACCGGCCGGCCGAGCGGCTTGAACCCGCCCTTGCGGTAAATGATGCCGACCCGGATCGGGTTGCTGCCGGGACCCTGCCCGGCATCCACGAAGGCCCAGGCATCCTTGGGGTCGAGCGGGGCGTTGAGGGCGTCCACCAGTTCGGCGATGGCCGAGTGCGGCCCATAGCCGTCGTTCTCCAGTTCCATCAGCGCGGCGATATGCGCATCCAGCCCGTTGATGGTGGCCACCAGCTTGGCGGTCTGTGCCTGGTGTTCGGCCAGCGTGCGCGCGCCGCGCAACGTGGGGTACGCGCCGCCCTGGCCATCGCCGTTGAAGTAGTTTTCCAGGTTGAAGGCGGCGATATGCAGCGACCCGGCCACCTTCGGCACGGCCGGGCGCTCCACCGCCGGCACCTGCAGCGGCGCGGTCACCTGCAGGCGCGGGGTGCCCTTGGCGTCGATGCGGACGATGCCTTCCACGTTGCGCAGCAGCATGCCGGTACGCAGATCGGCATTGGCCGGCAGGTAGGCCACCGGGCCGGGATCGCGTGCGTCGCTGCCGTCATCGAGCAGCAGACGGCGGTGTGCGTTGTCGGCGGTGACCTGGGCATGGCCGGCGCTGTGCGGTGCGGCCACTTCGCTGGGCTGCCAGAGGCGTCCGTCGAAGGCCACGCTGAGTTCGCCGAAGCGGGCCAGCCCGTCGGTGCCGGCCAGGGTCAGCGGCGCGGCGATGCGCACCTTCTGGCCGTCCAGGGTGCGCCAGTCGGTGGGCGGCGCGGTCAGGGTGATGCTGGCCGACGCGGTGGCTGCGGCAGGGCGCGCCTGGGGCGCGGTAGCGGGCTGCGGCTGGGCGGCGTGGGCTACGCCGGACAAGGCCAGCGCAAGGGCGAACACAAGCGGGGAACGACGCATCGGTGGGGCGACTCCGGAAAGGGGCAAGATCAAGTGTGGGGGCGAAAGATGACCCGCCAGCGACCGGCGACGATGGTAGCAACGCAACGCCGCTACCGCCCGGGGGCGGTGGGGGTGTGGGTGTGCGGATGCGGGATTGGCGGACGCCGTGGAGGGGCGGACGCGGTGAACGGGTGGACGCCGGTAGAGCCGACCGTTGGTCGGCTGCTCCGGATAGCCGACCAACGGTCGGCTCTACCGGAGGTTGGCGAGCATCCAGTCGACGGTGGCGTGGATCTGCTCTTCGGTGAGCGCCGGGTTGCCGCCCTTGGGCGGCATGATGCCGCCGTCCGGACCGGTGTAGCCCTCCAGCGCATGCTTGTAGAGGGTGTCCTTGCCCTGGGCGATGCGCGCATCCCAGTGGCTGTGGTCCAGGGTGGGGGCATTGCCCACGCCGTTGGTGTGGCAGGCGGTGCAGAGGTTGTCGAAGATCACCTTGCCATCGGTGGTGCCGCCGTAGGCGACCTGCGAGGCTGCCTTGGCCAGCGCCGCAGCCTTGGCGGCGGCCTGCGCTGCCACGCCGGTGCTGCCCGCATAGACCGCGCCGGCCGGGGCGATGCGCTGTTCGGTGCGCTTGGCCGCCATGGGCGAGACCTCAGCGGGAATGCTGGTGTGCAGGTATGCGGCGAAGACGATCAGGCCGAGCGTGATGGCCACCAGTAAGGCAATGACCATGGAAAAGCGTTTCAGGAACTCGAGGTCGTAATTCCGCACTCTCTTTACCCCTGGCTGGTAGTCGTTGGACCACGGCTTGTCGGCCGAGTATGACCAGCGTCAGCGGCGCTCTGCAAGCCGCCGCGTTCTATCGCAATGCAGCATGGGCCGGGCTCAGGCGCCGGCGGCACGCAGGCAGAAAACGCAGATCGACTCCACCAGCAGGTCTTCGTCGCCGTGCGCGTCGCGGCTGGGCGCGGTCGGCCCGACCAGCGCCTCGGTGAACGCACCGACGATGCAGGCCGCCGCGACGTGGGTGTCCTGCGGCGGGAATGTCCCCGCTTCGATGCCCTCGGCGACGATGCGACGAAACACCTCGCCGAACAGACGGCGGCAGCGGATGCGCTCGGCCTCCACCTCCGGGTCGACCGGTTCGGCGATGAACGCATAGGCCAGCCCGGGGCCGGCCAGCGCGCGCCGCACGAAGGCGGTGATGGCCCGGCGCAAGCGCTCCGGCGCCGGCAGCGGCTCGGCGGCAATCGCCTCGAAGATGCGTAGCTCGTGCTCGACCGCGGCGGTGAGCACCTCCACGAACAGCTCGGCCTTGGACGGGAAGTGGCGGTAGATCAGCCCGGTGGACACCCCGGCCTCGGCCGCCACGGCGGTCACCGGCGCATTGCGGTAGCCGCCGGCGGCCACCAGCGCACGGGTGGCCAGCAGGATCCGTTCACGGGCGCCTGCCAGGCGTTCTTCCATCAGTGCTGAGCGTTTGTAGGCCATTTGTTGATTCTATGTTCAATTTTTGAATTTGTGTTCACTTCTTCCACGAACCCCGCTACGCTGGGCCATATCGCCCGCGGGACGGCTGGTGCCGTCCACCCCAACCGGCGCGCCCATCCAGCAGTTGCGGAGTCGCCCCATGCACGTCCCCACCATGAATTTCGATCTCGGCGAAGAGATCGACCTGCTGCGCCAGAGCGTGGCCCATTTTGCCTCGGTCGAGATCGCACCGTTGGCCGCCCAGGCCGATGAAGAGAATCTGTTCCCGCATGCGCTGTGGCGCAAGCTCGGCGAGCAGGGCCTGCTCGGGCTGACCGTGGAAGAGGACTACGGCGGCAGCGGCATGGGCTACCTGGCCCACGTGGTGGCGATGGAAGAGATTTCGCGCGCCTCCGGCGGCATCGGCCTGTCCTACGGCGCGCACTCCAACCTGTGCGTGAACCAGCTGCGCAAGAACGGCAACGAAGCGCAGAAGCAGCGCTTCCTGCCCGGCCTGTGCAGCGGCGAGAAGGTCGGCGCACTGGCCATGAGCGAACCGGGCGCCGGCTCGGACGTGGTGTCGATGAAGCTGCGCGCCGACAAGCGCGGCGACCACTACGTGCTCAACGGCAACAAGATGTGGATCACCAACGGCCCCGACGCCGACGTGCTGGTGGTCTACGCCAAGACCGACGTGGAGGCCGGCGCCAAGGGCATCACCGCGTTCCTGGTCGAGAAGGGCATGAAGGGCTTCTCCACCGCGCAGAAGCTGGACAAGCTGGGCATGCGCGGCTCCAACACCTGCGAACTGGTGTTCGAAGACTGCGAAGTGCCCGCTGAGAACGTGCTGGGCGCGGTCGGCGGCGGCGTGAACGTGCTGATGTCCGGCCTGGACTTCGAGCGCGTGGTGCTGTCCGGTGGGCCGCTTGGCCTGATGGCCGCGGCCATGGACGTGGTGATGCCCTACGTGCACGAGCGCAAGCAGTTCGGCCAGGCCATCGGCACCTTCCAGCTGATGCAGGCCAAGCTGGCCGACATGTACGTGGGCCTCAACGCCTGCCGCGCCTATGTGTATGCGGTGGCCCGCGCCTGCGACCAGGGCCGCACCACCCGCCAGGACGCCGCCGGTGCGATCCTCTACTCGGCCGAGAAGGCCACCTGGCTGACCGGCCAGGCGATCCAGGTACTGGGCGGCAACGGCTACATCAACGAGTACCCGACCGGGCGGCTGTGGCGCGATGCCAAGCTGTATGAAATCGGCGCGGGCACCTCGGAAATCCGCCGCATGCTGATCGGTCGCGAACTGTTCCAGCGCACCAAGTAAGGGAAGGCCATGAGCGTATTGAGCAGCCAGCTGCAACCGGGCAGTGATGTTTTCGAGGCCAACCGCACTGCCCTGCAGGCGGTGGTCGATGACCTGCGTGCCACCCTGGCGAAGACCGCGCTGGGCGGCAGCGAGGCCGCCCGCGCCAAGCACACCGCGCGTGGCAAGCTGCTGGTGCGTGATCGCATCGACGCGTTGCTGGATGCAGGCAGCGCGTTCCTGGAGATCGCGCCGCTGGCCGCGCACGGCATGTACGGCGACCCCATCCCGAGCGCGGGCGTGGTGGCCGGCATCGGCCGGGTGTCGGGCGTGGAATGCGTGATCGTGGCCAACGACGCCACCGTCAAGGGCGGCACCTACTACCCGATGACGGTCAAGAAGCACCTGCGCGCGCAGGAAGTGGCCGAACAGAACCGCCTGCCCTGCATCTACCTGGTGGATTCGGGCGGCGCGTTCCTGCCGCTGCAGGACGAGGTATTCCCGGACCGCGATCATTTCGGCCGGATCTTCTACAACCAGGCCAACCTGTCCGCGCAGGGCATCCCGCAGATCGCCTGCGTGATGGGCAGCTGCACCGCCGGCGGCGCGTATGTGCCGGCCATGAGCGATGAAACGGTGATCGTGCGCGAGCAGGGCACCATCTTCCTCGGTGGCCCGCCGCTGGTGAAGGCCGCCACCGGCGAAGTGGTGACCGCCGAAGAACTGGGCGGTGCCGACGTGCACACGCGCATCTCCGGGGTGGCCGACCACATGGCCGACAACGACCTGCAGGCGCTGGCCCGGGTCCGCGCGATCATCGCCCAGCTCAACTGGCGCAAGCCCGAGCCGGCCCTGGCCGTGCAGGCCGCGGTGGAACCGCGCTACCCGGCCAACGAGCTGTATGGCGTGATTCCCGCCGACACGCGCAAGCCGTACGACGTGCGCGAAGTGATCATGCGCATCGTCGACGACTCGCGGTTCGACGAGTTCAAGCCGCGCTACGGCAACACCCTGGTCACCGGCTTCGCGCACCTGCACGGCTATCCGGTGGGCATCATCGCCAACAACGGCATCCTGTTCTCCGAGTCCGCGCTGAAGGGCGCGCACTTCATCGAACTGTGCACGCAGCGCGGCATTCCGCTGGTGTTCCTGCAGAACATCACCGGGTTCATGGTGGGCCGCAAGTACGAACACGGCGGCATCGCCAAGGACGGGGCCAAGCTGGTGATGGCGGTGGCCTGCGCCAAGGTGCCCAAGTTCACCGTGGTCATCGGCGGTTCGTTCGGCGCCGGCAACTACGGCATGTGCGGCCGCGCCTATTCGCCCAACTTCCTGTGGATGTGGCCGAACGCGCGCATCGGCGTGATGGGTGGCGAGCAGGCCGCCAGCGTGCTGGCCACGGTCAAGCGCGACGGCATCGAGGCCAAGGGCGGGCAGTGGTCGGCCGACGAAGAGGACGGCTTCAAGGCGCCGATCCGCGACCAGTTCGAACAGCAGGGCCACCCCTACTACGCCAGCGCGCGGTTGTGGGATGACGGCGTGATCGATCCGGCCGACACCCGCCGCGTGCTGGGCCTGGCGTTGTCGGCCAGCCTCAACGCACCGGCGCGGAAAACCGACTTCGGCGTGTTCCGCATGTAAGGCACGCGCGGCACCGCTGGGTGCCGCCCCTTCTTCGCCATTGGCCCGCGCAACGAGACCCCCATGTTCACCAAGATCCTGATTGCCAACCGCGGCGAAATCGCCTGCCGCGTCATCGCTACCTGCCAGCGCCTGGGCATCGCCACCGTGGCGGTGTATTCGGACGCCGACCGCAACGCGCGCCACGTGCGCCTGGCAGACGAGGCCATCGCGATCGGCCCGGCGCCGGCCCGCGAGAGCTACCTGCGCGGCGACGCGATCCTGGACGCCGCACGCCGCACCGGCGCGCAGGCCATCCACCCCGGTTACGGCTTCCTGTCCGAGAACGCCGGCTTCGCCCAGGCCTGCGCCGAGGCGGGCATCGTGTTCATCGGCCCGTCGGCCGATGCGATCCGCGCGATGGGCGACAAGAGTGCCGCCAAGGCGCTGATGCAGCAGGCGGGCGTGCCGTTGACCCCGGGTTACCACGGTGATGACCAGGCGCCGCAGTTCCTGCGCACCCAGGCCGATGCGATCAGCTACCCGGTATTGATCAAGGCCAGCGCCGGTGGCGGTGGCAAGGGCATGCGCCGCGTGGACGACAGCGCCGACTTCATCGAGGCCCTGGCCAGCTGCCAGCGCGAGGCGCAGGCCGCGTTCGGCAACGCGCACGTGCTGGTGGAGAAGTATGTCGAGCGCCCGCGCCATATCGAGATCCAGGTGTTCGGCGACAGCCACGGCAACGTGGTGTACCTGTTCGAGCGCGACTGCTCGGTGCAGCGCCGCCACCAGAAGGTGCTGGAAGAAGCGCCCGCGCCCGGCATGACCGCCGAGCGCCGCGCCGCGATGGGCAAGGCCGCGGTGGAGGCCGCGCGCGCGGTGAGCTACGTGGGTGCCGGCACGGTGGAATTCATTGCCGCCCCCAACGGCGAGTTCTTCTTCATGGAAATGAACACCCGCCTGCAGGTGGAGCACCCGGTGACCGAGTGCATCACCGGCACCGACCTGGTGGAGTGGCAGCTGCGCGTGGCCAGCGGGGAACCGCTGCCGCTGCAGCAGGACCAGCTGCAGATCCGCGGCCATGCGCTGGAAGCGCGCCTGTACGCCGAAGACGCCGACCGGGGCTTCCTGCCGTCCACCGGCACCCTGCGCCACCTGCGCCTGCCGGCCAACACCGCGCACGTGCGCGTGGACGCGGGCGTGGAACAGGGCGATGCGATCACCCCGTTCTACGACCCGATGATTGCCAAGCTGATCGTGTGGGACGTGGACCGCGACGCCGCGCTGCGCCGCATGCAGCAGGCGCTGGCCGAGTGCGAGGTGGTGGGCGTGACCACCAATGCGGCGTTCCTGCGCCGGCTGGTGATGACCGATTCATTCGCCCACGCGGACCTGGACACGGCGCTGATCGAGCGCGAGCAGGCCGCGCTGGCACCCAGCGCCGAAAGCAGCGACCCCACGGTGTGGGCGCTGGCGGCCATTGCCGCGGTCGGCAGCCAGGCGCCCGCCAGCGTGGACGCACGCGACCCGCATTCGCCGTGGCAGCGGCAGGATGGCTGGCGGCTGGGTGCGCGCGCGCCGCATGCGCTTAGTCTTGAGTACCGCGGCACCGCGCAGGCGGTGACCGCGCTGGAACACGACGGCACCTGGTCGGTGACCGTCGGTGATGCGCGGGTGCTCGCTTACGGCGGGCTCGACGGCGACAGGCTGCGCGTGCAGGCCGGCGATGCCCTGCACCGTGCCCGCGTGGTCCGCGATGGCAACGAGGTATACCTGTTCGGCAGCGATGGCGCGCAGCGCTTCACCCTGCACGACCCGGTCAGCGAGGCCGACCAGGCCGTGGCCGATGCCGGCAGCCTGCTGGCACCGATGCCTGGCCGCATCGTCGCCACGGTGGTGGCGCCGGGCACGAAGGTCACGCGCGGTGCACCGCTGCTGGTGCTGGAGGCGATGAAGATGGAACACACCCTGCAGGCACCCGCCGATGGCGTGGTGCAGGGCTACCGGGTCAAGGCCGGAGACCAGGTGGGCGATGGGGCGGTGCTGGTGGATTTCGAGGCGGAGTGAGCAGGCCGGGACGGGCCTGCGGCCACCCGCTCAATCTGCAGGCCAGACCCGGTGCGCCGGATCAAACTCGGCGGTGTGCATCTGCGCACCGCGCCAGCCAAACCCGCACACCGCCAAGGGGCTCTGCTGCATCGCGTCCATGCCGAGTGCCTGCTCGATGTCCTGCTCATTGATGGCCGCGGTGACGAACGCGCCCAGGCCCTGCTCGGTTGCGCACAGCAGCAGCAGTTGTGACAGGTGGCCCACGTCCAGGGTGATGGCGCGGTAGGCCTTGGGATGATCGCGGTACTTCCAGAAGCTGCGTGCGTAGCGTGGGGCCAGGATCAGTAACACCGGCGCATCGGCGAACCAGTGCTGGCCGGCGGTGATGGTCCGGGCCCAGTCGCTGCCGCTTCCGGGCGGATCAGGCAACCGGGTCAGGTCATGCTGCTGTGGATCGTAGTGGTACAGGCCTGGCTCCAACCCCGATACGCGCTGCACGAGCACGTACACCTCGGTGGGATGCAGGCCACCGGCAGAGGGAGCGTTCTTCTTCAGAAACACGCTGTCCGGGGCCGATTGGTAGGTGCCGGTGGCCGCAAACGTCCGCTGCATCACCTGGGCGAAGCACGCCAGGGTGAGCGCGCGGCCCGGATCGAAATTGCGGCAGGTACTGCGACCCTGCAGTAACGTATCAAAGGCACTGCCAGGCGGGCGTGGCAGCGGCGTCCTGGGGCCGTCCAGACGCTGGACCGCCACGGGCGGTGGGCCCAACTGCCGGCGCAGGCCCTCGGCATTCTGCAGGCCTGCCGCGTACAGCGCCGATACGCTGTCGCGCCCCTGCCAGCGGGACATCCAGTGCATCACCGCGGCCGGTTGCCACCACTTCACCTCGCGCAGCGCCGCGTCGCGCTGGGACGGCACACTGTGTGCACCCTCGACGAACACCAGATGCAGGTCGATCAACTGCTGCAGGTGCGCGTCATCGTCGGCGCACGGGGGCGCTTGCCAGCCCTCGGGCTGGATCTGGCCGAGCATGGCGACCAACACCGGCACCACCTCCACCGGCGCGTCGAGATGGGGGGCCAATGCGCGCCAGGCGTGGCTGGCGTGCAGCCCATTGCCGCCCGCAAGCAGCGCGCCCAGCTGGAAATCCAGGTGGTGGTGCGGCTCCAGCAGAAGCAGGCGACAACGACGGATCAAACGCGGTGGGGTCATGCGGTCAGGCTCACTGGGGCGTAGGTGGTGCGGCCACGTATCCGACGATGGGGGGTCGGTGGCGGCGATGGAACGGGACGCACAGCATGCGTTCCGGTGTTCAAGCCCACGGCCAACGTGCCGCTATCGGATCAGAATATTTGAATTCCGTCACGTTTTAGCACCACTCTCTCGTTCTCATTCCAGGAACCTCCCGACATGCTGCCTTCCACTTTGACCTCCGAAGATGCCATCCGGCTGCTCGACCTGTTGAGCACGGACGACACCTACCGCGCCCTGTTCGAGAAGGACCCTGCCCAGGCCCTGGGCAGGATCAGCGCGCATGCAGGCGCGCTGGCGACCGATTGCGCCGCCGCCGGCCCGCTGGCCAGCAAGGAGGCCTTCACCGCCGCGCGTGCCCAGCTGCTGGAGCATCTGTCGCAGAACGCGGTCTTCCACCCGCCGCACTGCTTCGTCGCCGACCAGACCGGCACGGCACCGGATCGCACCCCCAAGCCTTGAGCGTGCGTTGGGATCAGCCGTTGCAATGGCGCTCGGCACATCCCAGCCGCGCATTGCGGCTGTCGTGCACGTTCATCGCCTGCAGGGTGTAACTGCCGGCCGCCTCGGCGTAGGCCAGGCCGCGGTTCGCGGCCAGCCAGCGCACCTGGCGCTGCGCATCGGCGCCCTTGCCGGCGGCGGCCAGGCTGTCGCGCAGGGCGACATGGACCTGGAACAACTCGTGGCCATCCAGGAGGCCTTCGAGCATCGCCACGGCCTTGTCCGGATCACCGCCGATCCGCGCCTGGCCGGCGAGGATGATCTGCAGCAGCTGCGATGCCCGGGGGTCGTTGATTTCAGCAGCGGCCTGCTGCAGATCGGGCAGCCAGCGCTTGACCACGCCCTGCGCGTTCGCGCGCTGGGCCGAGTAAGCCATGGCCATGGCGTGGAACAGCCACTCGCCGCGATCCTCGGCACCTTGCCTGGCAATCGTCGCCAGGGTGCTGCCGATGGCTTTGTTGTAGTCGCCGTTGGGCATTCCACGTGCCGACAAGGCCGCCACCGTCACCCGCTGCGCCTGGAAGATGCTGCACACCATGGGGCTGTCGCCACATATCCGCAGGGCCTCGTCGTTGGCGAGCAGGGCACCGGGCAGGTCGCCCTGGTCCACCCGCAATGCGGTCCGCTCAAGCCACATGGCGGCCTGGTTGCGCGGCAGCACGTCCAGCATCGCCTGCGCGCCCTTGGCATCGCCGGTCGCCGCCAGCGCGGCGGCCATCTGGCGGTTGCCCTTCCAGTGGCCTATCTCACCGGCGCGGCGGAACGTTTCAATGGCCTGCGGCATGTGGTTCTGCGCCAGCTGGGCGCGGGCCACGTGCTGGATCGCAAGCATCTGCAGCGGGTTCTGCGATACCGCCGCCTTGGTAGCCGCGCGCTCGGCCCCGGCGTAGTCGCCCAGGGTAAACAAGGCCGCCGCGTAGTTGGCGTGCGCGCCGTGGTAATCCGGATAGAGATCGCCCAGAAGCTTCCACTTCTGGGCAGCCGCCTCCAGCCCGGCACCGTTGAGCTCGGCATCCCAGGCATCCAGGTACAGCGCATCGCGCGCTGCCATGCGTGATTTCAGCTTGGACGCCCGAGCCAGCATGGCACGCGCCCGGTCCAGGTCGCCCCGGGTGAAGAACACCCGCAGCTGGCCGATGTAGGCAAACGCGAAGTCCGGATCAAAGCGGCTGGCCTGCTGAAAGTAGCCCATGGCGTCGTTGTAGCGGGCACGGCCATAGGCGGTTTCGCCATTGGCATAGGCATGCAGCGCGTCCATGTTGGCCGTGGCTACCTGCGGCAGCGGCGACGAATTGCGGCTGACGTCCTGAAGCGCTTCGCCCAGCCGCGTGCGCAGCTGTGCCACCACCTGGTCGGTGGATGCCAGCACCGAGTCCAAGCCACGCCCGTCGGCATATTCGGAGTACACCGTATTGCCACTGGCCGGGTCCACGACTTCCACGGCCACGCGCAGCTTGCCGTGCACTTCCATCACCGAGGGAAGTACCACTGCGCGCGCGCCGTCACGCACGGCTACCTCGATGGCGGTGGCACGGTCGATGCGGCTTTCTTCCGGCCGCTTCATGCGCTGCAGCGTGTCGCTGACCTTCAGATCACTGAGTACATTGACGTACCGCGACTGCTCCAGGCTGATCCGGAACGCCTGCTCCATGCTGTCGTCCAGCAACGCGTTGCCGGTCAGGTTGCGCATGTCGGCGAGCACGATCCAATCGCGCTCGCCGAACGCGATGGCCGGGGTCGGCCGCAGGAAGGCCCAAACGCCCACGCTCACGGCCACCACCAGCAGCACCTCGGCAGTGAGCGCGATCGGCTGCCGCCACAGGGGAACGTCGCGACGTGCCTTGGCACTGCCGCGCGGCATGCGCAACGGCGCAAAGCCGATCTCGCCCACTTCGTGCACTTCCTGGCTGGTCGGTACGCCCTTGAAGCGCCAGCGCCCATGCGATTTCCACAGCAGTTGCGCGCCCCGCTCGCCAAGTTCGGAGGTGGCCCGGTGGGTCAACGACTCGGCCACGGCCGACAGCAGGATCTGGCCCGGCCGTGCCAGCGTCATCAGGCGGGCAGCCATCGGCTTGGCCAGGCCTTCCACCTCGACCGACTTCGCCCCCACCTTCACCGCCTCGGCACTGTTCTCCCAAGTCAGCACTTCACCCACGTGCAGGCCGGCGCGGGCGCGCAACGTGATGTCGCGCTGCCTGCCCAGTTCCTGCAGGCCGCGCTGGTAATCCAGGGCGAACCCCAGTGCATCGATGGCGCGCTCGAACAGCAGGAACAATCCGTCGGAACGGTCGATCAGCTGCCCCTTCCAGCGTTGCTGCAAGACCAGCACCAGGCGGTCGTGGTGCTGGAACAGTTCGGCAGCCGCAGCGTCGCCGATGCGCTCCACCAGGATCAACGAATCGCACAGGTCGGTGAACAACAATGCCCGCAACTGCGGTGCCTGGGTCGACGTTCCGATGTCGCCGTTCATGCCGATCTTCCCCCGATCAGGGTGAGGCGGTCGCGGCACGCGACCAGTGCAGCCGGTTGCCGCCCAGGCGTTTGGCCTGGTACAGCGCGTTGTCGGCGCGAGCGTACCACTCGCTCCAGTCGGTATGGGACTCCAGCAGGCGCACCCCGATGCTGACCGGGCAGACGTGCGGCACGCCGTGGGCGCGGTCCATCAAACCGTGCACCGCGCTGAGGATGAATTCGGCCGCGTGCTGCAGGCTGTCGGCGTTGGCCGTGCGCAGCAGCAGGCAGAACTCGTCGCCCCCCAGCCGGCAGGCCAGGTCGGCTTCGGTGGCCACCGAGCGCAGGATGTTGGCCACGCTCTGCAGGACCCGGTCGCCGGCCTGGTGCCCGTGCTCGTCGTTGACCTGCTTGAAGTGGTCGCAGTCGATCAGCAACAGGCCCTGCGGCGCGCCCTCAGCATGGCTGCGGCACTCCTGCAGGTACAGCGCAAGGCCGCGCCGGTTGTGCAGGCCGGTGAGCTCGTCGGTGCGCACCAGTTCGCGGGTATGGGTGAGCTGGTGGGTGGTGACGTACAGGTTGTCCAGCGCTGTTTCCAGGTCGTGGTTGCGCCGCCGCAGCTGGCGGATCAGGACCTGTTCGTTGCTGACCACGCGCATGATGGTACGGCGCAGGAAATAGGCCACCAGGCCCGGGTCACGGTCGACCAGGCGCTGGAAATCGGCATTGCCCAGTTCCAGCACCACGCTGTCGGTGATCGCGCGTGCATCTGCGCTGCGCGGATGGTCGCCGATCAACAGGCCCAGTTCGCCGAAGAATTCGTTGGGACCGAGCGACTTCACCACCAGGTCGTCGCCGAAATCCAGCTCGATGCCGCCGCTCACGACCACATACATGGTGTCGCCAGCATGCCCGCGCTGGAACAGCAGGTCACCCTTGGCCAAGTGCTGCTGCCTGCCGAATTCGGCGAACAGCGCGAACTCGGCGTTGCTCAGGATGGCGTGCACAATCTCAGCCATCGCAGTCTCGGCGATGCCTGGTTCCTGTTCGCACACAATCGCCGCAACCTTGCCGGTCATCCCGTGCACCCGCTTCCCAGCGTTCCCCCGGTGAGCCGAGGAGAATAGCACCCCTAAAAAGTGTGCGCCTCATCCCATTTCCGCGCCTGGGCGCCGAAATTTCCCGGCCGGCCCGGCACATCCCCCTTCATCACGCGATCCGGGCCTGTCAACGGCCAGCCCGGCCCACATCCGCGTGCTGCCGCGCAGCGCACACAAGACGACGGGCGGTCCCCCGACCGCCCGTCGCCCCGGCCTTCCCTGGCCGCCCTTGGTAATCGTCAGGCCGCCCGTTCGGCGTTGAACTGCTCTTCCTCGGTGGACCCGCTCAGGGCGGTGGTCGAGGACTGGCCCTGCTGGATGGCCTGGGTGACCGCGTCGAAGTAGCCGGTGCCCACTTCGCGCTGGTGCTTGACCGCCGTGAAGCCGCGGTCGGCGGCGGCGAATTCGGCCTCCTGCAGCTCCACGAAGGCGCTCATCTGGCGGCGGGCGTAGCCGTGGGCCAGGTTGAACATGGAGTAGTTCAGGGCGTGGAAACCGGCCAGGGTGATGAACTGGAACTTGTAGCCGTACTTGGCAATTTCCTTCTGGAAGGTCGCGATGGTCGCGTCGTCGAGGTTCTTCTTCCAGTTGAAGCTGGGCGAGCAGTTGTAGGCCAGCAGCTTGCCCGGGAATTTGGCATGGATGGCCTCGGCGAACTGGCGGGCGAACTCCAGGTCCGGCTTGCCGGTTTCACACCAGATCAGGTCGGCGTAGGGGGCGTAGGCCAGGCCGCGGCTGATCGCCTGGTCCAGGCCGTTGCGGGTCTTGTAGAAGCCTTCCACGGTCCGCTCGCCGGTGGTGAACGGCTGGTCGTTGGCATCCACGTCGCTGGTCAGCAGGTCGGCGGCTTCGGCATCGGTACGCGCCACCAGCAGGGTGGGCACGCCCATCACGTCGGCGGCCAGGCGCGCGGCGTTGAGCTTCTCGATGGCCTCGCGGGTGGGCACCAGCACCTTGCCGCCCATGTGGCCGCACTTCTTCACCGAGGCCAGCTGGTCCTCGAAGTGCACGCCGGCCGCGCCGGCTTCGATCATCGCCTTCATCAGCTCGAAGGCGTTGAGCACGCCGCCGAAGCCGGCTTCGGCATCGGCCACGATCGGCTGCAGGAAGTCGATGTCGTCCTTGCCTTCGGCATGGTGCAGCTGATCGGCACGCAGCAGCGTGTTGTTGATGCGCTTGACCACCGCCGGCACCGAGTCGGCCGGGTACAGCGACTGGTCCGGGTACATCTGGCCGGCCAGGTTGGCGTCGGCGGCGACCTGCCAGCCGGACAGGTAGATGGCATTCAAACCGGCCTTTACCTGCTGCATGGCCTGGTTGCCGGTCAGCGCGCCGAGTGCGTTGACGAAGTCCTTTTCCTGCAGGTAGGTCCACAGCTTCTCGGCACCCAGCCGCGCCAGCGAGTGCTCCACGTGCACGGTACCGCGCAGGCGCACCACGTCGGCGGCGGTGTAGTTACGGGTGATCCCGGCCCAGCGCGGGTCGGTGTTCCAAGCGTGCTGGATCTGTTCGGCGGTCTGCAGGGTGCTCATGTCGAATCTCCAAAAGGAACGGATGCGGTAACAGCAGGTGGATGGGGCGGAATCAGGCCAGGCGGTCGTAGGCCGGCAGGGTCAGGAAGTCGGTCAGGGTGTCGCGGCGGCTGAGCTCGGCCAGCAGCGCGATGGACTCGGGCAGGCGGGCGCTGCCGGGCAGCGCGCGGGTGTCGCCGAGCCGGGTGGGCAGCTGCGCCAGGGTGGCGTCGAGCAGCGCCAGGTCGATGGCGGTGCCGTCGTCCAGGTGCTGGCCGGGGGTATGCAGCCACTGCCACAGCTGGCTGCGGCTGATCTCGGCGGTGGCGGCGTCTTCCATCAGGTGGTGGATGGGCACGCAGCCGTTGCCGTCCAGCCAGGCGGCCAGGTAGCGCACGCAGACCTCGACGTTGCCCTCGAAGCCGGCGCGGGTGATGGTGCCGGTGGGCGCGGCGATCAGCGCGTCGCGGTCCACCTGCACGTCATTGCGCAGCACGTGGTGCTGGTTCGGCGTGGGCATGTGCGCGTCGAAGATCGCCTGGGCAATCGGAATCAGCGCCGGGTGCGCCACCCAGGTGCCGTCATGCCCGGCGGTCACTTCGCGCAGCTTGTCGGCACGCACCCGCGCCATCGCCTGTTCGTTGGCGGCGGCATCGTGGTTGATCGGGATCTGCGCCGCCATGCCGCCCATGGCGTGCGCGCCACGGCGGTGGCAGGTGCGGATCAGCAGTTCCGAATAGGCCTTCAGGAACGGCTGGGTCATGGTCACCTGGCCGCGCTCGGGCAGCACTTTGTCGGCGTGCCGGCGGAAGGTCTTGATGTAGGAAAAGATGTAGTCCCAGCGGCCGCAGTTGAGGCCGACGATGCGGTCGCGCAATGCGTGCAGGATTTCATCCATTTCGAATGCGGCCGGCAGCGTCTCGATCAGCACGGTGACCTTGATCTGGCCATGCGGCAGGCCGAGCATGCCTTCGATGTGCGACAGCGCGGTTTCCCAGAGTGCCGCTTCCTCCATCGACTGCAGCTTGGGCAGGTAGAAGTACGGGCCGCGCTGCTTGCACATCAGTGTGCGGGCGTTGTGGAAGGCGAACACGGCCGCGTCGAACAGCCCGCCGGCGATGGCCTGGCCGTCGATGCGCACGTGCTTTTCGTCCAGGTGCCAGCCACGCGGCCGCACGATCAGCACCGCCTGTTCGTTGAACGGGCGCAGCGTGTACTGCTTGCCCGGCTTGCCCTCCACCGACGGGCCGGTATGGGTGAGGTCGCCGCGCACCGCGCCGATCAGCGCCTGCTGGCCGGCCAGCAGGTTGGCCCAGGCCGGGGCGGTGGAATCCTCGAAGTCGGCCATGAAGACCTTGGCGCCGGAGTTCAGTGCGTTGATGACCATCTTCGGGTCGGTCGGCCCGGTGATCTCCACGCGGCGGTCCAGCAGCGCGTCGGGCAGCGGCGCCACGCGCCAGTCTTCGCTGCGGATGTGCGCGGTGTCGGCGCGGAAGTCCGGCACCCCGCCGCCATCGAAGAAGGCCTGGCGGGCCACCCGGGCCTGCAGCCGGCGCTGGCGCTCGGGCTCCACGGCGCGGTGCAGCGACACCAGCAAGGCCAGTACCCCCGCCGGCAGCAGCGCGGACTGGCCGGCGAGCTGGGTGGTCAGCGCGATCCCGGGCGTGGCCGGGGCATCGGCAGGGGTGGGCTGGGCAGTGGCGTAAGCGGCGACGGCGGACATGGCGGGCTCCTGCATTGCGGTAGGCCCCACCGTGCGCCGCCGTACCGTATATGACAAAACAGTTATAGCAATGCTTTACATAAGTTGTGCTTATACTCGTGACGCCATGCCCACACCGCCCGCGCCAAGTCCCCGTTTTTCCTACAAGTCTGACCGGCTCAAGCCGCTGCGGGCGTTCTGCCAGACAGTGCGTCTGGGGTCGGTCTCACGGGCGGCTGAGGCACTTTTTGTGAGCCAGCCGGCCATCAGCCAGCAGCTGCAGGCGCTGGAGCGCGAGCTGGGGGTGGACCTGTTCGAGCGCAGCGGGCGCCGCCTGGTGCCGAGCCGCGAGGGCCAGCTGCTGTTCGAGATGGCCTTGCCGCTGGTGGAAAACCTCGATGGGCTGGAGGCCAGCTTCCGCGACAAGGTGAAGGGGCTGGATGCCGGCGAGCTCAACATCGCCGCCAACAGCTCGACCATCCTGTACCTGCTGCCGCGCATCGTGGAGCGCTTCCGCCAGCGCCACCCGGACGTGCGCCTGACCCTGCACAACGCGATCAGCGCCGACGGCACCGACCTGCTGCGCAGCGACGCGGCCGACCTGGCGGTGGGTTCGATGACCGACGTGCCGGCCGACCTCAGCTACGCCCCGGCCTACCGCTTCGAGCAGGTGTTGATCGCCCCGCCCGGGCACGCGCTGGCGCGCGGCGAGCTCAGCCTGGAGGCGATCTCGCAGCATCCGCTGGTGCTGCCGCCGAAGCGCCAGATCACCTACCGGCTGGTCGACCAGGTGTTCCAGCGCCACCGCCTGCCGTACACCGTGGCGCTGGAAGTGGGCGGCTGGGAAGTGATCAAGCAATACGTAGCGATGGGCATGGGCATCTCGATCGTGCCTGCGCTGTGCCTCAACGACGCCGACCGCGACCGGCTGGTGACGCGCTCGATGAGTGCCTGGTTCCCCGAGCGCAGCTACGGGGTGATCGTGCGCCGCGGGCGCTTCCTGTCGCCGCAGGCGCGCGCCTTCATCGAGCTGATCCAGCCGGACCTGTTCAGTCCGCGCAGCTATGATGAAAGCGGTCATTCCGAGCGCTGACGCCTGCCTGCCATGTCGATCGAACTGCGCCACCTGCGTTACTTCCTGGCCGTCGCCGATACCCTGCATTTCGGCCGCGCGGCCGAACGCCTGGGGATGTCGCAGCCGCCGCTCAGCCAGCAGATCCGTCAGCTGGAAACGCTGCTGGGCGCCCGCTTGTTCCTGCGCGCCAACCGCCGCGTGGAGCTGACCGAAGCCGGGCGGGTGCTGCAGGAACAGGCCACGGCGGTGCTCGAACGCATGGACAAGGCGGTGGACCTCACCCAGCGCGCGCAGCGCGGCGAAACCGGCGAGCTGCGCATCGGGCTGACCCGCGCCACGCCGCTGTCCACGCAGATTCCGCGCGCGATCTTCGCCTACCGCCAGCAGTTTCCGCAGGTGCAGTTGAAGCTGCGCGAGATGAACACCCTGCAGCAGATCGATGCGTTGATGGCCGGCGAGCTCGACGTCGGGCTGATCCGCAAGCGCGCCCTGCCCGCGCCATTGATGTCGCGCAAATTGTTCAGCGATCCGCTGGCCCTGGTAGTGCACGACCAGCATCCGCTGGTGCGGGCGCTACCGGCTGACGCGTCGGTGGCGCTGCGGCTGTTCGCGCACGAACCGTTCGTGGGCTTCCTGCGCGAGGTCGGTGCCGGTATCCACGATCACTTCATCGCATTGTGCCGCAGCGCGGGCTTCACCCCGCGCATCATCCAGGAGGCTGGCGAGGCCTCGACGCTGATCAGCCTGGCGGCCTCGGGGCTCGGGGTAACGGTGCTGCCCGCCTCGTGCAGCCATATCCAGGTGGACGGCGCGCGCTTCGTGGCACTCAGCGACCGCGCCGCCAGTTCGGAAGTGCACGTGGCCTGCCGGCGCGGCACCGCCTCGCCGCTGATCGCCCATTTCACCCAGTTGCTGCAGGGCCAGGCCAACGGCTGAGCACGGGCGGGGCCAGCAGCGGAAGGACGCTGCCGTCAGCGGCCGAGCGCAAGCGCGGCGCCCGCCGGTTGTACGCGCCGCCCCAGCCGCCAGGCGATCACGCCGCCGGCCACGGTCAGCACACCGACGAAACCGCACACGCCCAGCCAGTCCCAGTGGGTGTAGAACACGCCGCCGATGACGCCGGCCACGCTGGAGCCCAGGTAGTAGGCGAACAGGTACAGCGCCGACGCTTCGGCGCGCAGCGTGCCGGCCCGGCTGCCAACCCAGCTGCTGGCCACCGAGTGCCCGCCGAAGAAGCCGAAGGTGACCAGCGCGATGCCGGCCGCCATGCAGCCCAGCCACGGCAGCGCCAGCAGCACGATGCCCAGCGCGATCAGCCCGTAGCAGATGGCCAGCACGCGGCTGCGCCCATGCCGGGTGGCCTGCTGCCCCATCCACGCCGAGCTGAAGGTGCCAACCAGGTACACGCTGAAGATGAGGCCGACTACGGTCTGGCTCAGCCGGTATGGCGGGGCGAGCAGGTGGTAGCCGAGGTAGTTGTAGAGGGTGACGAACACGCCCATCAGCACGAAGGCGGTGGCGAACAGCCAGGGCAGGCCGGGGTCGGCGAACAGGCGGCCCCAGCGCGCCGGCAGTTCGCGCAGGCCGCTGCGGCGCTGCTGGAAGTGGCGCGACGGGGGCAGCTGGATCCACAGCAGCACGGTGCTGAGCAGCGCGATCAACGAGACCACGCCGATGCCCCAGCGCCAGCCCCAGTGGTCGGCCACGATGCCGGCGATGAGCCGGCCGCTCATGCCGCCGATGGCGTTGCCGCCGATGTACAGCCCCATCGCCAGACCCAGCGCGCGGCTGTCCATTTCTTCGGCCAGGTAGGTCATGCCCACCGCCGGCACGCCGCTCAGCGCGATACCCAACAGCGTGCGCAGCACCAGCAGCGTGGACCAGTCGTCGACCATCGCGGTGGCCACGGACAACACGCTGGAGGCCAGCAACGCGGCCACCATCACGCTGCGGCGGCCGATGCGGTCGGAGATCAGCCCGGCGATCAGCATCGAGACCGCCAGCAGGCCGGTGCTCAGCGACAGGGTCAGCGCGCTGTTGGCCGCCGACACGCCGAAGTGCCGGCTGAACTCGGGCAGCAGCGGCTGCACCGTGTAGAGCAGGCCGAAGGTGGAGAACCCGGCCAGGAACAGCGCGGCCGCCGTGCGCCGGAACGCGGGCGTGCCCTGCTGGATCTGGTCTGCCGCCGCCGGGGCGGGAGCTGGGGGGCTGCGGTCGGGAACCGCGGCGGTGTCGCCATTCATGGGGATGGAGCCCGCCTGCGCGGGCCCGGACGGGAAGTCAGCGCTCAGGATAGGCAGCGCCGGCAGGTCGATCCATAACCTGGAATGTCTGCATCGAGACGTTCTACGTATCGATGCAGATCGCGACCGTGGTTACAGCGGCTGCCAGGTCAGGCCGTCCCCACGCCGGTAGTAGACGTGCGAGGCCTTGCCGTACAACGCGCTGGCCTGGACGAGCCCGAAGAAGCGGCCGTCGGCGCTGTTGCCGCGATGGTCGCCGAGCATCAGCACCTTGCCGTCCGGGACGGTCAGGCCGGTGATGTCCGGCCCGCCGCCCTGGCCAAGATCGAGCTGGGCCACATGCTGTCCGAAGTCTTCGACCTCGCCCTGGCTGGCGTCGGCCAGCGGCTGGCCATTGATGCTGAGGTGGCCGTCATGCAGCTCGACCCGGTCGCCGCCCACCGCGGCAATCCGCTTGATCAGGCGGATGCCGTCCACCGGCGAGTCGAACACCGCCACGTCGCCGCGCTGCGGCTGGCCGGTAGGCAGCAGTTCCACCGAGGTGAAGGGCAGACGCAGGCCATAGGCCCGCATGTCCACCACCACCCGGTCGCCCGGCATCAGGGTGTGCTGCATCGAGCCGCTGGGCACCTGGTAGTGGTTGGCCAGCGAGTCGCGGGCGGCCAAGAGCAGGCCGAGCATCACCGCCAGTGGCAGTGCTTCCTTCTTCAGCCAGTGCACGATGCGGTTGGAGGGGGCGGACGCGGGTTCGGTAGCGGGCATATCCATGGCCAGGCTCTCTCGGGGTGTGGGGCTATGACCGTGGCGGTGCCTGCCAAGTTCCCCGGCCGCGCGCCCAGAAGCTACGCGGAATTTATGCGGCGCAGGCACCGGGGGCATGGTGGTTTTACGCGGTCCGGTCGCATCGTGGCACCACCGCGCCGCAAGGCGCTTGAACGAGGTGTTGCATGACCATCCTGATGATCCGGCACTCGCCGCCTGGCGCGGCACCGGACACCCTGCCGCTGCCTGCCCAGGTCGCCGGGCACCGCGTGGCCTGCCGCGACTGCGATTCCCTGCCGGCGCTGGTGCGCTGCCTGCAGCGGGCACAACGCAGCCGCCCGGCGCTGGTGCTGATTGCCACCACGGCGGTCGATGCGCCGCAATGGGCGCGCTATGGGCAGGCGCTGCGCACGGCGCTGGAGGCGCTGCCGGCGCCCTACATCGAGATGGCCAGCAACGACGACGACGCGCTGGACGAGCACCTGCATCCGCAGCACGCGCCGACCGCGCGGGTGGTGTGCAGCAGCGGCCGCGCCGATGCGTGCCGGCTGTCGCTGGCGATTGCGGCGCGTCGCCTGGCGGCGGAGGCCTGAGCCATGTCGATTTTCATCATTCGTGGCCCGGAGGCGGCCGGCCAGCTGATCCGCACTGCACAGCCGTTGCCGGCGCCGGTGTTGAAGTCGCTGGTGCACCGTGCGATCGACGCGGGCACCACGGTGGCGATCCGCGCGTGTGGGTCCGAACAGGAACTGCTGGATGCGCTGCGCGTGGCCGACCACAGCCGGGGCGAGGTGACCTTGCTGGACCCGGGTGCGTGTGTGGGCAGCCTGCGCCTGCAGCAGCTGCTGCCGTACCTGCGCAATGCCTACGTGGAAGTGCATGACGATGACACCCGCAGCCCCGAAGCGTGCCTGCCGCCGGACATCGGCCAGCGCATCGGCGTGGCACACGGGTACTGCGCGCAGAGCTACATGCATGCGCTGGAGATCGCACTGGACCACCTGGGGTGCAGCGAGATCGTGGACGGGGTGCATGTGGGGACGTGAGGGACACTGCTGCCCGTGGGCGCTCGGTCGGTGGGTCGGGCGCTGCGGTCCCATACCCTTTCCGGCGAATGTCCTCCGGCGTCGGCCTGCGGCCGCCCCCTCCCCCTTTACTTCGCCTCCAAGGGTAGGGGACCGCAGCACCCGACCCACCGACCAGCGCCAAACAGGCCTGGCTTCTACCTGCTTGCCGCACGCCGAGCCCCGTAGCGGGCGGTAGGCTCCTGGGCAAAGTAAAGGAGGAGGCCGCCACGCGGCCGGGGGACATTTGCGCCAGGGGCCTACCGGTCGCTACGGGGCCCTCACGCGTGCGACAAGCAAAAAAAAACGGCAGGGTTTCCCCTGCCGTTGTTGTACCGGGCCGCGGTTACTTCAGGCCGCGGTTGACCAGCAGCGGTTCCACCGACGGGTCCTTGCCGCGGAAATCGCGGTACAGGTCCGACAGCTCCACGCTGTTGCCGCGCGAGAGGATCTTGTCGCGGAACACCTGGCCGTTCTGCGCGGTCAGGCCACCGTTTTCCTTGAACCACTCGAAGGCGTCATGGTCGAGCACTTCGGCCCAGAAGTAGGCGTAGTAGCCGGCCGAATAGCCGCCGCCCCAGATGTGGTCGAAGTAGGTGGTGCGGTAACGCGGCGGCACCTGCGGCAGGTCGACCTTGAACTTCTTCAGTGCGCCCGCTTCGAAGCTGGCCACGTCCTGCAGCGGCGCGTCGGCCGGCTGGGTGTGCCAGGCCAGGTCAAGCAACGCGGCCGACAGGTACTCGGTGGTCGCATAGCCCTGGTTGAAGGTGCGCGCCTTGAGGATCTTGTCGACCAGTGCCTGCGGCATCGGCTCGCCGGTCTTGTAGTTCTTGGCGTAGTTGGCGAACACCTTCGGGTCCAGCGCCCAGTGTTCGTTGAACTGCGAGGGGAACTCGACGAAATCGCGCGAGGTGCTGGTACCGGCGATGGACGGGTACTTCACCTTCGAGAACATGCCATGCAGCGCGTGGCCGAATTCATGGAACATCGTGGTCACGTCATCGAAGCTGAGCAGCGCGGGCTGGCCGGCGGCGGGCTTGGTGAAGTTGCACACGTTGTAGACCACCGGCTTGGCACCGGTCAGGCCGTCCTGCTCGACGAACACGTCCATCCAGGCGCCACCGGACTTGCTGTCACGCTTGAAGTAGTCGGTGTAGAACAGGGCCAGCGAGGTGCCGTCCTTGTCGAACACTTCGTAGACCTTCATGTCCGCGTGGTAGGTCGGGATGTCGGTGCGCGGCTTGAAGGTGATGCCGTACAGCTGGGTGGCGGCGTAGAAGACGCCGTTCTGCAGCACGTTGTCCATCTCGAAGTACGGCTTGATCTGCGACTCGTCCAGGTCGTACTGCGCCTTGCGCACCTGTTCGGCGTAGAAGTCCCAGTCGGACGCGGCCAGCTTGAAACCGCCCTTCTGGGCGTCGATCACCTTCTGCATCTCGCCGATCTCGCCGCGCGCCTTGGCGGTGGCCGCCGGCACGGTGTCGGTGAGCAGCTTCAGCGCGGCTGCCGGAGTCTTGGCCATCTGGTCGGCCAGGCTGTAGGCGGCGTAGTTCTCAAAGCCCAGCAGCTTGGCCTTCTGCGCACGCAGCTGGGCCAGGCGCTGTACGGTCTGGCGGGTGTCGTTGGCATCGCCCTTTTCGGCGCGCGTTTCCGACGCCTTGAGCACGGCGGCGCGCTGCTCACGGTCGCTCAGCGAACCGAGCACCGGCTGCTGGGTGGTGTTCTGCAGCGGCAGCAGGTACTTGCCGTCCAGCTTGCGGTCCTTGGCATCGGCCGCGGCGGTGTTGATCGCGTCCTCGTCCAGGCCGGCCAGCTTGGCCTTGTCGTCCACCACCACGGCGCCAGCGGCGGTGGCGGCCACCAGGCGGGTGTGGAACTGGGTGGCCAGCGTGGTTTCTTCCACGTTGAGCTTGCGCAGCGAGGCCTTGTCGGCATCGTTGAGCTGCGCGCCGGCGCGCACGAACTCCTGGTAGTCACGCTCGACCAGGCGCAGCTGCACCGGGTCCAGGCCCAGCGACTGGCGCTGGTCGTAGATGCTCTTGATGCGGGCGAACAGCTTCGGGTCGAGGTTGATCTCGTCCTGGTGGTCGGCCAGCTTCGGCGCCACTTCTTCCTGGATCTTCTGGCGCGCGTCGTTGGTATCGGCCTGGACCAGGCCGAAGAAGATGCGCGACACGCGGGTCAGGGTCTCGCCGCTGCGCTCCAGCGCTTCGATGGTGTTGTCGAAGGTGGCCGGCTCGGGGTTGTCGGCGATCTTGCGGATTTCGGCCAGGTGCTGCTTCATGCCTTCGTTGAAGGCCGGCAGGTAGTCACTGTCCTTGATCTTGTCGAACGGCGGCGCCTGGAACGGCAGCGTGCTGGCGCTCAACAGGGGGTTGGTGGAGGCATCGGCCGGCTGCTGCGCGGCGGGGGTCTGGGTATCGGACACGGGGGTGGACTCCTTGCCGGAACAGGCCGCCAGCGCCAGGCTGATGGCAGCGGCCAAAACTACGGTACGCGACATGAAACGGGCTCCTTGGAATGGGATGCGGCTGCGGAAAAACCGCAGCCGATCACCCTACTCCGATTGCCCGGGACCGGCATGTGCCGGACGTGGCGTATGGTTGTGCAGGCCCCGGCGCCAGTGGCGACGGGGCCTGGCGTCGCTCAGACGGTGCCGCGGTTCTTGCCCTGCCAGGGCCGGTAGTAGTCGCGGATGGCAGCCATGTCGGCGGCATCGTCGCCCGTGGAGTAGAACAGCGGGCCGATCCCGATGGTCTTCTCGGGGTAGTGGAAGTAGGCCGCCAGCACCGGCACGTCGGCCATCCGCGCGATCTTCAGGAACCCGGCCTTCCAGTGGGTCACCGCCTTGCGGGTGCCTTCGGGGGTGAGCGCGTACCACATGCGTTCGGAGCCCCGGATCAGGCTGACCGCCTGCTCGACGGTGCCCTGCGGCGAGCTGCGGTCCAGCGGAATCACGCCCAGCGCGCGCAGCAGCGGCGACAGCGGCCACCAGAACAGCGAGGCCTTGCCCAGCACCTTGACCTGCATGCCCAGCGCGATCTTGGCGGCCATGCCCCAGAACCCGTCCCAGTTGGACGAGTGCGGGGCAATGATGAAGACCAGCTTGGGCACGTCGGGGAAGGTGCCCACCACTTTCCAGCCGCCCAGGCGCAGCGTGCAGCGGGCCAGCCAGCGAAGGAAGCGGTTTGGTTTGACCTGCGGCATGTTGGGCGGAACGGCCGGCAACAGCGGACTTCGGTTGTTCAAGCAATCACTCCCAATTGCGTGTGGTGCGTCCGCGCTTGATCTGCGCGCGGCCTTTTTTCTCGTCCAGGCGGCGCAGCTTGGCGCCATACGAGGGCTTGGTGGCCACGCGCGGCTTGGGCACGCTGAGGCTTTCCTGGATGAAGGCGGCCAGGCGCTCGCGGGCGTCGTCGCGGTTGCGGTCCTGGGTGCGGAAGCGCTGGGCGTCGATGACCAGCACGCCCTCGCCGGTCATGCGCCGGTCGCGCCGGGCCAGCAGGCGCGAGCGCAGCGCTTCGGGCAGCGACGGCGAGCCGGCCACGTCGAAGCGCAGTTCCACGGCAGTGGAGACCTTGTTGACGTTCTGGCCGCCGGCGCCGCTGGCGCGCACGAAACGTTCGACGAGTTCCGCATCGGGAATCGACAGGTGCGCGCTGATGGTGACGGGTCCGGAAGCCATGGGCGGCATTGTAAGGGCAGGACCGTGTCCAGGGGTGGGGCAAACATCCCCGATGACGCCGATAACGTCCGCAAACTACGGTCTGCTGACGCCTTCGCAGGTATCCTCGGGGTTCCATGCCACGCAGGATGCCCCGCACATGCTTTTGATCCGCTCCCTGGCCCTTGCCGCCACTCCCCGCCGTGCACTGACCCGTGTCGGCCTTGTACTGGCGCTTGGCCTGGCCTCGATCGCGCCGGCGCTGGCCGCCCCGCCGTCCGATGCCGACATCAACCGGCTGCTGGCCGCCTCGCGTGCGCAGACCATGCTGGACAGCATGCTGCCGCAGATCGAGGCGATGCAGCGCCAGCAGTTCCAGCAGGTGGCCCAGCAGCGCCAGCTGGATGCGCAGCAGCAGGAACAGATGAAGCGGATGGAGGCCCGCACCAGCCAGACCATCCGCCAGGCGCTGTCCTGGCAGCAGCTGCGTCCCATGTACGTGGACCTGTACAAGAAGAGCTTCAGCAAGGAAGACGTGCTGGCGATGGCCGAATTCTACGAGAGCTCGGCCGGCCAGAGCCTGCTCGACAAGACCCCGGCGCTGATGCAGAACGTGATGGTGGCCATCCAGGAAAAGATGCAGCCGCTGTTCGTGGACCTGCAGAAGGACCTGGAGGCGATCATGAACGAAGCCCCGGCCCCGGCCCCGGCCCCGGCAAAGAAGTAACCGGCCCCCGGCGTAGAGCCGACCGTTGGTCGGCTGCGTGCATGACCCCGGCGCCGCGCGTGGAACAGCCGACCAACGGTCGGCTCTACCCGGTTGGGGCCGGGGTACGTACGGTTGGATCCGGGGCAGGTCCGGTCGGATCGCCGCAGATCCCGATCATCCCCTCAAATTCCGTTCCACCCCAACACATCCATCGCCTTGCGGAACTCCCCGTCCACCGGGGCGCTGACATCCATCGCTGAGCCATCGGGGTGCGGGAAGCGCAGGCGTTCGGCGTGCAGCAGCATGCGGTGGATGCCCTGCATGCGGAAACTGCGGTTGTGCCGGCCATCGCCGTGGCTGGTGTCGCCGATCAGGTGATGGGAGAGGTGCTTGAGGTGGCGGCGGATCTGGCGGAAGCGGCCGGTCTGCGGCTGGCAACGCAGCAACGCATAGCGCGAGGTTTCGAACTCGCCGACGGGCACGGCGATCTCGCCCACGGCCACGCGCTGGAAATGGGTAATGGCCTGCTTCTTGACCGGCTTGCCAGGACCACCGTCGAGGTCGTGGTCGACGGTAAAGGCCTCCTCGGCCGGCCAGCCACGGCAGATGGCCAGATAGTCCTTGGTGACGTCGCCGCCCATCAACGCCTTGCCCAGCACGCTGGCGCTTTCGCGGTCGAAGGCCAGCAGCAGGCAGCCACTGGTGGCGCGGTCCAGGCGGTGTACCAGGAAGATCGGCTTGCCGAGCTGCTCGCGCAGGCGGTCGGCGAGGAAGTCGTCTTCGCCACGGGCCAGTTTGCTGTCGTGGACCATCAGCCCGGCGGGCTTGTTGACCACGGCCAGGCGGTCGTCCACGTGCAGCAGCTGCAGCGGGGCCGCGTCGGCGGTGGCGGGGAATGCGGTGTCGGTGTCGTTCACCGACCGATTATCCCCGCCGCGCGCGGGCAGCGCCATCGGCGATGATTCAGGCGGCGCTGCGTACCGCGATCAGTTCGCCGTTGCCGATCGGCACCAGCACGCACTCGAACTGCGGATCGGCGCGCACGCAGGCATCGAACGCCGCCATCTGTTCGGCGTGCGACACCGCGTTGTCGACCACCAGCAGGCCACCGGGCCGCAGCACGCGGCGCAGCTGCGGCCACCAGTCCAGGTACTGGCTGCGTTCGGAGTCCAGAAACAGCAGGTCGATGCTGTCGTCGGCCGCTGCATGCAACCATGCGCCGGCCTCGGCGTGGACCAGCGCGATACGCGCGCCCAGCCCGCTGCGCTCGAAGGTGCGGCGCGCCAGCGCGACCTTGTCGGCGGCGTATTCCAGCGTGGTGACATGGCCACCCACCGCGGCGGCGGCTTCGGCCAGCCACAGCGTGGAATAGCCGTTGGAGGTGCCGATTTCCAGTACCCGGCGTGCGACGGTGGCACGCACCAGGACCCCCAGCAACGCACCGGTGTCGGGGGTGATGTTGAGCATGCGCTGGGCACGCGCGGTGTGGGTGGCGTCGTTCTCGGCGCCGAAGCGGGCCAGCTCCTCCTTGAGCGCCTGCAGCGTCATGTCAGCGCCGCCACCACGCGCTGGCCAGCGAGAACAGGCCGGCCGCGCCGCTCACCCAGCTCCACACCGGCGCATCGCCGAAGTACCAGCCGCCCGGCTGCATGCCGTACAGCACCGCCGCCACGATCAGCAGGCCAACGCCGGCGATCGCCGCCACCGCACGCTTCTGCAGCTTCTGCAGGTTCGTGTTGAGCGCCACCAGGTCCTGCGAGCGCATCGACAGCTCGTGCCCGCCTTCCACCTGCTGCTTCAACCAGGCGTGCACCAGGCGCGGCATGTCCGGGGTGTGGGTCATGATTTCCGGCAGCCGCTTGCGCAGCTCCTTCAGCACCCGGCGCGGGCTGTAGCGTTCGCGCAGGATGCGTTCCAGCACCGGCCGCGCCACCGCCCAGATGTCCAGCTCCGGGTCGAGCTGGCGGCCCACGCCTTCGATGTTGAGCAGGGTCTTCTGCAGCAGGATCAGCTGCGGCTGCAGGGTCAGTTCGTAGCGCTGGGCCACGCGGAACAGCTTGATCAGCACTTCGGCCAGCGAGATCTGCGACAGCGGGCGGGTGAAGTACGGTTCGCAGACCGACCGCGCCGCCGCTTCCAGCTCGTCGATGCGCACGTTGTTGGGCATCCAGCCCGCTTCAACGTGGAGCTCGGCCATGCGCCGGTAGTCCTTGTTGAAGATGGCCATGAAGTTTTCGGCGAGGTAGTACTGGTCCTGCTCGGACAGCTGGCCCATGATGCCGAAATCCAGCGCGATGAAGCGCGGGTTGTCACGCCGTGCCGGGTCGATGTCGACCCAGATGTTGCCGGCGTGCGCATCGGCGTGGAAGAAGTTGTCGCGGAACACCTGGGTGTAAAACACCCGCACGCCCTTGGCGGCCAGTGCCTTGCGGTCGATGCCGGCCTTGTCCAGCGCGGCGATGTCGTCCGACGGAATTCCCCACACCCGTTCCAGGGTGAGCGCGCGCTCGGCGGTGTGGCTCCAGATCACTTCTGGTACGTACAGGTCGTCCGAGTCGACCCAGTTGCGGCGCAGCACGCTGGCATTGGCGCCTTCGCGCTGCAGGTCCAGTTCGGCGGCCAGGGTGTTCTCCACTTCGGCCACCACTTCGCGTGGGCGGATCTTGTCCGCGCGCGGGTGGGTGCGCTCGACCAGCGCGGCCGCCGAGTTGAGCAGCGCGATATCGGCGCCGATCTGCTTTTCGATGTCCGGGCGCAGCACCTTGACCACCACCTGGCGGCCATCGGCCAGGGTGGCCGCATGCACCTGCGCGATCGAGGCCGAAGCCAGTGGCTGCAGGTCGAAGCTGGCGAACGCTTCACTGACCGGGCGGCCCAGCGCCTGCTCGACGATGCGCTGCGCGGTGGCACCGTCAAACGGCTTCACCCGGTCCTGCAGCAGGGTGAGTTCGTTGGCGATGTCGGCCGGGATCAGGTCGCGGCGGGTGGACAGGATCTGCCCGAACTTGACGAAGATCGGGCCGAGGTCCTGCAGCGCCAGGCGCAGGCGCGCGCCGCGCGACTGGACCGCGATGTCGGCCGACGCGCGCGGCACGAACGGCTTGGCCAGGCGCAGCCAACGCTCGGCCACGGTGCCTTCCAGCAGGTCGTCCAGGCGGTAACGCAGGATCACGCGGCCAATGCGGGTGGCACGGAACATCGCCTTCATGCGCGCACCTGGCGCAGGCGCTGCACGCGCACGGCAATGCGTTCCACATCGTCACGCATCACATCCACGTCGTCGTGGAAGGCTTCCAGTTCTGCTCGCGGTACCACGTCGCGGGACTCCTCGGTGACAAATTCAGCGGCGCTGTGCGCCAGGTCGGACGCGCCGCGGCGCGCATGCTGCAGGGCCGAACGCAGGCTGTTGGCCACCTGCACCCCCAGCACCTCGCCGAACACACGCACGAACGGCTGCTGCCAGTCCGGATCGAAACGGCTCGCCAGCTGCTGCAGCCGGCGCGCCAGCTCGGCATCGCCGGAGACCTTGACCCGCCCGGCTGGGGCGCTGCCGCCACGGCGTGCATGGGCCAGGAACGGCAGTTGCGCCAACACCCCACCCAGCGTGCTGCGCACCGCCAGGTCCGGTTCCTGCTGCGGGTCCACCGGGCCCACCGTCAGCCGCTCCCCGTCCACCCCGATGCGCATCGCCAGCGCGGGCGATTCCAGGGTGAGGGCGATGTGGCGGCCATCCAGCGCGGCCAGTGCGCCCCGGGTGTCCGGGTCCAGCGCCAGCGCGCGGTTGAGCGCCAGCTGCAGCGCATTGCCGGCCAGCGGCTTGAGGGAACTGAGGAGGGAACGGGCCATCGGTGCATTCTAACCGGCCCGTGGCAGGCCGGGACCGTCGCCACGGTGCCCAGCCTGACGCGTGGATGAAGGCCGTGTGCGCCATGGCGCGCGGACCGGTTCATGCTACGAGCCCACATACACACCAAGGAGCAGCAGCAGGCATGGGCAAGACGCGGGTAGGCATCATTTTCGGTGGCCGTTCGGCCGAGCATGAAGTGTCGTTGCAGTCGGCGAAGAACATCGTCGATGCGCTGGACAAGGATCGGTTCGACGTCACCCTGATCGGCATCGACAAGCAGGGCCAGTGGCATGTGAGCGACCCGCAGGCGTTCCTGCTCAATGCCGAGGACCCGGCGCGGATCGCGCTGAACCCCTCAGGCAATGCGGTGGCCGTGCATCCGGGCGTGGCGCGCCAGCAGCTGGTGCCCACCGACCCGGCCACCGCGCTGGAACAGATCGACGTGGTCTTCCCGATCGTGCACGGCACGCTGGGTGAGGACGGCTCGCTGCAGGGCCTGCTGCGCATGGCCAACCTGCCCTTCGTGGGCGCCGGCGTGCTGGGATCGGCGGTGGCGATGGACAAGGACGTGGCCAAGCGCCTGCTGCGCGATGCCGGCCTGGCCGTGGCCCCGTTTGCCTGCTTCAACCGCGCCAGCGCGGCCACCGCCGATTACCCCGCGCTGGTGGCGCAGCTGGGTGCGCCGCTGTTCGTCAAACCGGCCAACCAGGGCTCGTCGGTGGGCGTGAGCAAGGTGCACAACGCGCAGCAGTTCCATGAGGCCCTGGCGCTGGCGCTGTCCTACGACCACAAGGCGCTGGTGGAAACGGCCATCGACGGCCGCGAGATCGAGTGCGCGGTGCTGGGCAATGAAACGCCCGAGGCCAGCGTCTGCGGCGAGGTGGTGGTGCACGACGAATTCTATTCGTATGACACCAAGTACATCCGCGAGCACGGGGCCGACGTGGTGGTGCCGGCGGCAATCAGCGACGCCGACCAGCAGCGCATCCGCGCCATCGCCGTGCGTGCCTACCAGGCCCTGGACTGCGCCGGGCTGGCGCGGGTGGACGTGTTCCTGGGCCGCGATGGCCAGGTGGTGATCAACGAGATCAACACCCTGCCCGGCTTCACCCGGATCAGCATGTACCCCAAGCTGTGGGCGGCCAGCGGGCTGGGCTACACCGCCTTGATCACCCGCCTGCTGGAACTGGCGCTGGAGCGGCATGCCGGCGAGCGTGCGCTGCAGAGCTCCATTACGACGACGGCCTGACCCCCTTTCGAGGATCAGGCCGTCGTCAGGCGCCGCTGGGCACCCCGCGCTGGAGAGAGGTAGCGCGGGCTGCCCGGCGAACTACCCTCGCTTGCGGAACATCGACACCACCGCCAGGATCAGGAACACGACGAACAGGATCCAGGCGATGTTACTGGCAGCGCCGGCGATGCCGGAGAAGCCGAGCACCGCCGCGATGATGGCGATGACGAAAAAGATTACGGCGTAATGCAGCATGTCGATCCTCGCGTAATGCGTGCCGGATTGGCGTGCTGCAATCTTCACCAAACCGCGGTGTTCAGGAAGTGATGGCGCCCTCTGCGCGCGATGAAGACTTCAGCCTCGTGAGGCCTTCGTCAATGCTCACCTGTGGCACGTAGCCGAAGTCGCGGCGCGCCGGTTCCATGCTGTACCAGTGCGGCGTGCACAGCTGCTCGGCGAGGAAGCGGGTCATCGGCGGTTCGCCGCGCAGGCGCAGCAGCGGCCACAGGCGCTCGGCCACCGCGCCGATGCGGTAGGCGGTCTTGAAACTGATCGACTTCTCCACCGCCGGGGCGCCCACGGCCGCCATCAGCTTGTTGAGCAGCTCGCGCATCGGCAACGGTTCGCCGTTGGAGATGAAGTACGCCTTGCCCGCGCACGCCGCACCCGGGGCGAGGTGTTCGAAGGCCAGGAAATGGGCCAGCGCGGCATTGTCGATGTAGGTCGTATCGACCAGGTTGGTGCCGTCGCCGACGAAGCGCAGCCGGCCCGCGCGCGCGCGTTCGGCAAGGCGCGGCACCAGCTGCTGGTCACCCGGGCCCCAGATCAGCCGCGGGCGCAGCGCCACGGTGGCCAGGGTGGCATCGTTGGCGGCCAGCACGCGCTGTTCGGCGAGGGTCTTGGTGGCCGCATAGGGCGCCTGGAAGTCTTCGCCGTAAGGCACCTCGTCGGCCCCCAGCCCTTCCACCGGATGGGTGGCGCGGTGGGTCACGCTGGGCGTGGAGGTGTAGACCAGTTTGCCCACGCCGTGTTCGCGGCAGGCGGCAATCACGTTGTCGGTGCCCACCACGTTGGCCTGGAAGTAGCTGTCATAGCTGCCCCATGCGCCGGCCTTGGCCCCGTTGTGGAACACCGCATCGACCCCGGCCACCGCGTGCCGCACGGCATCGGCATCGGCCAGGTCGCCGCGGATCTGGCCCACGCCCAACGCGGCCAGCGGCGGGTAATCGCCCCGGTTGAAGCTGAGCACCTGGTGGCCACGCTGCACCAGCCCGCGGCACAGCGCCTGCCCGAGGAAGCCACCACCACCGGTCACCAGGATTTTCATGCGTGCGTTTCCACTTGGGTTGCGGCCCAGAGGGCCAGCTTCTCGCGGCCGATCTTGGCGTTGTGGCGGATGTCCACCGGGAAGCCCGGGTGCATCAGGAACTGTTCGATGCCGGTGGTGTGCGCATGCGCGTCGGCCTCGTGGCGCAGGCGCTCGCGCAGCGCGGGGGTATCGGCCGCGCCGGGCTGCAGCTCCACGCACAGCACCGGCCGTTGCCGGCCAGCCGCGCCAACGCCGACCAGCGCGGTGCGGGCGATGCCGTCCAGTGCATTGAACACCGGCTCCACCTGTTCGGTGTACAGCGGGCCGTGCGCGGTTTCCAGCCGCTGGGTCTTGCGCCCGCAGAACCACAAGCGGCCCTGCGCGTCGAAGTAGCCCACATCGCCCATGCGGTGCACCACCTGGGTGCGGCCATCGGCCAGCGTTTCGCTGATCTTGGCCGCGGCGGTGGCCTGCGGGCGGTTGAAGTAGCTGTCGGTGGCGGTCGGGCCGGCCACCGTGATCTCGCCCACCTCGCCCACCGCCAGTTCGCGCACCTGCGACCACTGCGGCAGCGGCGCGTCGTCGATGGCGATGATGCGCACCTGGTTGGGTGCCACCACGCGGCCCACGCAGGTGCCGGCACCGGCCTCGGTGGCCTGGCGCGTGCTGTCCAGCTCGCGGCCTTCGATGACCGCCACCGGCAGGCACTCGGTGGCGCCGTACGGGGTCCAGAACTGGGCATCGTCGGGCAGCAGCCGGCGGATCCGCGCCACCACGTCCGGCGGCACCGGGGCACCGGCCGAGGTAACCCGGCGCACGCCGTGCAGCGGCTGGCCATGGTCGGCCAGCACGCGCATCAGCGCCGGCGAACCGAACAGCTGGGTGATGCCGAAGCGGGCGATGGCGTCGTGCAGCTTGCGCGGGTCGGCCTTGGCCGGGCGGGTGGGGTCCATGTCCGGGATCACCGAGGTCAGGCCCAGCGCCGGGTCGAACAGGGCAAACGGCGGGAAGGTCGGCAGGTCGACGCCGCCGGCCTCCATGCCGAAGGCGGCGCGCAGCAGCTCGACCTGGCCCACGAAGTGGCGGTGGCGGTAGACCACGCCCTTGGGCACCCCGGTGGAGCCGCTGGTGAACAGGATCGCGGCGACATCCTCGCCGTCGGTGGCGGCCATCGGCTGCGGTGCACGCGCGCCACCGGCCTCGATGCGGGCCAGCGTGGTGCCGCCCCAGCCCCAGCGCCGGCCCACGGTCACCAGCGTCTTCACCCCCGGGCACCAGCGCAGCACCAGCCGCGCCACGTGGGCCAGGCCGATGCCGATGAAGGCCTGCGGCTGGGCCTCTTCCAGGCACTGCTTGAGCGCGCGCTTGTCGATGCCGGGGTCGACCAGCACCGGCACCGCGCCGTTCTTGAACAGCGCGAACATCAGCAGGAAGAATTCCGGGGAGGGCCGCACCATCACCACCGCGCGCACGCCACGGCCGATGCCATGGGCGGCCAGGCCGGCGGCCAGGGCGTCGCTGCGCGCGTTGAGGGTGCGGTAATCCAGGGTGACGTCATAGGCCGCCATGCCGCCGGGGCCGGGCGTTCCCGGGCAGCGGATGGCAATCTGGTCGGGGCGCTCACGGGCCAGCTCGGGCAGGCGGGCGGCAATGTTGACGGGGCTGTTCATCCGTTCATTGTCGCCGCTGCAGAAAAATCTTGCGCGACGGCCAGCGGCGTGGAAAATTCGCGCCCTTCCCTCCTGCTCGATTGCCGCCCAAGGCCGGTACCCCATGTCCCATCCCTGCCTCACCTGCGGCGCCTGCTGCACCCAGTACCGTGTGGCGTTCCACTGGATGGAATCGGACGAGGTCACCCCCGGTGGTGTGCCGCATGAACTGACCCAGGTGCTGGACCCGCACCGGCTGTGCATGCGCGGCACCCTGTCCAAGCCGGTGTACTGCGTGGCGCTGGATGCGGAGATCGGGGTGTATTCCCGCTGCACCATCCACCCCAACCGGCCCAGCGTGTGCCGCGAGGTGGACGCCTCGTGGGAGTACGGCAAGGCCAGCCCGCAGTGCGACAAGGCGCGGGTGGCGCACGGCATGCCGGCCCTGACCCTGGCCGATTGGCGCTGGCGGGACGCGGCGGACAACGACGATGACCATCCCGACGACAACGGCAGTTCGCCGGCCCCGCAGGCCCCGATCGCGGCATGAGGTGGGGTGCCGATCCGACCGCGCGTTGATCGGCAGGTGACGACCGTGGGTCGTCACACCATCGGTCAGATCGGGTTGGCGTCCAGGAACGCCCGGATCTTCGGCACCAGCACCTCGTGCTTGTCTTCCAGCACGTAGTGCCCGGCATCCTCGAAGGCATGCACCTGGGCCTGCGGCAGCGCGGCCTGGAAACCGGCCAGGAAGTGGTGGTCGAACACGAAGTCGCGCAGGCCCCAGCCGATGAAGGCCGGGCGGTCGGCGAACGACGGCAGCGCCTGACCGGCACGCTCCAGCAGCGACCAGGCCTTGTCGGCCGGCGACAGCGGGATGTCCTGCATGAAGCGGATGGTGCTGATGCGGTTGGCGTAGCTGTTGTACGGCGAAACGTAGGCACGGCGCACGTCGGCTGGCATCTTGCGCTCCACGCCCAGCCAGGAGGCGCCGGAGGAGAACGCGTTGAACGTGCGGATGATCCACTCGCCCACCGTCCAGTGCCGGCCCAGCGCGATCTGCCAGGGCATCTTCTTGGCCGCCGGCATCGGGAACGCGGCGGTGTTGAGCACCACCAGCCGCTTCACCTGCGCATGGTGCGACAGCGCCCAGCCGAAGCCGATCATGCCGCCCCAGTCGTGCACGGCCAGGGTGACCGGGCCGGTGATGCCCAGGTGCCGCAGCAGCGCGTCCAGGTCGTCCACGCGCGACTGCAGCGTGTAGTCGTAGTGCGCGTCATCGGGCTTGTCCGACAGCCCCATGCCGATGTGGTCGGGCACGATGCAGCGGTATTTATCCGAGAGCCCGGCCACCAGCGTGCGCCAGTAATAGCTCCACGACGGGTTGCCATGGACCATCACCACCACCTCGCCATCGCGCGGGCCTTCGTCGAGGTAGTTCATCGACAGGCCAGGGCGGACCTCGAAACGCTGCGGGTGGGCGGGGTAACCGGGAAGCTGGGGCATGCAATCGCACCTGTAAAAAGGGCCGGTAGTACCGGCCCTTGGAAATCAACGCAGCGGTCTGCTTACCAGACCACTTCGGCCATCGAGCAGTTCAGGCCCGAACCGATGCCCAGCAGCGCGATGCGGTCGCCCTTCTTCAGGCGGCCCAGCTCCTTGAGCTTGCTCAGCACGATCGGCACCGAAGCCGGACCGATGTTGCCGTGCTCGCCGAAGATGGTCATGACCTTCTTCGGGTCGATGCCGAAGTTCTTGATGAACGCGGCGGTGTGCGGCTGGCTGACCTGGTGGATGACGAACTGGTCCAGTTCGTCCACCGCCCAGCCCAGCGCTTCGCGCGCGGCCACGAAGGTCTTCTGCGCCAGCTTGATGCCTTCGATCAGCAGCATGCGGGTGTCGGTGACCATGCGGTCCAGGTTGCCGCGGCACAGCTGGTTCCACTCGGTGGCCGAGCGGGTCACGCCACCGCGGTAACGCGGCGCGTCGGGCACCAGTTCGGTACGCGCCATCACCATGGCCGCGGCACCGCAGCCCAGGGTCAGGGCGGCCATCTCGTTGCGGAAGTCGTCGGCGGTCACGCCCGGCAGGGCCATGCGCTCGAGGGTCTTCTCGTAGACCAGGTTGGCGGTTTCGCCATCGACGATCAGGGCGTAGTCGATCTCGCCACGCTCCAGCATCCGCGCGGCGATATCCATGCCGTTGATGAAGGCCAGGCAGGCATTGGCGACGTCGAAGGTCATGCATTCGTCGCCCACGCCCAGGTTGCCCGAGACGATGCTGGCCGTGGACGGCTCCAGGTAGTCGCGGCTGACCGAGGTGTTGACCAGCAGGCCGATCTTGTCGGCGCCGATGCCGGCGTCTTCCAGCGCCTTGCGGGCCGCCAGGGTGGCCGCGTCGGAGGCGAGCATGTCCGCGTCCCACAGGCGACGGGCATGGATGCCGGCGATGTCGCCGAGCACGTCGGTACGGATGCCCAGACGATCCAGCGTCGGCTGCAGACGTTCGTTGATTTCCTTGGACGTCAGCGTGTGCGGCGCGTCGATGTGCGCCAGGCCGGCGATAGAGACATTCTTGAAGAGCATCAGTTAGCGCCAAGGCTCAGGCAAAGGGGGCGCTATTGTAAGCCGGCGCTGCCTTCACCGCACCTTTACGAATTCACGCCCGGGCGTATGGTGCGGCCGGGCGCCCTGAAGGGTTCAGCGCGGCGGGCACTGGAAGGCCAGGAAGCGCTGGCTGCCGTCGGTTGGCTGGCCGGCCGCCTGGACGGCATTGGCCCCGGCGCTGGGGGCTTCATTGCGGGCCAGGGTTTCCAGTTCTTCCTGCACGCGCAAGGGGTTGCGGTTGTAGAAGCCCACCTTGCTCTTGACCGTCACCACCACCTCGCCCTTGGTCTGGCAGCCGCTGGGCACCTGCCCGGCCGGCAGCACGCGCACGGTCTTGCCCACCGGTTCGATCGGCACCCAGGTGCAGGCGGTGGCGCTGAGGGTGAGCAGGGAAAGCAGAAGAACGCGCATGTGGGAAACCTGGCTGGGCGACGAGAAAGGAGTGTGCGGGAAACGGCTGAATCGGGGGTGATGGGGTGCCGGGCCGAAGCCGGGCCCCCTGCGGTGCAGATCGGCATGGAGCCGGCCAGCGGCCGGCATTGCCTTGCGTTGGGATCGCGTGGAGCCGGCCAGCGGCCGGCACTACCGGGCGGCGGGGGTGCCTGCGGGGACCACTTCTTTTCCGTCGGCGTCGATCACGTGGACCTCGCCGATGTTCAGCGCCCGGACTTCCTTCTCGGTCTGCTTCAGGTCGCCGACCACCACCCAGGTGAGGGTGTTGGGGTCCAGCGTGGCGGCCGCCTGCTGCACCTGCGCCGGGGTCATCGCCTCGATCTCGGCCTTGCGCTTGAACACATAGTCGTCCGGGCGCTGGTAGCGCACGATGCTGCTGATGGTGCCCAGCACCGCGCTGGCGGTTTCATAGGCACCGGGCAGGCTGAGCGTCTGGATGTTGCGGATGCGCGCCACTTCCGCAGGCGTGGCCGGCTTGGCACCGCTGGCGAACTCGCGGATGTCCTTCTGCAGTTCCTGCATCGACTCGGCGGTCTTGTCGATCTGCACCGGTGCACGCGCGCCCCACGGACGCTGGCCCAGGGTGGCCGGGGCGCTGCTGCCCGCCCCGTAGGACCAGTGCTTTTCCTCGCGCAGGTTCATGTTCAGGCGCGAGGTGAAGTCGCCGCCGAGCACGCCGTTGGCGATATCGAAGCGGGTGCTGCCCGGGTCCATCGCCGAGGGCACCAGCTGGCTGGCGAACAGATTGGCCTGCACCGCGCCGGGCTGGTCGATCAGGTACACACGCGCATGGGTGGGACGGGCCACGTCGGCCGGTGCCTTGACCTGCGGCGCGGTGCCGGTGCTCTTCCAGTCGCCGAACTGGCGCTCCAGCAGCGGCACGATGTCCTTCAGGGTGGTGTCACCCACCACGATCAGGGTGCCCTGTTCGGGGCGCAGCGCGTCACGGTGGAAGGCCACCAGGTCCTCGCGGGTGAGCGACTGGATGTCCGCTTCATTGCCGCTGCCGGTGAACGGGATCGCATACGGATGCCCGGCGCCGTAGAGCAGGGTCGGCATCACCCGCATCGCAGCCGCGCTGGGGTTGACCTTTTCCTGCTGGATGCCGGCGATCCAGGTCGCCTTGACCCGGTCGATCTCGCCCTGCTCGAAACGCGGCTGGCGCAGCATGTCGGCATACAGGGCCAGCGACGGCGCCAGGTTTTCCTTCAAGGCCGACAGGTAGACGCTGGCACTGTCCAGCGACGCCGAGGCGCCCAGGTTGGCACCCAGTGCATCGGCGGCGTTGGCGAAGGGCAGCGCGCCGAGCTTGCCGGCGCCTTCGCCCATCAGGTCCATGGTGAAGTTGGCGGTGCCCTGCTTGCGGCCCTGGTCGGCGGTGAAGCCACCGGGGAATTCATAGCTGAACTGCACCACCGGAATGTCGTGGCGTTCGGCCAGGATCACCTTGGTGCCGTTCTTCAACGTGGCGCGGTGCAGCTGCGGGAACTTCAGCTCCGGGAAGGTCTTGGTCTGCGGTACGCCGGTGCTGCGGTCGACCTGCTTGGGCAGGGTGGTGTACTTGGCATCCACGGCCGGCACGGTGAACGGCTTGGGCGACTGCGACGGCAGTTCGGCCAGCGCCACGCGGGCGCCCGGTTCCACCACGATGGTGTGGTCGCCCACGCCCAGCCACTTGGCGCCCACGGCGCGCACGTCGGCGGCGCTGGCGGCATCGATGGTGGCCAGCGACCTGCGGAAGCAGCCCGGGTCGCCTTCGAACACGGTGCACTCGGCCAGCGCGTCGGCCTTGCCGCCGAACCCGCCGATGCGCTCGATGCCGCGGATGAAGCCGGCGCGGAACGCGGTCTTGCCCCGGCTCAGTTCGTCGGCGGTCGGGCCGTCCTTGGCCAGGCGCTTGATCTCTTCATCGATGATCGCCTCCACCTTGGCCGGGTCCACGCCCTGCTTGACCGTGGCCATCACCACGAAGTTGGAGCCCAGCTGCGAGGTGTAGGCGCCGGCGCTGATGTTGTCCACCAGCTTGTCCTGGTGCAGCAGGCGCTGGTCCAGGCGCGAGGACTTGGCCCCGCCCAGCACCTGGGCAAACAGCTGCAGCTGGTCGATGTCGGTGGTGCCGACCTCGGCCACGTTCCAGGCGCGGTAGATGCGCGCCTGCGGCACCTTGTCGGTCATCACCTCACGGGTGCTCTTCTCGCGCTTGGCCACGTCCACCTTGGGCTGGGCCATGGTCGGGCCGGCCGGAATGTCACCGAAGTAGCGCGCCACCTTCTCCTTGGCGGTGGCCAGGTCGATGTCGCCGGCCAGCACCAGCACCGCGTTGTTGGGGCCGTACCAGGTGCGGAACCAGGTTTTGACGTCATCCAGCGAGGCGGCGTTGAGGTCGTTCATCGAGCCGATCACGCCGTGGTGGTACGGGTGGCCCACCGGGTACATGGCGCGGGTCAGCTTGTCCCACACCTGGCCATAGGGCTGGTTCTCGCCCTGGCGCTTTTCGTTCTGGACCACGCCGCGCTGTTCGTCGAGCGCGGCCTGGTCGATCGCACCGACCAGGTGGCCCATGCGGTCGGACTCCATCCACAGCGCCATGTCCAGCGCGGTGGTGGGCACGTTCTCGAAGTAGTTGGTGCGATCGGTATTGGTGGTGCCGTTCTGGCCGGTCACGCCGACCTGCTTGAAGGGCTCGAAGTATTCGCCGTCGTGGTTTTCGCTGCCCTGGAACATCAGGTGTTCAAACAGGTGCGCAAAGCCGGTGCGACCGGCCGGTTCGTCCTTGCTGCCCACGTGGTACCAGACGTTGACCGCCACGATCGGCGCCTTGCGGTCGGTGTGCACCACCACGCGCAGGCCATTGGGAAGGGTGAACTGCTCGAACGGAATGTCGACCTTGGCCGGCGTGGCGGGCTTGGCCAGCGCAGGGGCCGGCACGACGCTGCCCAGGGCGGCGGAGAGCGCTACAGCCAGCAGCGCGGCACGCGGGCGAAATTGGACGGTCATTCCGGTTCCTTGGTCATGAAAGTGAAGGGCCGATCCTAGCGCGTGCCGGGCACCTGCGGCATCGGCCAACAGTCACTGCGGCTGCCGTGCCCGTTGGCGGGGTTGAAGGCCCGGGGAGGGGGCGGTTCGGCGCTGCCTGTACGCGATGGGGCGGACACCTGCGCGCTGCGATCGGACAGGTGTCCGGACAGCGGACACCGCCTGAGCGGCGAAAAACCCTTACGAATCAACGGGAAAAAGTTGGCACGGTGCCTGCTTGGTACTGGCTGTGGCAAAGGTAGGAACAGATCCAACATGACTGCCCGCTGAACCGAAACGACAAAGTTGAAATTGTTCTTGCATGCCCCGAATCGGTGTACTACCTTACTACCACACCACTGCCCACCAACACTAAACAGGCCCGCCATGAACACCAAGACCCTCGCCATTGCCATCGCCCTCGCCGCCGGCTCCGCGTTTGCTTCGAACGTGCAGGCCGCCACCATCACCACCCTGGACACCGTGCAGGTGCGCCCGTCGGCCGACCAGATCGCCCAGGCCGCCGTGGAACGCACCAGCGCCATTCCGACCCTGGCCCTGGTGGAAGTCCGCCCGACCGCCGGCCTGATCGCCGACTACCGCGCCGAGCTGGCCGGCAGCCGCCACGTGACCACGCTGGCCGCCGTCCAAGTCCGTCCCACCGCCGAGCAGTACCAGGCGCTGGCGTCCGAGCAGGTGACCCACCGCGATTACGTGGCCACGCTGACCGCCGCCGCCACCGCCGTTGCCCGCGACGTGATCGTCAACCTGCCGGCCCTGCAGGTGCGCCCGTCGTCTGCCGATCTGCAGGCCCTGGCGCTGGAAACCGCTGCCCAGGTGCTGGTCCGTCCGTAACCGGTTGCTGCGGTAACACGCAGCAGCCGCGTAAACTGCGGCCATGACCGCGCCCACGTTCCACGTCATCCTGTTCCAACCCGAAATTCCGCCGAACACCGGCAATGTGATCCGCCTCTGCGCCAACACCGGCGCGCGGCTGCACCTGATCGAGCCGCTCGGTTTCGACCTGAGCGACAAGCAGCTCAAGCGCGCCGGCCTGGACTATCACGAATACGCTCGACTGCAGGTCCATCCCGACCTGGACACCGCCCTGCAGGCCATTGCACCCAAGCGTCTGTTTGCCCTGAGTACCCGCGGCAGCGTGCGTTACGACACCCCGCAGTTCGACGATGGCGATGCCTTCCTGTTCGGCCCGGAAACCCGCGGCCTGCCCCAGGACCTGCTCGACGCGCTCCCCGATGGCCGGCGCCTGCGCCTGCCGATGCAGCCGGACAACCGCAGCCTCAACCTGTCCAACACGGTCGCCGTGGTGATGTACGAGGCATGGCGGCAGAACGAGTTTGCCGGCGGGGTTTAACCCAAGGTACGCAGCACCTGACCGTTGGTCAGGTGGCCCTTGATGTCAGGCGGCGCGTGGCGCGTCCGGTGCCGCTCAGAACGCGTTGATGCCCGTCAACTCCCGCCCGATCACCAGCTGGTGCACGGTTTCGGTGCCCTCGTAGGTGATCACCGATTCCAGGTTCAACGCGTGGCGGATCGCCATGTGTTCGGTGGTGATGCCCGCGCCGCCGAGCAGGTCGCGGCATTCGCGGGCGATGTCGATGGCCATGCGGCAGTTGTTCCACTTGGCCAGGCTGACCTGCTGCGGCTGCAGCTGGCCGGCGTCCTTCAACCGCCCCAGCTGCAGGGCCAGCAGCTGCGCGGTGGTGATGCGCCGGGCCATGTCGGCCAGCTTGATCTGCGCGCTCTGCGTGGCCGCCACCGGCCGGCCGAACAGCACGCGCTGCTTGGTGTAGTTCAGCGCTTCGTCCAGGCAGGCCACCGCCGCGCCGATCGGGCCCCAGCTGATGCCGTAGCGGGCCTGGTTCAAGCAGCCCAGCGGCCCTTTCAGGCCCTGCACGTTGGGCAGGCGGTTGCGCTCGGGCACGCGCACGTTGTCGAAGAACAGCGCACCGGTGAGCGAGGCGCGCAGGCTCATCTTGTGCTTGATTTCCTGCGTGGTGAAGCCGGCCATGCCCTTTTCCAGCACGAAGCCCTGGATGCCGTCCTCGGTGTGTGCCCAGACGATGGCGATGTCGGCCACCGGGCCGCTGGTGATCCACATCTTGCTGCCGTTGACCAGCCAGTCGCCGCCGTCGCGCACCGCGCGCGTCTTCATCGCCGCCGGGTCCGAGCCGCCGTGTGCTTCGGTCAGCCCGAAGCAGCCGATGACCTTGCCGGCGGCCATGTCGGGCAGCCAGCGCGTGCGCTGCTCTTCACTGCCGTAGGCATGGATGGGGTACATGCACAGCGAGCTCTGCACCGACACGAAGCTACGCAGGCCCGAATCGCCGCGTTCCAGTTCCTGGCAGATCAACCCGTAGCTGACCGCGTTGAGCCCGCCGCCGCCGTACTGCTCGGGCAGGCTGCAGCCGAGCAGGCCCAGCGCGGCGATCTCCGGGATCAACTCGTCCGGGAAGCGCCCCTGGTCGAAGGCGTCACCGATGATCGGCAGCACGCGCTCGTCGGTGAAGCGCGCCACCGTGGCCTGCACGGCGCGCTCCTCGTCGCTGAGCAGGGAGCGGACATCAAACAGGTCATACGGATTCAGTGACATGGCTACCCGGGTGTGAAGGCGATCAAACAGAGGGCCATTGTGGTCGCTGCGCCGCGCCGGGCCAAGGCACGCCGCAGCACGGCCTACACTGCGGGTTCCCCGTACAGGAGCCGGACATGCAGATCCGCGATGAACGCCCCGCCGACCGGGATGCCATCCATGCCCTCACCCGCGCGGCCTTCGCCGACGCCCCGCACAGCGGCCACACCGAGCAGTTCATCGTCGATGCGCTGCGCGATGCGGGCGCGCTGGCGGTGTCGCTGGTGGCCGAAGATGACGACGGCATCGTCGGTCACTTGGCCTTGTCACCGGTACAGCTCAGCGACGGCAGCCCCCACTGGTACGGGCTGGGCCCGATCTCGGTGGCACCGGAGAAGCAGGGCCGCGGCATCGGCAGCACCTTGATGCACGCCGCGATCGAGGCGTTGCAACAGCGCCAGGCGGCCGGCTGCGTGGTGCTGGGCGATCCCGGTTACTACGGGCGGTTCGGCTTCGAAGCCGACCCGCGCCTGCGCCTGCCGGGCATCCCGGCCGAATTCTTCCAGGCACGCCGGCTGCGTGGGGACAGCCCCGATGCCGATGTGCGGTACCACGCTGGCTTTGAAGCCAGCGCCTGACACGGCCACCCCTCTGCGGTGCGCAGGCACACATTGATGCGGTGCAGCAAAACACCTGCGAACGGCGCGCAGACGTGATGCCAACGTCGGCGATCTAGGCGTAAACGCCGCGTCCCGGTACCCTGCTCATCTGATCCAGTAGTTGCGCCGTGTGTCCCGCGCGCGATTCCCAGGCAACCGCCGCAGGCCCCTGGCCGGTGGCACTACCCAAGAGTTACGCCCCCCATGAGCGAAGAGACCACCGCCCTGCCCCCGCGTGAAGCCATGGAATTCGACGTGGTGATCGTCGGCGCCGGCCCCGCCGGCCTGGCCACCGCGATCCGCCTGCGCCAGCGCGCCATCGAGGCCGGCCGCGAGCTGTCCGTCTGCATCCTGGAGAAGGGCTCCGAACCCGGCGCGCATATCCTGTCCGGTGCGATCATGGACCCGCGCGCGCTCACCGAACTGTTGCCGGACTGGGCCGAGCGCGGCGCGCCGCTGAAGCAGAAGGTCACCCGCGACGAGTTCCTGTTCCTCAGCGAAACCGGCGCCCGCGGCACCCCGCACGCACTGCTGCCCGAATGCTTCCACAACGACGGCAACTACATCGTCAGCCTGGGCGAGGTGACCCGCTGGCTGGCCCAGCAGGCCGAAGCGCTGGAAGTGTCGATCTTCCCCGGCTTCCCCGCCGCCGAAGTGCTGTACACCGCCGACGGCGCGGTGATGGGCGTGGCCACCGGCGACATGGGCATCGAGAAGAACGGCCAGCCCGGCCCGAATTTCGAGCGCGGCATGGAACTGCATGCCAAGTACACGATCTTCGCCGAAGGCTCGCGCGGCCACCTCGGCCGCCAGCTGATCGCGCGCTACCAGCTCGACGCCGGCAAGGACCCGCAGGCCTACGGCATCGGCATCAAGGAGCTGTGGCAGATCGACCCGGCCAAGCATGAGCCGGGCCTGGTGGTGCACGCCGCCGGTTGGCCGCTGGACAACGCCACCTACGGCGGCGCGTTCCTGTACCACGCCGACGGCGGCAAGGTGTCCATCGGCTACGTGGTCGGCCTGGACTACAAGAATCCATGGCTGAGCCCGTTCGAAGAGTTCCAGCGCTTCAAGACCCATCCGTCGATCCGCAAGCACCTCGAAGGTGGCAAGCGCATCGGTTACGGCGCCCGCGCGATCACCGCCGGCGGCCTGATGTCGCTGCCCAAGACCGTGTTCCCCGGTGGCGCGCTGGTCGGCTGCGAAGCCGGCTTCCTCAACGTCAGCCGCATCAAGGGCAGCCACGCGGCGATCAAGACCGGCATGCTGGCCGCCGATGCCGCCTTCGATGCGCTGGCCGCCGACCGCCAGCACGACGAACTGAGCGCCTACCCGGCCGCGTTCGAAAGCAGCTGGCTGCATGACGAGCTCAAGCAGTCCAAGAATTTCAAACAGTGGTTCAAGAAGGGCCAGACGGTGGCCACGCTGATGACCGGCATCGAGCAGTGGCTGCTGCCCAAGCTGGGCGTGCGCAACCCGCCGTGGACGCTGCGCCACAGCACCCCGGACCATGCCTGCCTGGAACCGGCCGACAAGCACGCCCGGATCGTCTATCCCAAGCCCGATGGCGTGCTCACCTTCGACCGGCTCAGCTCGGTGTTCCTGAGCAGCACCAACCACGCCGAAGACCAGCCCAGCCACCTGACGCTGAAGGACGCCAGCGTGCCGGTGAAGGTCAACCTGGCCGAGTATGCCGGCCCGGAAGCGCGTTACTGCCCCGCCGGCGTCTACGAGTTCGTGGGTGCACAGGGCAGCGAACAGCTGCAGATCAACGCGCAGAACTGCGTGCACTGCAAAACCTGCGACATCAAGGATCCCACCCAGAACATCGTGTGGGTTACCCCGCAGGGCGGAGGCGGCCCGAACTACACCGGCATGTGATGCATCCGGCCTGCGACCCTGCGTCGCAGGCCGTAGCGGCGCGGCCGGCGCTGGCTATCATCTGCGCTCGCCCCGACCCGACGATTCCGATGATGCCGTTGCTGCGTTTGTGCTGTGTTGTTGTTGCCTGCCTGGGGCTGGCCGCCTGCGCGCGTGCGCCGCAGACGCCCGAACAACAGCACCAGCAGCAGTTGCAGCGCGCGTTCGCGATCTGCGCCGGCTGCCACACCGTCACCCCCGGGGGCGTGCACCGCTTCGGCCCCAACCTGCACGGGGTGATCGGGCGGCGTGCCGGCAGCCTGGCTGACTACCCCTATTCCAACGCCATGCGCCAGGCCGACATCACCTGGAACGAACAGACCCTGGACGCGTTCCTGCGCGCGCCGGCCAGCGTGGTGCCCGGGTCGCGCATGCTCAACGCCACCGCCGATCCGGAGCGGCGCAGGCAGGTGATCGAGTACCTGCACCAGGCGCGCTGAGCCGCGCGCTCACCGTCACGTGGCCTGCAGCGACGCCAGATAGGCGCGCAATGCCTGTTCGAAGGCCTCGATGTCGGCGTGGCAGTGCTCCACGCCCGCCCCATCGATCTGCTCCATCAGCCCGCGCGCCTGGTCGACCAGGCCCATGGCACCGAGCGTGCCCAGCCCGCCTGCGATGCGGTGCAGGACCTCGACGGCCACCTCACTGTCGCCGTCGACGCGCGCGGCCTGGCCGCGCTGCAGGTCGTCCTCGGTGGTGCTGCGCATGCTGTCGATCATCACGCTGGCCACGTGCTCGGAGCCGAAGCGCCGCACGATCGCGGCGCGGTCGGGGGCCGGGGCAGCGCCCGGGCCAGCGGCCGATGGCACGACGTCGACCGCGCCACCGGTGTGGCCGGGCAACCAGCGCAACAGCACCTGGCGCAGCGTGGCCAGCGCCACCGGCTTGGCCAGCAGGTCATCCATGCCCGCCTCGCGGCAGCGCTGCAGGTCTTCGGCCAGGGCGCTGGCGGTAAGGGCAATCACCGGTACCCGCGGCGCGCCCGTTTCCCGCTCGCGCTCGCGCAGCCGCCGGGTCAGGGTGTAGCCGTCCATCACCGGCATCCGGCAATCGGTGATGACCAGGTCGAAACGGGTCTGCGCCAGCAGGTCCAGTGCGGCCTGTCCCTGCGCGGCCACGTCGTGGGCCAGGCCAAGCTGCTGCAGCCGCCAGCGCATCAGCGCCTGGTTGGTGGGATGGTCCTCCACCACCAGCACGCGCAACGTCTGCAGCGCCGCCGGGAGGGCGGCCACGTGGTCCGGATCCGATGGAACGGCATCGCCCGGTTCCCCTGCCGGCACCACCGGCAACGGCAGCCGCACCACCACCTCGGTGCCCTCGCCCGGCGTGCTGTGCAGGTCCAGCTGGCCGCCCATCAACGCCACCAGCCGCTGGCAGATGCTCAGGCCCAGGCCGGTGCCGCCGTACTGCCGCGTGGTGGCGATGTCGGCCTGGGCGAACGGCTTGAACAGGCGGTCGCGCTGCTCGGCGGAAATGCCGATGCCGGTATCGACCACGCGCAGGCGGAGCTGCTGCGCGCCGTCGACCTCTGCGTCTGCGTCCACGCCCAGGTCGATGGATACATCGCCGTGCTCGGTGAACTTGATCGCATTGCTGAGCAGGTTGAACACGATCTGGCGCAGGCGCATGCCGTCGCCCAGGTGCATCGGGGCCACCGCCGGGTCGACGTGCAACTGCAGCGTCAGGCCCTTCGACGAGGCCTGCGGCGACAGCAGCTGCTGCACGTTGTCGAGCAACCTGCGCAGCGCCACCGGCTGCAGCTCCAGTGGCAGCGCACCGGCTTCGATCCGCGAGTAGTCCAGGATATCGTCGAGGATGTGGCGCAGCATCTGCGCGGAGTCCTCGATCACGGCGATGATGCGCCGCTGCTCGCCGTCCAGCGGGGTATGCGACAGTACCTCCACCATGCCCAGCACGCCGCTCATCGGCGTGCGGATTTCATGGCTCATGGTGGCCAGGAACTCGGACTTGGCCGCCGTGGCGCGCTCGGCGGCGGCCTTGGCGGCCACCAGCGCATCGGCCTGTGCGCGGGCCTCGGTGACATCCACCCAGTAGCCGCTCCACAACGTGGCACCGTCGTCGACCGCGTACGGCAGCGCGCGCGACCGTATCCAGCGCACCTCCCCGTGGGGGCGGGTGCGGAACTCCATGTCCAGCACGGCGAAATCGCGCACGGCCTGCTCAAGCGTCTGCCGCACCCGCTCGCGGTCGTGCACGTCGATGCATTCCATCACCCGGCCTTCGTCGGCCCTGGCATCGGCTGCGCTGATCCCGAACAGGGCCTCCATGTCACCGGCGATGTACGGGAACGAGAACTGGCCATCGGTATCGCGCCGCGCCTGGTAGACGGTGGCCGGCAGGTTGTCGGTCACCTCGGCCAGACGCTGTTCAAGATACCGGCGCATGGCGACTTCGCGCCGCAGACGCCAGTGGCCCCACCCGTGCATCAGGATGGCGGTCAGCAGCACCAGCGACAACGGCACGGCCCAGCGCGCGATCGCGCGCCAGTCCACGTTGCTGCGGTATTCCGCCGACAGCCAGTCGCCGCGGATGGCTTCATGCTCGCGCGGGCTCAGGTTGAGCAGCACCCGGTCGAAGGTGGTGGCCAGGGGCGCGTACTCGCGCTTGACCGCCAGCGACAGGCGGTCGCTGAAACCGGCCGGTGCGGCAACGTGCAGCTGCGCGGGGTAGCGGTCGCGGACGATGCGGTCGACCGTGGCCAGGTTGCCCACGTAGGCATCGGCATCGCCGTGGGCCAGTCGCTCCAGCGCCTGCGCGGTGCTGCGCGCCGGCACGATGCGCGCCTTCGGCGCGTGCTGCAGGATGTAGCCGCGCAACCGCTCCGGGTCGGACAGCAGAATGCTGCGCCCGTCCAGGTCGGCCAGGGCCAGCACCGAGGGGCTGTCGCTGCCCACCACGATCACGTTGGGCACGGTGATGAAGGGTTGGCTGAACACCCAGTCCGGGCCCAGATAGGCCGAGTCGTTGGGAATGCCCATGATCGCGTCGACCTCACCGCGGCGCACCTGCTCGCGCACCTCGAACCAGTCATGCGCCGGCACCTGCACCAGGTGCGCACCGACCATGCGCAGCTGGCGCAGGTAGTCGCCGGCCACGCCGCTGGGCCGGTCGGCCTGGTCAACGAACGCCAGCGGCGCCGCGTTCGGTGCAAAGCCCATCCGCAGCGGCGTGGACAGCACGCGCTTCTCGGCGTTGCCCAGGATCAGCCGCGACTGGGTGGACCAGTGCAGCGGGCCCAGCCAGCGCTGGGCGATGCCGTCGCGTTCGGCGCGGGTCAGCTGCGCCAGCCCGTTGTCCAACGCCTCGGCCAGCGGCTGCTTGGCGTTGGGTACGCCGAAATGCAGGCGCTCCGACGGTAGGTCGCTGGGCCTGAGCAGGGTGATCCGGTCCATCGCGTGCTGCTGGATCAGGGTGCTGGCCACGTGCGCGTTGCCGATGTACACGTCGGCTTCGTTGCCGCTGACCATCTTCAGCGCGGTCAATGTATCGGCCGCGGTGATCCTCAGCGCCCCGGGAAAACGTGCGCGCACCTGGTCGCTGGTGACGAACTCGCGCTCGGTCACCACGCGCAGGCCGTGCAGGTCAGGATCGGTCGAGGTGCGGGTATCGTCCAGCCGCCCGACCACGGCCAACGCGGCCGAGGCGTAGCCGCGGGTGTACACCATGCAGCGGGTGCGGTCGGGAGTCAGGGTGACGTTCATCACCACATCGACCTCGCCACGGCAGGCCGCGTCCAGTACTTCGGCCCAGTCGCGGTAGACGCGCACCTCCACGCGTACGCCCAGGCGCTGCGCAAGCAGGCTCAGGTAGTCGTACCCCAGGCCCTGCGGTCTGCCGGCGTGCAGCGACTCGAACGGCGGCCAGCCGCTGTCGTACAGGCCAAGGATGATGGTAGGGTGCCGACCAAGCCACTCGGTCTGGCGAGGTGAAAGCGTCGGGCCGGGGGCGGGCGCATCAGCACCTGCGGCCAGCATCGGCACGCAGGACAGGACGATCAGCAGCAGCCAGCGGACAACCGGAGTACGCATGCAGTCCCATCTCCGTAGAATGATGTCTCCACCACGGCCCAGCCCGTGCGCCATCCGCCCCGGCAACCATACCAGCCCATGACACTTCGCATCATCATCGCCGACGACCACCCGGTAGTGCGGATCGGCACCAAGGCGGTGATCGAATCCAGCGGCGTGGGCGTGGTAGTGGCCGAGGCCAGCAGCGCCGACGAATTGATGGCCGCGCTGACCACCGCGCCCTGCGATGTGCTGGTAACAGACTACTCGATGCCCGGCAGCCAGCAGGCCGACGGGTTCACCATGATCGGCATGATCCGGCGCCGCTTTCCCGACCTGCCGGTGCTGATGTTGAGCGTGTCCAACAACCTGGCCATCCTGCGCATGGTGGCCTCCACCGGCGTGCTGGGGCTGGTCGACAAGACCTCCTCGATGGAAGAGTTGCCGCTGGCGATCCAGACCGTGCAGCGCGGACTGCCCTATGTGAGCCGCACGTTGAAGGAACGCATTGACGCAATCGGCACCAACACCGTCGATGACGTCGGCACCAAACCGCTGTCGCCGCGTGAAATCGAAGTGCTGCGCCTGCTCGGCAGCGGCCAGACGGTGAAGGAGATCGCCCTGCAGCTGCACAAGAGCGTCAGCACGATCAGCCGCCAGAAGGGCGATGCGATGCTCAAGCTTGGCCTGAAGGGCGACGCCGAGCTGTTCGATTACCTGCGCGACGGCGAGATCTGACCCACGCGCCGGACCTTGCTGGACCCTGAGTGGGCGCGGGCGCTTTCAGCCTCGCTTCATCCGCATTGCCGCTAGATGAATACGCAGACCCACCCGGGCCGCGCGGCAATGTTCCGACAATGTTGGAACCCCAGCGTGGCCTGTACCCGACTGGAGAACCGAACATGCTCAACATTTCCGCACTCAGCCTTCGTGGCCTGGCCGTGGCCCTGGCCCTGACGGTCGGTCTGGCCGCCGTGGGCGACGCCAGCGCGATGTCCCGCAAGGACAAGCGCACCGTGGTCGGCGCAGTGGTGGGCGGCGTGGCCGGTCACCTGCTCTCCAACGGTGATACCGCCGCCACCGTGGGCGGCGCGGTTGCCGGCGGCGCCATCGGCAACCTGACCACCCGCGACAAGCGCGACCACCGTTACGACCGTGGCTACGACAACCGCCGCTACGACGACCGCCGCCATGACCGTCGTTACGGCTACGACCGCGGTTACGACCGTCGCAACGACCGCGGTCGCTGGGAGCGCGAGCAGCGTGATCGCCGCAACTGGGACCGCCAGCACGGCCGCGGCTGGTAAGCACTGCCCCCACCGCCGTTTGCAGCGCCTTCAACGGGCGGGTCCATGACCCGCCCGTTGTGCGTTCGGCTACCCTGTCTGCCCCGCACCCCGACGCACGTTGTGCCTGCTCGCCGATGACCCACACCGCCCACCTCGTGCAAGGCCTGGACAACGATGCCGTGGCCGCCGACTGGCCTGCCATCGATGCGCGCGAAGTGGCCTGGCTGCGTGGCCGATACCCGCAGCTGGGCGCGGATGTCGCCGTGGCCTGGCACAGCCCACGCCCCCTGTCGGCGGCCGCCCTCCTGGACAGCAGGCACGGGCGGGTGTTCGTCAAACGGCACCACGGCAGCGTGCGCGACGCGGCAACGCTGGGCGAAGAACACCGCTTCATCGCCCACCTGGCGGCCGCCGGCGTGCCCGTGGTGCAGGTGCTGCGCGATGCCGACGGTGCGACCGCCCCCGAGCACGCCGGCTGGACCTACGAACTGCACAGCGTGGGCGACGGCCAGGACCTGTACCGCGATGCGCCGTCCTGGACACCGCTGGCCGACCCGGCCGCCGCGCGCGAGGCCGGGCGCATGCTGGCCACCCTGCACCAGGCCTCGGCCCACTACCACGCACCCCAGCGCAGCACCCACCTGCTGGTGGCACGCGACGACCTGATCCGCGCCGCCGACCCGCTGGCGATGCTGCAGGCCGGCCTGGACGAGCGCCCCGGCCTGGCCGCCTACCTGGCCCGGCAGCGCTGGCAGGACGACCTGCAGCGCGCGGTGCTGCCCTGGCACGCCGGCCTGGCCCGGCGCCTGCACGCCGAGCCGCGGCTGTGGGCCCACAACGACTGGCACGTGTCCAACCTGCTCTGGCGCGCGGACAGCAACGCCCCGCAGGTGCAGACCGTGTTCGACTTCGGCCTGGCCTCGCCCACCAGTGCGCTGTTCGACCTGGCCACGGCGATCGAGCGCAATGCCATCGCGTGGCTGGCGCTGGAGCAGCAGACCGATGCGGCGCGCATCGCCATCGCGCTGGCCCTGGTCGAGGGCTACCGGCAGGTGCTGCCGTTGTCGGCCGCGCGGGTTCAGCTGCTGGCCGACCTGCTGCCGGTAGTGCACCTGGACTTTGCACTGTCCGAAGTGGAGTACTTCAACGGCATCACCGCCTCACCGGCCAATGCGGACGTGGCCTATCACACCTTCCTGCTGGGCCATGCCCTGTGGTTCAAGGGCCGCCACGGCCAGGCCCTGCTCCAGGCGCTGCACGCCGCCGCCTGAGCCATGGCGGGCAGGGCGGGGCCGTTTGTGGTGAAATGGGCACCGAAGCGGGGGTGCCTGGGCAAAGCCAGGCTGAGAGAGTCCCTTGGAACCTGATCCGGTTGATACCGGCGTAGGGAGCTTTGTGCAGTGGGCGCAACGACCGGATGGGTCGGTGCGTGCGCGCCGTCGCTTCGTCTCTTCTGGCTGATGACGAATCGAATGAACCGCTGCTATCGCCCTGCCCTGCTCACCGTCGCCCTGTGCGCCGCCCTGCCGCTGCATGCCAGCGACGCCGCCCCGGACGCGCCCGACCGCTCCCCGACCGAGCTTGCCGCCGTGCGCGTGCAGGCCCGCCAGCCGGTGGCCGACACCGTCCAGACCAACAGTTTCGGCAGCGGCGACTGGAAAGACACCCCGGCGGCATTGACCGTGCTCGACCGCGACCTGCTCGACAGCCGCCAGGTGCGCAGCCTGTCCGAACTGGCCCGCAACGACGCCTCGCTCGGCGACAGCTACGCCCCGGTGGGCTACTACCAGAACATCGCGATCCGTGGATTCCCGCTGGACACCGGCACCGGTTACCGCTTCAACGGGCTGAGCACCACCGGCGAGCAGCGGCTGGCGCTGGAGAACGTGCAGCAGGTGGAAATCCTGAAGGGCGAAGCCGGCCTTGCCGCCGGCGTGATGGCGCCCGGCGGCATCATCAACTACGTCGGCAAGCGCCCGACCGAGGTCCGCAACGTCACCCTGGGCACCGATTCGGAAGGCTCGCGCTATGCCGCGGTGGATGTCGGCCACTGGCTGACCCCGCGCCTGGGCGTGCGCATGAACGCAGCGTGGGACGGCAGCGAGTCGTACATCGCGCATGCCGAAGGCCGCCGCAACTTCTACTCGCTGGCCACCGACTGGCTGATCAGCGACCACAGCAAGCTGGAAGTGGATGCCAACTACCAGACCAGCTCGCAGCGCTCGGCCTCCGGCTACCAGCTGCTGGGCGCGCGCGAACTGCCACGCGGGGTGGACCGCGAGCACATGCTGGGCTACCAGCCGTGGCAGCGGCCGGTAGGCATCGACAGCACCAACATCACCGCCCTGCACACCTACCAGTTCAATGCGCAGTGGCAGTCGCGCGTGTCGGCCGGCTACAGCCGCTCGGTGATCGATGACAACGTGGCCTTCGCCTACGGCTGCTACTACGCCGTGCAGTGTGCCGATGGCAGCGTGCCGGGCAACTACTTCGCGCCCAACGGCGACTACGACATCTACGATTACCGCAGCCCCGACGACACCCGCCGCAACCTGGAGGCGCGCGCCGAACTGCGCGGCAGCTTCAGCACCGGGCGCGTCGGCCACGAACTCACCGTGGGCGCAGACCGCTTCGAGCGCACCATCGACAAGCGCCGCAACGTCAACGAGTACGTCGGCACGGCCAACATCCACGACGCGCAGGTGCCGGTGTTCGCGCCGTCGCCGCTGCAGCCCGGCCCCTCGGTGCGCCGCCTGGACAGCGCGCAGACGGCCGTGTTCGCGATGGACCGCATGCAGTTCGGCGATGCCTGGCAGTGGCTGGCCGGTGGCCGCTTCGTGCGCCTGGATGAGCGCGCGTTCGACAAGCGTGGCACCCCCGAGCGCCACAGCACGCTGTCGCGCTTCCTGCCGCAGACCGCGCTGGTCTGGAAGGCGACCGAGCAGGTGAATGTCTACGCCAGCTACGTGCGCGGCATTTCGCTGGGCCAGGAAGCCCCGTTCTGGACGTCCAACGACGGCGCGTTCCTGGCGCCGGTGCTGTCGCGGCAGACCGAAGTGGGCGTCAAGTACGCCGCCGCCGATGCGCTGACCCTGGGCGCGGCGCTGTTCCGCACCTCGCAGCCCTTCCAGTACGCCAAGCCGGACAGCAGCGACGCCGGCTACACCTTCGTGGCCGAAGGCCAGCAGACCCATACCGGGCTGGAACTGACCGCCAATGGGCGTGTTGCCGAAGGCCTGGTGCTCAACGCCAGCGTCAGCGCGCTGCAGGCGCGCGCGCGCAGCAGTGGCACCGCGCTGTATGAGGGCCACCAGCTGGTCAACGTGCCCAAGCTGCGCGCCAGCGTGCATGCCGACTACGCGCTGCCGTTCGCCAGCGGGCTGTCGGTCACCGGCGGCTGGCGCTACGCCTCGGCCAACGCCGCCACGGTGGACGGCAGCGTGCGCGCACCGGCCTACCACGTGGTCGACCTGGGCCTGCGCTTCAAGCACGCGCTGGCCGACCATCCGGTGACCTGGAACCTGTCGGTGGACAACGTGTTCGACCGCTTCTACTGGCGCGATACCGGCAGCACCGCGGGCGACTACTACCTGTTTGCCGGTGCGCCGCGCCAGGCCCGGTTGTCGGTGACGTTCGGGCTATGAGCGCGGCCCTTCTCGAATGGTCGGCGGTGGCCGCCAGCATCCTCGGCGTGTGGTTGATGGCGCGCCGGCACATGCTGGCCTGGCCCGTGGGGCTGGTGGCGGTAGCGCTGTATGCGGTGGTGTTCATCGAGGCCCGGCTGTATTCGGACACGCTGCTGCAGGTCGTGTTCGGCGGCTTCCTGCTGTACGGCTGGCTGAGCTGGCGTCGGCACGCGCAACAGGACGGGGCGATCGTGATCGCGCCGCTGCCGCGCCGGCAGCTGCTGCGCGATCTGGGCATCGGCGTGGTGTTCGGCGTCGCGCTGGGGGCGGCGATGCACACCTGGACCGATGCCGCGCTGCCCTGGCTGGATGCCATGCTCGCCGCGCTGAGCCTGGTGGCGCAGTGGTGGCAGGCGCGCCGCCACATCGCCACGTGGTGGCTGTGGATCGTCGTCGACGTGGTCTACGTGGGCATGTACCTGGTCAAGTCGCTGGACGTCACCGCCGGGCTGTACCTGGTGTTCGTCGGGCTGGCGGTGATGGGGCTGCGCGCCTGGACGGCGGCGGACGAGGCACCCGGCGCCGTGCAGCGCCGCTGACGCGCCTTGCTGGCGGGCGCGCCCGGTCGTAGCATCGCCGGGCGGAGGACGCCGATGACCCAGAGCCCTGCCCTGTTGCGACGCCTGCTGCGGGCCAAGGACCGGATGGACCAGGCGCCGCACGAGGCCTGGCCGGTCCGGCGCCTGGCCGAGGTGAGCGCCACCTCCGAGGCCTACTTCGCGCGCCAGTTCCGGCTGGCCTTCGGCCTGCCGCCGCACCGCTACCTGCTGAGCCGCCGCATCGAACGGGCGGTGGCGCTGTGCCGCGACACCGACCTGCCCATCACCGAGATCGCCTACCAGACCGGCTGGAGCAGCCTGGGCACGTTCGGCCGGGTGTTCCGCGACATCACCGGGCAGTGTCCGGGCGACCTGCGCGGCACGCCACCGGCGGACGCGTCACCGGGCAGTACCCCCGAGTGCATCCTGCGCGCCGCCCGGCGTCCGGACCTCACCACCTCAGTTTCGGAGAAGCGCCAGCGCAGGGGGGCGGGTACAACGTAGCCTCCAACACCGGAGGTTCTCCATGACACAAGGTATCGAGGTGGTCGGCGTGTACGTGCGCGACCAGGACGAAGCCGTGGCGTTCTACGTCGACGCGCTGGGCTTCAGGATCCACACCGACGTGCGCAATGGCCCGTACCGCTGGCTGACCGTCCAGCACCCGGACCAGCCCACGTTCCAGCTGGGCCTGTTCGTGCCGGGTCCGCCCGTGCACGACCCCGCCACCGCGCAGGCCCTGGCGGCGCTGGTGGCCAAGGGCGCCATGCCGGCGCTGGTGCTGGCCGTGGACGACTGCCGCGCGGCTTACACGCGGCTGAGCGCGGCCGGCGTGGAATTCACCCAGCCGCCGGTAGAGCGCTACGGCACCGTGGATGCGGGTTTCCGCGATCCGTCCGGCAACGGCTGGAAGATGATCGAATCGGCCGCCCGTCCCGCCTGACCGCGCCCGTCGCAACGCGCCGGCGCGGCGGTCAGTCCAGCAGCAGGCGCATCGCCTCGGTGCCCATGGCCGGGTCGGTGCTGCCGGGGCGGCCGTCTTCCACGCGCCCGGCCAGGCGCTGCGAGGCCCCGGGCTGCTCGACATGCAGGTCGTACCAGCCGCCACTGGCGGTGGCGTCCCAGTGCAGTGCGGTGCGCGCACCGGGCGCCAGCTGCAGCTGCCTGTCCGGGGCGGCCTCGACATAGGCGCCCGGACGCACGCTGACCGCCAGCGCCGTCTTGCCCGGGTTGTGCAGCCACAGCTGCAGGCGGTCGCCGTCACGGTCGATGCGCGCCTGCAGCGGCGCGGCGGTGCCGGGCTGGCCGCGGTAGTGCCGGTGGAAGCCATTGGGCCCAAGCAGCCACAGGTCGTAGCCACGCCGGTCATCCATGGCCCAGCGCGCGTGCTGCGGCATGCCCGGGGCCAGCGTGTAGCGGCGCGGGATCGCCCCCAGCTGCAGGCGGTCGTAAACGTGCAGTACCGCGGCCGCGCCATCGCAGGCGAGGTCGAGGCGTACGTGGTCGTCGTGCAGCGCGATATCGGCCTGCGGGCGATACGGCAATGCCCGCGCCGGGCGCACCCCGGGTTCCTGCCGCGCCGGCTGCAGCCCCTCGGGCAGCACCGGCACGGTGCGGCCCGGCAAGGCCGCCGCGCGTGCGGCTGCTGCGGCCGTGGCCGGCAGCGCGGCCACGAAGGGCCGCGTGTCGCGCTGCGAGAAATCGAATGCGCCGGTCAGGTCGCCACACACCGCGCGGCGCCACGGCGACAGCACCGGCGCGGCCACGCCAAAGCGGCGTTCGATCAGGCGGATCACCGAGGTGTGGTCGTACACCTGCGAGTCGACCCAGCCGCCCCGGCTCCACGGCGAGATCACATACAGCGGCACGCGCGGCCCCAGCCCGTACGGGCGGCCGCGCAGGTCCAGCGGATCGGCCTTCTCGTTACCCGGCGACGGGTGCTGGTGGTATTCGCCGTCGGTGGACACCGACGATGCACCGGCCCAGCCACCGGCCGCCGCGTCGTCGCGCGACGGCGGTGCCGGGGGCGGCATGTGGTCGAAGAAGCCGTCGTTCTCGTCGAACATCAGCAGCAGCGCGGTGCGGCTCCACACCGCCGGGTCGGCGGTGAGCGCGTCCAGCACGCGCGCGGTGTAGGCCGCGCCCTGCGCAGGGCTGGAGGGGCCGGGATGCTCGCTGCCGGCGGCATCGGCAATGATGAAGCTGACCTGCGGCAACTGTCCCTTCAGCACGTCCTCGCGCAGCTGGGCCAGCCCGCGCGTGCTCACCCCGCGCGCGCGCAGCGCTGCATCATGCCCCGGCGCGCCGCGCCAGGCCTGGCGGAACGACGCGAAGCCGGCCAGCGGGTTGTCGGTGAAGTTGTCGGCCATGTCCTGGTAGATCTGCCAGCGCACGCCGGCCTGCTGCAGGCGTTCAACGTAGGTGGTCCAGGTGTACGACGCCGGGTGGCCGCCCAGCTCGGGAAAGTTGTCGTGCGAGTTGGCCACGGCCGGGCCGCCCGCGCGGGCATGCGGGTCGTTGTGGCCGGTCCACAGGAACAAGCGGTTGGGATTGGTGCCGGCCTGCATCGCGCAGTGGTAGGCGTCGCACACGGTGAACGCTTCGGCCAGCGCGAACTGGAACGGCATGTCATCGCGGCGGAAGTAGCCCATCGCGTGGTCCTGCTTGGCGGCCGGCCAGTGCGCCATGCGCCCGTGGTCCCAGGCGCGCTGCGCGTCGGGCCAGGTGTGCGGCGTGCCCTCCACGCGCATCAGGCCGAACTGCGCGGCAGTATCCAGCGCGAACGGCGTGATGCCGCGCGTGCCGGCGGCATTGGGCTGCAACCACAGCGTGCGCGGCGGCTGCCCGGGCGCCAGTGGTGGGGCGGGCGCGACGAAGCGGTCGCCGAACCCGCGCACACCGGGCAACGTGCCGAAGTAGTGGTCGAACGACCGGTTCTCCTGCATGAACACCACGATGTGCTGCACATCCTCCAGGTTGCCGCTGCCTGCATGCGGGGCGATCGCTGCCGCCCGCGCGATGCTGGGCAGCAGCGCGGCCACGCCAGCCCCCAGGCCACCCTGCAGCAGGCGGCGGCGTACCGGATCGGTCAGCGGCGGCCGTGCTGCACTCACAGGTCGACCCGTACCGAGACGCCCACGGTGCGCGGCGCGCCGATGAAGGCCGAATTGCTGCCGTCCACGCCGGCCAGGTACTTGCGGTCGGTGAGGTTGCTGACCACCAGGCTGGCGCCCACGCCCTTGAGCTTCGGCGACAGGCTCTGCAGGTCGAAACCGATGTTGGCATTGAACACCGTGGCCGACGGCAGCTTGGCGGTGTTGGACGCATCCAGGTAGCGCTCACCCAGGTAGCGCCCGGAAATGCCGGCGTTCCAGCTGTCGCCCTGCCAGTCGGCCGACACCACCAGCACGTGCTTGGGCTGGCCGATCACCTGGGCACCGTCGACGATGCCCAGCTCGGTGTCGCGCGCGGCGTTGCCGCTGCCCAGGTACTTGGAGCGGTTGTAGGTGTAGGCCCCATTGAGGCGCCAGCCGTTGTCCCAGCCGTAACCGAGCGCCGCTTCCAGACCGGTGCTTTCCACGCCCCCAAAGTTCTCGTAGACCCCATCGGTTTCGTCCAGGTAGTCGATGCCGTCGGCCAGCCGCGCGGGCAGGTAGACAATGCGGTTGTCGAATTTGATGTTGTACAGGGTCAACGAGCCGGTCAAGGGCCAGCGGCTCACGCGCAGGCCCAGCTCGATGTTGTCGGCGGTTTCCGGCTCGACCCGGGCAAAGCGCTGCGCATCGGTTTCACCGAGCACGCCGGACGGAATGGCAGCGAAGTTCTGCGAGTATCCGCCGAACAGTTCCAGGCCGTCGACCGGCAGCGTCCAGGTAGCACCGGCCGACAGCAGCGGGTCGGACCTGGAATCGGAGCGCACGCTTTCGGCGTTGCCGATCACCCGGTTGCGCTTCTGGTCGACGAAGAACTGCTTGACGCCCACGCGCGCACTGAACGGGCCGAAGCGCGCCACGTCTTCCACGTAGTACATCTGCTCGCTGGTCTTGTAGCGGTCTTCGAACTGCACCCAGTACGGCTGGTGGTCGAAGCCGATGTCGGTGCCCACGTTGAGCAGGCGGTGCCAGTCGCGGCGCACGCTGCGGTCGTACTGCTCCACCCACACGCCGCCGCGCACGGTGTTGTCCACGCTGCCCAGGGTCTGCTTCCATTCCACGTCGGCGGTGGCACCGGCGCGGTCGTTGTCGTAGTGCGAATGGCGGTAGGACTGCACGCCCTGCACGCCGGCGGCGTAGCAGTTGGGATCGTACTCGGCACTGAAGCCGGCGCGCGGCACGCAACCGGCGCGCATCTGCGCGGCGCTGCCATCGGGATTGACGAAGTAGAACTGGCCCAGCGCGCTGCCGCCATACACGGTGCTGCCGCCCAGGTACTCCGATTCCGGCCGGCCGGCGCCATCGTTGCGCGCCTGTACCAGGTACGGCGGCAGCCAGTCGCCGCGGCCTTCCATCTTGTGCGCGTAGCCGGTCAGCGTGGCCTTGAAGCCGTTGCCACTGTCGAACGCCCCGCGCAGGTAGCCGAAGGTGTTTTCACGCAGCGCGCGCGAGCCGGAGCGGAAGTTCTGGTCCAGGTAGGGAATGCCGGTGAGGGTGCCGGTGAGGCCGTCGCGGTCGGGGTTGGTCGCAAACGCCGCCGGGGTGACGCTGGTGTACTCCGGTTCGTCGGCGTCGTTGTAGGACGCGTAGCCACTGAGCGTCCAGCGGTCCAGCTCGGTCACGAACTTCGCCGCCAGGTTGTCGTTGCTCACATGGCCGGTGCCGTCGATCCAGTCATTCACGCGCGCCGAGGAGGCGCTCACCCACGCGCGGGTGTGCCCACCCAGCAGGCCGGTGTCGTAGCGCACGTAGTACTTGCGCGCGTCGTGGTCGCCGCCACCGACCACCATGCGCAGCCGCTGTTCGGCCAGCGGGTCGCTGGTGAGGAAGTTCAAGGTGCCGCCCAGCGCTTCGTTGGAACGCGAGGAGATGTCGGCCGTGCCCTGGCTGACCTCGACGGTCTCCAGGTCCAGCGTGTCGATGTAGCGGTTGGCCAGCGAGCCGCCGCCGTAGCCGGAGCCACCGTTGGGCAGGCCGTCGATGGTGGTGCCGATCTGCTGCGTGTCGCGGTTGGTCACAAAGCCGCGCATGCTGATCTGGGTGCCCCACACCGACGAGCCGGTGGCGTCGGCTTCGCTCACCACCACGCCCGGCAGTTCATTGAGCGCGTTGTTGACGCTGCTGATGACCTGCTGGCGGTTGAGGGTTTCCTGGCTCACCGTGGTCTTGGCGTAGCTGGTGGCCTGGCCGATCACCTGTATCTGGTCCAGCGTGCGTGCGTCGTCGGCCGGTGCGGGTTCTGCGGCCATGGCCTGTACGGCAGCGGTGAGCAACACAGCAAGCAGGGAAACACGAGGGGCGTGGCCGGAAGCGCGCATGGGTCGACGGGGGTAGTGGAGGACCGGCGGAGTATTGGTGCCCGCAGTGACTTCCCCATGACATTGCGCTTGCAGTTAGTGCGGCGGCGTTTGTTTCTGCTGGAACAACCAGTCGCGCCACCACGTGCCGGGCACGATGTCGGCAGGGGGTTGATGCGCCAGGCCGTGGTACTCGCGCAGCACGGCGTGGCCACCGCGTGCGCGGAGCGCGCGCACGAAACGCCGGTCGGCCGTGATCGGATTCTCTTCGTCGGTATCGCCGTGCATCGCCAGCACCGGCACCTGGATGTACGCCGATGCGGCACTGTCGGGTGGGGCGATGCCGGCGATGGACACGATCGCCGCGAACTGGTCCGGTGCCAGCGTCGGCGACAGCCACGCCGCCGAGCCACCCATCGAGAAGCCTACGGCGTAGATGCGCGAGCTGTCGACCGGATGCGTTGCCGCCACGTGCCGCGCCAAGGCCAGGGCCGCGTGCAGGGTCGGTGCCGCCGTGGCGGCCTGGTCTGCGGCGGCAGGGCCGTAGTGGGCGCTGCGCCCGGCGAACTGCGGCACCAGGACGTACGCGGGGTAGCGGTCGCGCGTGGCAGGCATCGCCCAGCTTCTGGCAAGGCGGTCCAGTTGTGCGGTGTTGTCGGTGCCGATGCCACCCGAGCTGTGCAGCTGCAGTACCAGGGGATAGCGCTGGCCCGCGCGCACGTGGCGAGGCGGCAGGATGCGGTAGGGAAGCACCGTGCCGTCGGCAGCGGTGAAGCTGCCGCGTGCGAACGCCGCGGTATCCACCGTGGCCACGGCATCGGCCGCCAGTGGGCCGACGCCCGTCACCGGTGCATTCGTCGCCGATGCTGGCGCACAGGCGGCGAGCGCCAGACATATCAGCAGGGCAACAGGGGGACGCAGAGGCATGGCGGGCAACTGATCGGAACGTGCACGCAGTGTATCGGCGCGGAAGTGGCGGGCGCGCTGCGCCCGCCACGGTATTTCCGCATGCCACCTATGCATTGTGCTCATACCACCGCCGCCGGGTGGCCGCGCTTACTCGCCTGGGCTGCATCGGCATGACCGGGGTGATCGAAGCGGACCGCGCAGCCACCCATGGGGTGGCTCTACTCCGTGTGCCCGGCCACCGCATGCGTCGAGCGGCGACGGAACTTCCGCGACAGCCATTCGCCCAGGTCGTCCATCACCGTGAACGCGGCCGGGATCACGATCAGGCTGAGCAGCGTGGAAGTGATGAGGCCGCCGATGACCGCAATGGCCATCGGTGCGCGGAAGCTGGAATCGCCGGCAAAGCCCAGCGCGATCGGCATCATGCCGGCGCCCATCGCCAGGGTGGTCATGATGATAGGCTGGGCCCGCTTGCGGCACGCATCGATCAGCGCATCGTGCTGGCTCATGCCATGCTCGTCTTCGGCGATCACCGCGTAATCGACCAGCAGGATCGAGTTCTTGGTGGCAATGCCGATCAGCATCAACAAGCCGATCAGCGCCGGCAGCGACAGCATGTTCTGGGTGATCAGCAGCGCGCCGAACGCACCACCGGCACACAGCGGCACCGCGGCCAGGATGGTGACCGGCATCAGCGCATGGTTGAACAGCAGCAACAGCACCATGTAGATGCAGATCAAGCCGGCGGCCATGGCCAGCATGAAGCCGATGAAGAGTTCGACGAACACCTCGGCATCGCCGGTGTTGAGGAAACTCACCCCCGGCGGCAGTTGCTTCACGCTGGGCAGCGCCTGCACCTGGGTCATCACCTCGCCCAGCGGCCTGCCGTTGAGTTCGGCGGTGAGGGTAACGTTGCGCTGGCGCTGGTACCGCGAAATCTGCGACGGCCCGCTGCCCTGCTGGATGTCGGCGACCGCCGCCAGCGGCACCGGCCCGTTGCGGCCGGGCACGCGCAGCTGCCCGATCAGCGCCGGGTTGGCCAGCGTGGCCTCGGCAAAGCCCACCCGGATCGGTACCTGGCGGTCGGGCAGGTTGAGCTTGGCCAGGCGCTGTTCGTAGTCGCCGGCGGTGGCGATGCGCGCCGCTTCGGCGATGTCGGCCGTGGCCACGCCGAGGTCGGCCGCGCGCGCCGCGTTGGGCACGATCTGCACTTCCGGGCGCAGCAGCGAGGCGGTGGAGGTGACGCTGCCCAGCCCCTGGATGCCGCGCAGATCGCGCTCCAGTGCGGTGGATGCGTCCTGCAGGCGCTGCGGATCGTCCCCGGACAGCACCAGCTGCAGCAGGTTGCCCGGTTCGGAGCTCACGTAGCTCACGCGTACGCCGGGCAGGTTGGCCAGGCGCGCGCGCGCGTCGCGTTCCAGCACGCGCTGGTCGCGGTCGCGGGTGTCGGTGGTGCCCCAGTCGAGCACCAGCGTGGCCTTGCGTGCCTCGCCCACACCGGTCGCGCTGGGATCGCCGAGGTCGAGCACGCTGCCCACGGCGGTGTACACCTGCTTCAGCTCGGGCATGTCCTTGAGCAGCGCGCGCGCCTGTTCGGCCACCGCCACGGTGTCCTGCAGGCGCGTGCCCGGCGGCAGTTCCAGGCTCAGGTTGCTGCGGCCCAGGTCGGACTGCGGAATGAAGGTCGCCGGGATGAACGGCACCAGCGCCAGCGACGCCACGAACAGGCCGGTGGCCAGCCACAGCGTGCGGCCGCGATGGCGCAGGGCCGCGTCCACCCAGCCCAGGTACCAGACCATCAGCTTCGAATCGGGCTTCTCTTCGCCATGGGGCTTGAGCAGGTAGGCCGCCATCATCGGGGTGAGCAGGCGCGCCACCAGCAGCGAGAACAGCACCGCGGTGGCGGCAGTCCAGCCGAATTCGCGGAAGAACTTGCCGGCGATGCCGGGCATGAACGCCACCGGCACGAACACTGCCGCCAGGGTCAGCGAGGTGGCGATCACCGCATTGCCGATCTCGCCGGCGGCCTCGCGCGCCGCTTCCAGCGGCGGCTTGCCCATGCGCAGGTGGCGCACGATGTTCTCGATTTCCACGATCGCATCGTCGACCAGGATGCCGACCACCACTGACAGTGCCAGCAGCGTGATCATGTTGAGGGTGAAGCCGAAGAAGTACATCACCGCGAAGGTGGGGATGATCGACAGCGGCAACGCCAGCGCGGCCACCCAGGTGGCGCGCCAGTCGCGCAGGAACAGCCACACCACCAGCAGCGCCAGCAGCGCGCCTTCGTAGAGCATGGTCATCGACGAATCGTAGGACCGGTGGGTCTCGTCGATGGCGGTGGTGACCAGGCGGAAGTCGATGCCCGGATGGGCGGCCTTGATGGTATCGAGCGCGGCATGCACGCCCGCCTCCACCTTCACTTCGCTGGAGCCGCGTGTGCGCGACATCGAGAACGCCACCACCTCGCCACCATCGAGCAGCGCCGCTTCGGTGGGATCGGCCGCAGCATCGGTGACCGTGGCCAGCGTCGACAGGCGCACCGCGCGGCCGTCCGGCAGCGCGATGGAGTAGTCGCGCAGGGCCTGCGCGTTGCCCACGGTGCCGAGCGTGCGGATGGTCTGCTGCGCGCCTTCGATCTCGGCCTTGCCGCCGGCGCGCTCGACCTGGATGCGGGCCAGCTGCTGTGAGACGTCACCGGCCGTGATGCCCATGGCAATCAACGCATTGGGGTCCAGGTCCACCCGCACCTGGCGCTGCACGCCGCCCACGCGGGTCACCCGGGCCACGCCCGGTACGCCGTACATGGCGCGCGACACGTCGCGGTCGACGAACCAGCTGGCCTCGTCGGGGGTCATGTGCGGGGCCACCAGGGCGTAGGTCATCAGCGAGCCGCCGATGTCCACCTTGGAGATCACCGGTTCCTGGATGTCCTGCGGCAGGTCGGTGCGGATGCGGGTGACCGCATCGCGCGTGTCGTCCAACGCGGTGGCCAGGTCGGCTTCGAGCTGGAATTCGATGGTGGTGGTGCTGACGCCTTCGCTGACCGAGGAGATCACGCGCTTGACGTTGTTGACCGTCGCCACCGAGTCCTCGACCTTGCGGGTGACTTCCGCTTCCAGCTGGCTGGGCGACGCGCCGGGCTGGGTGACGGTAACGGTGGTCATCGGGAAGGCGATGTCCGGGAAGCGCGCCACGGGCAGCTGGTAGAAGCCCCACAGGCCGGCCACGCACAGCACGAAGAAGATCAGCAGCGCCGGCAGCGGGCGTTTGATCGCCCAGGCGGAAATATTCATCGGGCGGCGGCCTTGTTGTTGGCCACCACACGCACGCGGTCGCCCTCGCCGAGGAAGCCGGCGCCGTCCACCACCACGCGATCGCCGGCCTTGAGGCCTTCCAGGATCGCGGTGTGGCCGTTGACGGCCTGCCCGGTGCGCACGCGGTGGCGGGTGGCCTGCTGTTTGTCGTTCACGCTGAAGACGTAGCTGTGGCCATCGCGCTGCACGATCGCCGCGGTCGGAATGGTGAGCACCTGGCCGTCGCCGGTGACGATGCGGCCTTCCACGTAGATGCCCGGCTTGAGCGGCTCCGGCGTGGGCAGGTCGGCGTACAGGGTGCCGGTGCGGGTCTGCGCATCGACGCCGGGGCTGACCGCACGGATGCGGCCGCGCACCACCTGCCCGGCATACGGCAGCTCGACGGTGTTGCCCACCACCACGTCGGCCAGCTGGTTCTCGGGCAGTTCGGCGCGCCATTCCAGGCGTCCGTCGCGGATCAGCCGCAGCAGCTCGGTGCCGGCCGAGACCACCTGGCCGGGCTGCACCAGGCGCTTGGAGATCAGCCCGTCGGCCGGCGCGCGCAGGTCGGCGAAGTCCCGCCGCAGCTGGGCGGCATCGCGCGACGCACGCGCGGTGGCGGTCTGCGCCTCGGCGTTGATGCGGGCCGCACGCAGTTCGTCCAGGCTGCTGGCGCTGATCAGCTGCTGCGCCGCCAGTTTCTCGCTGCGCTGGTAGTTCAGCCGCGCCAGCTCCTGCGACGCCTGCGCCTGGCGCAGCGACGCGTCGGCCTGGGCCAGTTCGCTGTCCAGGGTGCGATGATCCAGCTGCAGCAGCACCTGGCCCTTCTTGACCCACTGGCCCACGTCCACCGGCAACGCGGTGACGCGCTGGCCGCTGATTTCCACGCCCAGCTGCATCTCTTCGTAAGCGCTGACCGGACCGGACACCAGCACCGTGCGGGCCATGGTCTGCTGCTGGGCGGTGGCCAGCGACACCGGCAACGCGGAGGTCTCGGCGGTGGCCTCGGCGGACGGGGTGTCGTCCTTGCCGCCACAGGCGCTGAGCAGCGCGGCAACCAGGATCAGGGAGGAGCAGCGGAGAATTCGGTCACGCATCGGTGGGGCTTCCGTGTCGGAGCAGCGGGAACAGCAGGGGAAATGGCGGGATCAGGGGGTAGCGGCCAGGCGCAGTGCGATGCCATCCAGCATCAGCCCCAGCCCCTGTTCGAAGCGCGTGTCGAAATCGACCTCGCTCCACACCTCGCGGGCGTCCCAGCAGTGCGGGAAACGTTGTTCGGCCAGTGCCATGAATGTCTCACCGAGCGCTTCCATGCTGCCGTCGCCCGGCCAGGACTGTTCTTCGATCACAAAGCCCATCGTGTAGTACACCAGGTCCATCGCGGTGGTCGCGGCGAAGCGCACCGGCAGCCCGGCGCCGATCAGCGCGGCCAGGCTGGCCTCGCCCACCCGCAGCACGTTCTCGGTGGCCAGGAAGGTGCCGGCATACACCCGCGCCCCGTCGCGACGGGCCTTGAAGGCCAGGCGGAACTCCCGCGCGATCTGCAGCAGGGTCTGACGCCAGGGCTGGCCGGCCGGGATGTCACGGGCGACGTCGCAGATCATCGCGTCGGCCATGGCGTCGATCAGCGCCTGCTTGCTCTTGAAGTGCCAGTACAGCGACGGCGCACGGATACCCAGCGAGCAGGCCACCTTGCGCAGCGTGATGCCTTCCAGGCCGGCTTCGTCGAGGATCCGGAAGGCGGCCTCGACGATGTTCTCGCGGGCGATGGGTTGGCGCACGGGGGACCTGGACTAACGGCGTTAGGGGGCGAATCTAACAGCGTTAGGGAGTGCGCCGCAAGGCCCTCGCCCCGCGCCGACTCAAGTTTTCCGCCAAGGTGCCGCTAGAGCGGCGCAGATGGCGCATGAGGCGCCTGAATATTCATGGAGATATACCGATGACCCTTCGCGTTGCCGCGTTCGTTCTTTGCCTGGCCCTTTCAGCGACCGCGCTGGCCGATTCCGCGCCGGGCGTGGCCGCGCCTGACGCAGCGGGGCCCGCCCCATCGTCGGCCACGGCACTGCAGCAACAGGCACGGGTGCGCCTTTTTGGCAGCAACCTGGTGCGGCTGTCGTTGCGCGCCAATGCCCTCGAGCAGGGCGGCAAGGCCGAGATGGTCAGCGTGGAGGGCAGGAGCGCTGGTAGCGTCACGCCGATCGGCGCCCTGTTTTCGATGGCGCGCAAGAACGACAACGTGACCATCGGCATGCCGGCCTCATTCGCCACCCGCACCTTGAACGAGAACACCCGCTTCGGTGCCAAGCCGTTCTACCACGAGGTCGCGGTGGAACCTGGCCAACACGTGACGATCTCGGCCAATTTCGATGGCCCCAACCGACGCTGCATTCCGGTGGCCGCCGCTGGTCAGTCGCGCGATGCGCTGCGCTACATCGGTGGCCCCTCGATGTCCTTCACGGCAGAACCGGGTACGGACTATGAAGTGTCCTTCGGCACCGACGGTCAAGGCTGCGGCATTACCGCCCGGCAGCTTCTGGCCGACGGCGGCTCCACCCCGCTGCGCAGCGAACGGCAACGGCAGCGCTCGCCGCAGACCGGCAAGGTCGACGGTGCGCACCTGTATACGTTCCTGTTCCGGCCCGGCAGCGTGTACTACCGGGTGACCGGCGAGTCCGCCAACCTCGAACTGCAGACCGACGACGCCGCGCACGCCGATGCCTTCGAAAGCGCGATGCGCGAGATCGCCACGCGCCCGGGCACGCAGATGTGCATCGTCGCCCCGGGGTTCGGCTACACAAGCCCGTTGTTCGACCGGCTCAAACGCGTCCTCGACGAGCAGGCCAAGGACTTCCCGGCCATCGTCGAGCCGATCGACAGCATGCGCACGGCGCAACAGACCGAAGAGCACGTGCCGACCACGTTCATGGCCGCGGCGGAGTACTGCCAGGTGGCCGCGCTGGTGGCGTTCCTGCGCAAGGAGCCGGGTACGGCGGAGGGGCTGTAGGGCCCGGAGAACGCGGCGATGCAGGCGACGTCCACATGGCCGTGATGGGCGTCGATTATCCTTTTCCTCACTCCGAACACGGGATCAGGCGCATGCCGTCCACCCATATGCGCGCTGGCTGTGCCCTGTGCCGCGATGCCGCTCCGCTGCCGTTCGACTTCAGTTACGCGTTCCAGCCCATCGTCGATGTGCATGCGCGCGAGGTGTTCGCGCATGAAGCGCTGGTACGCGGTCCGGCCGGCGAACCCGCGAGCTGGGTGCTGTCACGTGTCACGGTGGACAACCGCTACTCGTTCGACCAGGCCTGCCGTGAGAAGGCGATCCGGATCGCTGCGTCGTTGGATCTGCGATCCCATCTGTCCATCAATTTTCTGCCCAATGCGATCTACCGGCCCGAGGTGTGCATACGCTCCACGCTTCAGGCAGCGGAACGGTATGGCTTTCCCGTTGAGCGGATCATCTTCGAGACCGTCGAAGGGGAGCAGGTCAGCGACGGAAAGTGGCTGGCGGAGATCCTGAGCGAGTACAAACGCATCGGCTTCAAGACGGCCATTGATGATTTCGGTGCCGGTTTTGCCGGCCTGAATCTGCTGGCCGACTTCCAGCCGGACATGGTCAAGCTGGATATGGCGTTGATCCGGGGAATCGACCAGAGCCCGCCACGTCGGGCCATCGTGGCCGGCGTGGTGTCCATGTGTGAGCAACTGTCTATTGACGTCATTGCCGAAGGCATAGAGACCCGCGATGAGGCGCACTGCCTGTCCGATCTCGGCATCCGCCTGATGCAGGGCTACTGGTTCGGCCGGCCGCAGTTCGAGAGCGCCACGCGCGAGGCCGACATACCCTGGTCCGGCTGATCGGCGCATGGCGCGTGCGCGTTTGGCCAGACGCGGGCGTTGCTCAAAGATCCGCAGCGTCTTCGTCGAGCGCGCACTCCTTCATGTCCTCAATCACCCGCGCCTTGACGAACTCGAACACGTCTTCGTAGACGTCGCAGACGATGTTCCATGTCCTGGGCGATGGCTGGCTGCTATCGGCAAACACTGGATGGAAGTACACAACCCGATCTGTGATGCCGCCATCGACGATCAACAGACCCGCGAAGTCGTCGCGATCTTGCCGGCGGGCAAACACAAAGACTTCTCCGCCGCTTGCGTCCTCGCGCTGGAAAGCGCGGGAAGCGAATGCAAAATCAGAGGCGTCGGACAAAAAATGCCACGGCGTGAACCGGGTCAATCCCTGACTGAGAAACCAACGAAGGGCATTCGGCCACGCCGGATCGATCTTGCCGGGTTCCATGAAGTTACGCGTCCGTACGTGCGTTTTGGGTCGGAAGCGGACACTACCACGAGCGCAACGACCGGCCCAGCGAGGCGTCCGCTTCCGGCCAGAAGCAGTCGTCGCGAAGGCGGTCTCGGTTCCAGCCGGTAGTGGCGCTCGCATCCCCAACCTGAGCTGCCTCTAGTTGGCTGAATATCTGGAGCGGAATCCGCACCAGTAGCAAATTGCAAAACGAGCACCCGCTGCTTCCGGATGAGGTTGCGTTAACTGCTGGTCGGCGAGAAGTTCTGTGCTCCGCGCGTCTTTCGCCACTGGATCCATGCGATCGCGGCGACGAGGAAGACGCTGCACAGGTAGCTGCCTTCCGGTCCTTCCGCACCACCGGTCAGGGCGTCGGGACCATACGGGCGCAGCGCCACCAGTAGCGCCGGCAAGTGCGAATCCATGCCGGTGACGGGTAATTCGAAGCCGGTCGCGAGCAACCAGTTCCACCCCGCGTGCCAGCCCATCACGCCCCAGATATTGCCGGTCCGCAGCACCCAGGCGCAGGCGAACAGCGAGAACAGGAACGAACCAAGCGTAACCAAGGGCGGCTGGTGCGGACTGAAATGCAGGAAGCAGAAAACGAGCGACACCAGCAGCACTGCCACCGTGACATTAGTCTTGCGCGCCACCACCGACAGCATCCAGCCGCGGAAGATGGCTTCCTCCACGCTCGCCTGGAAAATGAAACCCAATAGCAGCAGACCGATGTGCAGCAGACTGACGGGCGACCGCCAGGCCGGCCCCAGGTCCGCCGCCTGCATGCCGCCAGCCATCCAGATCGCGGCGACGACCAGCGCGATCGTGCAGAATCCAACGGCCAGTCCGTGCAGGAAGGTTTTCAGTGGCGACGGACCGGTCAGCCCGATACTCGCCAGCGAGCGCCCTTCGACGAAGCGTACCCAGGCGAGCACGGCCGCCAGCGTCGGCGCGAAGCCAATCCACAGCAGCGCATTCAAGCCAGCGAGGCCGATCGGATCGCCCCGCGGCGTCGACCAATGCTGCGACTGCATCCACCCGTCCAGCACGATCACCGGTACCGCGTTGAACAGGATCATCAGGATCGGCGTCAGCCAGGCCCAAGGCAGCCAGCCGCGGGCCGGGTCGGGCGAATACAGGGCAACGGGGGTCATGCGGGGCTCCAGGTCGACGTGATCGCCGCTGCAAGTTGCCACCCGCGCCGGGGCGCGGCAACCCGTTTGCGACCAAGCCACGGAAGCCGCCGATGAATCACCCGGATTGCCGACGAGTTGGCGCTGAGTCGAGATCCGCACCGCGCGCCGACTGCCCAGCGAGCTCTACAAATCCCTGACGTGGGACCGGGCAAAGGAGATGGCCGACCATCGCCGCTTCACTCTCGCCACGGACATCCAGGTCTACTTCTGCGACCCGCAGCATCCTGGGTAGCGCGGCTAGAACGGAGACACGAACGTCGCTGCGTCAGGACATTACCAGCGGTCGGCGCCTCCGCCCTCATCGAACGTCCGCTTCCGGCCAGAAGCAGACCTTGGCACACGCGCCATGCGTCCCATGTCAGCCGGTGGACGCCTTGGGCTCGGGCGCAAAGTGCATCGGACGCTCGGGCCACGCGCAGGCCTGGTTGAACCTGAACTCCAGCTCGGGCGGTGCATGCCGAGGGGTAAGCGCGTTTCGGAACCCGAACCACATCAGCACGACGTCCAGCGGCTCCTCACGCTCGAACTCCGCACGCACGAAGCAGCGGCGGTTCACCTCGCCCACCGGCACGATGCGCACCTGCGCCGGACAGCCTGGTGCGGCCGCGTCGGCCACCTGGCGATCGATCTGCGCCTGCATGGCATCCAGCATGTCTCCCACGGTGAGCAGGTACCAACCCGTGGTATCGATTCGGATGTTGTGCACCGTTGCGAACTGGCATTGCAGGGACGCACGCAAGGCAGGATCGGTCTGCGCCTGCACGCTGTCCCACATCCCATTGAGGATGACGCCCGAACACGTCTCCGGATTGTCAGTTCCGCAGGACGTGAGCAGGGCTTGGTTGCCACCCCACAGGCCAAACGCATTGCGCACGCCGGTACCGTATCCCTGGTAGAGCTGGCTGAAGACGGCGTCCTTTGGGTTTCGCCGCATCCAATCGACGTCATCGGCGGGCAGTTCACCCAGAAGTCGGTCGACGGCTTCGTCAACGGTGCCAGGCAACGAGTCGCTGGACGACGGATCGGGCGCGCGCGGCGCGCATGCGACAAGCGCCAGCGAAATCAGCGCGATCGTCCGGAGCCACGTCTTGCGCATGCCGTTCATCCTTGTGTTGGCCGGGTGCCGAGCGTGGAAAGCGGCCACCCGCTAGAGGGCGACATCCGCCCCAAGCTTGGTGGACGGAGACAGTTCCGGCGCCACCACGGCAAGGTCGTAGCCGCGGATGAGCTCGCGCCACTCCGGCGTCAGGTCGTCCATATTCTTGCTGCGCAGACGGCGCAGATCAACCAGGATCCAGTCGCCGGGCGCCATGCCCGAGGGGCGGGCCAACATCACGTCCTTGCGCCAGTCGCTGTCCTTGCCGGTGGTCGCATCGAAGTCGTACACCTTCATCGGGCGACCGACCCCGTTGTAGCCGGCGTTCACGCCTTTCGCGCCGCCGACCATCAGGCTCACGGACGTCACGCCCTGCCCGTCGGCATGTTCAGCGACGAAATTACCCACGTCGCGCTGGCCCAGTGGGTTGTAGCCCTTGTAGAGATGATAGGCGCCGAATTTCATCAGCACGCGCGCCTGCGGCGCCTCGGCCAAATGGGCCGCGAGCGTCCGCTTCATCAGCCGCGCCCTGCGCCCGTTCGAATCGCCACGACCAGACTGCGAGGACTGATAGATGGCGCGTGTTTCACGCAGGGCGGCGAACAGTGCCTTTGCCCGGTCGCCACCGTCCTGGTTGATGGCGTTCCCCGCCGCATCCAGCGTCGCATCGGTGACCTTCAACAGGAACAGGTCCATGGGCGAACCGGAGGCGAGCGCGGCCTGCACGGCCGTCTGCTCCTGCTTCGCCAGGGCCTCGATCTGGGCGCGGGCGAGCGGCCCCGGGCCGGACGCCAGCATCTGGTTGAACAGATAGCCGCTTACCCCCAGGAACTCCTGATCCAGGCCCCACAAGGTGAAACCCGGCCCGGCCACAGCGGCGCAGTCGGCCACCGTCTGACCTTCGGCGCGGCTGTTGAGGAACGCCATGACGTCGGGATAGGCGGTCATGAAATCGGAAATCTGCTGTTCCCGGTCCGGCGCCCTCATCCGTGCATTGACTGCCCCGGCGGCCTCCGGCCCGGTCTCGACAGCCATGGCGGTCAGGCCGCCGGGCGCCATCAACCGGCAGATGTTGGTGGTGAAGGCGGGGATCTCGCGCGAAAAATGGCTCTCGCCGATGAGGACGTATCGGCTGGCGCCTACAGCCTCCGAGAGGATGGCGGCGCCCGGACCCGAAAAGCCGTCCGGCCGGACGGTCAGCGGCGACCCTGCCTGCGCCAGGCGATCTGCGAAGGTGAGCGGTGCAGCGGTCTGCGCATACGCGGACGCCACGCACAGGCATGCGAGCGACAGTGCCGCCCCAATCGACTTCAGACGCATATCGCTTATCCCCTTGGATGAATCGACGTTACGGAAACCCCTGAAACACCGCGGATCAGATCGCGCGCACAGCCCCCTGCACTGCCTGAAACCCGCTCAACGCCTTCTGGACAGTCCGCCCAACGCAGCCCCGTGGACGAACTGCGGGCCAGTGTAGAGCAGGCGCTCGCCGCTTTTCCACAGCCTTCGGCGCGTCTCCGGTCAGGCACTACGATCCGCTGTCTGGCCCTGGGTTCTGTGCGCCAGTGCCAAGGGAATCGGGCGGGGTCTGCACCAGCCTCCGCACGCCGTTTGTGATGAAGCCCATCGCCGCGTCACGTTCAGGGCGCGGGATCAGGTTCCCAGCGGCGGTAGACAACGTGCCGAAGCGGGAATAGCGGGCCTGCCGGGCGTCCGCTTCCGGCCAGAAGCAGACATGTGCCGCAGGCCGCCGACCTCGCCGTACACGAACACCTTGACCTCCTTTCAAGACCCCGGCACCTCTAAGGCAGGCATGCGACTTCCCACTTTCCGTACGGCGCCAGCTCGAGAGATTCTGCAAGACCATTCGACGCCACATTGTCGAACTGACAGCGGTACTGCGCTTCATACCCGTGCTTGCCGGCGTACTCGATCATCGCGCGTACCAACGACCTGGCGATGCCCTTGCCGCGCGCGCGTGGCATGGTCAGCACGCCCATATCGGCAATGGCCGCGCCACCCCATGGGTAGAGACTGGAGACAGCCAACAGTTCCGATTCCGCGAACGCGCCAAAGGCCGCCCAGTGCCCGAGCTCCACGGACGCATCGTCCTGGTCGTCTGGTGATATCTGTGCCATGAATCCATCGAACAGCGCTGCATCGTCAGGCGCCAACGGACGTACCTCACACCTGGTGCTGCTCTGCGTTGCGGAGACTCCGGCAGCTGCCACGTAGTAGATGACATCGGGCGCATGCATCTCAATGCCGGCGGTGTGAAGTGCCTCGCGCAGCCATGGCAGTGAGACTGGAAGACCGTCCGACGCGATTCCCAGCGCGGAGGCCACGCATGAAGACACGGCGCACGCGTGCATCCATCGTTTGCCACCATGACCATTGCCCGCCGCTCAGCGCCAAGGTGCGGGTTGATCACCAGGCTGAAATCATCTGCAGTCGGCACGCAGATACCAGAGTCGAAGAGTCCATCCCAGTAGGCGTCAACGGCGGAATTCCACTGCTGCATTGTTACCCCCCCGCCTGGCTTGGCAACACCGATTCTAGAGGCGGGGCGCTCAGCTGTCTGCTTCCAGTCGAGCGCGGACGCTCTACTGTCCGCTCATGGGATAGGAGCCCGCGCAGACGTCGCCTTCCTCCGTCCCGGCTATCCACGCATTGAGCTGTTTGATCCGATCACGCGTCAGCTGCTCGTACTCTCCGCTTTCACACATCGGCAGGACGCTCCCGTAATCGGCGGGGCTCGGGTATCGCGCCGCGATCTGCGCATCGCGAAACACCAGCCAGGCACGTTGTGCGGCCTTGAACTTCTCCAGGAAGGCGGTGTCGCTTGCATTGGCGGCCAGCACGTTTGCGTAGATCCGGTTGAGCTCGGCGTCCGCGCCTTTGGCGCTGTTACTTGCACACTGATTGAGGCCGGCCTGCGACTGGTTGGGGCTGTCACAGGCCATGCCATCGGAGGTGTGCGGTGCCGCCGCAGGTGTTGCGCCGCTCTTCTTGTCCGCGGCGTGGGCAGGGGTCCCCACGGAGAGGGCGCACGTAAAAAGAATTGCCACGACAAGCACTTTCATTCGAGTCAGTCCTTCAGGGGCGTGCATGGCGGGCCAACAGACGGGCGACCGTTGAGCGCGTCCGTATCGGCGATCCGTTGTTGGTGTCCGGTTCGTCTGCGTCCAGCTCAGCCGTTATAGCCGCGTAGGCGCATGCACTTTTTTATGAGATCCGATTTTTCCATGCCGCGGACCACGCCATCCCCGACTGCATCGCCGGTGGTTTTTGGCGCTTTTCCATCCCCGGTCGTCGCTTTGGAGGCGTCGTAATCGCATTCGGCTAGATCGCGCTGCTTCTGCGCTTCGTCCGCACCGGGCTTGCTCCATGCCTTGATCTGGGTCGTGCCACAACCAACCAGCATCATTGCACCAGTGAGCAGGGCGGACGCGCCAATCAACGTGGTTCGCATGAGAGCTCCCGTCACTCCGAAGCGGCCCGGTCGGCCACGGCCAATTAACGACGCAAATCGGTGAAAAAGCTGTGATCGGGGGTATGCGCATGCCGGGCGTGGGTGGAGCGCATGACGTCTTCGCCCCTGCCACGAAGCCGCCCCCAAGTTCCCTGAACGGTCGCTTCATTCATGTACCGGTCAGTTCAATATTCAGGAGCGATTGGGACGACAAATGAATAATTAACACCTGTCGACCGCCCCTTCTCTCCCCCTCCCAAGGGGGGCGGTTCGGCAAAACCAAAAATAATTAAAGGTGTCCCGATGATGAAGTCTTCCTTGCTTGCCCTGGGTCTGCTCGCTGCTCTGCCGTTCGCTGCGTCCGCAACCGATGGCCTGTCGTACAACTATGTTGAAGGCGGCTACGTGAACACCGATGCCAAGGGTGGCGACGCTGACGGTTGGGCCGCAAAGGGCTCGGTCGCCGTGGCGCCGAACTTCCACGTCTTTGGCGATTACAACTCGCAGGAAACCAAGCGTGGCAGCAACGACGTTGACCAGTGGCGCGTCGGCGTGGGCTACAACTACGGCATCGCCCCGACCACCGACCTGGTGGCGCGCGTTGCCTACCAGAAGCTGGATATCAAGCACGGCCTGGACTTCAACGGCTATGCCACCGAAGTGGGCGTGCGCACCGCATTCACCCCGAACTTCGAAGGCTACGCGCTGGCCGGCTATGAAGACTTCGGCAAGAAGCACGGCATCAACCCGGACGGCGAGTTCTACGGCCGCGTCGGCGCCCAGGCCAAGCTCAACCAGAACTGGGGCCTGGCTGGCGAAGTGAAGCTGGCCAAGGGCGGCGACAAGGAATGGTTCGTCGGTCCGCGCTTCACCTGGTAAGACCGTTTCACCGCGGTACGTTGTTGGATGGCGCGGTCTCTCTCCCCTGCGCCATGAAGCCCGGCTTATGCCGGGCTTCACTTTTACAGCAGCCGACCAACGGTCGGCTCTACCGGTATGGCCATCGCGGTTTTTACCTGCACGGCCATCGCGGTTTTTGCATGCACGGCCGTCGCGGCTTTTTGCGCTTGGCATGGCGACACCTCGTCGGTACGCCACGAAAAAACCCGGCCTTGTGCCGGGTTTTTTCGTTTGCGGGGGCGGTGTAGCCGCGCCTACAAAAAACCCCGGCGGTTGCCGGGGTTTTTCGTGGGTCACTTGAACAGCGTGTCCGGGTATTCCGGCTTCTGTTCGCGCGCCAGCAGCGCACGCAGGCCTTCTTCCGGGGTCTGCTCGCCGTGCAGCACCGCGCGCACCCGATCGGAGATCGGCAGGTCGATGCCGTGGCGACGGGCCTGGCGCATCACTTCGTCGGCGGTCTGCACCGACTCCACCACCTGGCCGATGTCACGCACAGCGTCCTGCAGGGTCTGGCCGCGTCCCAGCGCCAGGCCGAGACGACGGTTGCGCGACAGGTCGCCGGTGCAGGTGAGCACCAGGTCGCCCAGGCCAGCCAGGCCCATCAGGGTTTCCGGCTTGGCCCCGATCGCCGCGGCCAGCCGCAGCATCTCGTTGAGGCCGCGGGTGATCAGGCCGGCACGGGCGTTCAGGCCCAGCTGCATGCCATCGGCCACGCCGGTGGCCACCGCCAGGACGTTCTTCATTGCCCCGCCCAGTTCGGCGCCGACCATGTCGTCACCGGTGTAGGCACGGAATGCCGGGCCGTGCATCGCGTCGGCCACCTGCTGGGCGAATGCCGGCGCGTCACCGTGCACGGTGATCGCGGTGGGCAGGCCCTCGGTGACTTCCTTGGCGAACGACGGACCGGTCACCACCGCCAGCGGCACGTCCGGCCCGAGGACCTCGCGCGCTACTTCGTGCAGGAAACGGCCCGACCCGGGCTCGAAGCCCTTGGTCGCCCAGGCCACGCCGGCGTTGGCCGGACGCAGCGGCGCCAGTGCGCGCACGGTTTCACCGAAGGCGTGCGACGGCACCACCACCAGGACCCAGGTGGCGTCGCTCACGGCAGCGGCCAGGTCGGTGGTGGCACGCAACGTGGCCGGCAACGGAATGCCGGGCAGGTAGCGGGTGTTCTCGTGGCGCTGGTCGATGGCCTCGACCATGGCCGCATCACGCCCCCACAGCACGGTCGAATGACCGTGCCGGGCAAGCAGACTGGCCAGTGCCGTGCCCCAGGAGCCGGCGCCGAGAACCGCGATCTTTTCTGCGTGGGTGCTCATCGCAACGACAGCAGCGCCGATCAGGCGTTGCCGGCCGGCTCGGAGTCGGCCAGCGAGGTTTCACCCTGCTCCTGGCGCTGACGCAGCGTTTCGGCGTACAGACCTTCGAAGTTGATCGGCTGCAGGAAGAACGGTGGGAAGCCGCCGGCCTGGATCAGCTCGCTCACCAGCGAACGCACGTACGGGAACAGGATGTTCGGGCACTGGGTGCCGAGCAGCACGTCGATGGACTGCGGGTCCAGGCCCACCAGGCCGAACACGCCGGCCTGCTGCACTTCGGCCACGTAGGCGGTCTTGTCGCCGGCCTTGCAGGTCAGGGTGACGGCCAGCACGACTTCAAAGGCGTTCTCGCCCAGGCGCTGCACGCGCTGGTTGAGGTTGAGCTGCAGTTCCGGCTGCACGGCTTCGTTGAACACGGCCGGCGCATTGGGCGACTCGAACGAAACGTCCTTGACGTAGATCTTCTCGACGGTGAACGCGGGGCCGGTGGCGGCGTCGGCCGGCGCGACGGCGCCGTTGGTGGTCTCTTCGGACATTTCCTGTAGCTCCCAGAAATTAAGTGCAATAAGTTGGATTGTTACATGCCCTGCTATGCGGGCGTGTGGCGCCGCGCACAAGGCATGCAGCGCAATCGCGCGGAAATCAGTTGCGGCCCTTGACCAGCGGCAACTCGGCCTGCTGCCATGCAGGAATGCCGCCGTCGAGCACGCTGACCTGCTCGAAGCCGGCCTTCTTCAGCGCCTTGGCGGCGGTTTCCGAGGCATTGCCGGTGCGGCATACCAGCACCACCGGGCTCTGCTTGGCGTTGGCCACCAGCTTGTGCTCCGGGCCGAATGCGCTGGGCTGCACGTTGCGGCTGCCGGCGATGTGGCCCTTCTCGAAATCGCTGCTGGAGGACAGATCGACCACGATCGCGCCACCGGCATTCATCAGGTGGGTCAGTTCGGCCGGCTTGAGCGACTTGAAGCCGCGGAACAGGCGGCGGACTTCGGTGACGATGATGGCCACGGTCAGGCCGACCAGGGCCATCGACAACATCGGGTTTCGGCCGGCAAAGGCCAGCAGCTCTTCGTAATTCACTAAGATCACGGGTCGATAATCGGGCGCCGATTGTCGCACATGCGGGCGAATCGGCGTCCAGCCCCCGTCCGGGCGGGGCCCGGCGGGCTCAGAGTTCCTGCCAGAGGTCCGGCAGGCCGTTGGCCTGGAGCCAGCGCTTGCCGTCGGCGTCCCAGCGCCAGATTTCCTTCACGCGCATGGTGCGCTCGGCCTGGGTGTTGTTGTTGATCACCCGCACCTCGGCGTTGCGCCCCACCCGGCCATCGGGCAGCGGCACGTTGTCGCCGGCCCGATAGCTGGAAATCTTCACCTGCTCGTAGCGGCGCAGTTCCAGGTCGGTCAGCGGGTGGACCTTGGCGTATTCCGGGTCCAGGTACGGCAGGGCGTCCTCGACGGTGCCCCAGCGCATGGTGGAGTCGTACTTGACCTGGGTCTCTTCCAATTCCTTGCGCTGCTTCTTGGTGGTTTTCGGCTCGGCGGCCAGCGCGCTCACGCTGGTCAGCGCGAACAAGGTCAGCAGCAGGATCTGAAACATACGGCGCATGCGAATTCCCCAATCGGCAAGGCGCCCATCCTACCGCCTTGCGAAGGCCACGAAACGCCCGGTCAGTTCAGCCGCCGGCTTGCCCGCGGTGCCGGGCTGGCGGGCCACCAGCCCGATCCTCGCCTTGCCGCGCTGGGCGAAGGTGGTCAGGAAGCCGTCCCAGTCGGCCGGGTCGGCGGCCTGGGCCTGGGCATGCAGGTCTTCATAGACCGGGGCCAGGTAGCGCACGTGGCTGTCGGCCACGTAAACGTCGGCATCGAACCCGGCCAGGCGCAGGCGCAGGGTCACCAGCGCCCACCCGGACAGGGTGAGGGCCGAGGCCAGGCTGCCCCCGAATGCATTGCCCTTGTCGTTGACGTTGGCCGCCAGCGGCGCGCCCAGGTCGAGCATGCCATCGCGGTAGGACACCACGCGGATCTGCATGGCCGCCACCGGGGGCATGCGGTCGAGCACGTGCTGCAGTTCGGCCAGGTGCGCGGACAGGGATTCAGGATTGGACATCGATACGACAACGTAACGGCAAAGGGCTCGCATAATGCCCGCAATGAACAGCGATGCACATGTGCCGGAATGGACCCTGATTTCACTGCGCCCGCGTGGCCAGCATGCGCCGTTGCGGCGTGCTGTGCAGGCTGCGGGCGCTACGGTGCTGGCGCTGTCGCCGTGGGCGCTGCAGGTGCGCGACGACGACGCCACCCGCGCCCGGCTGGCGCGTGCGCTGGCCGCGCAGCGGGTGGTGTTCAGCAGCCCGGCCGCAGTGCACGCGGCGGCGCGCCTGCTGCCCCTGAACGCGCCCCGTGCCGGTATCTGGCTGGCGGTGGGCGCGGGTACCGCCGCGGCATTGCATGCCCATGCGGCCGGCCCGGTGCTGGCGCCCACGCGCATGGATAGCGAGGGTCTGCTGGCCCTGCCTGAGCTGGCCGCCCTGGACGGGCTGGACGCGGGCCTGGTCACCGCCCCGGGGGGCCGCGGCATCATCGCCGCCACCCTGGTCGCGCGCGGCGCCACGCTGCACCGCGCCGATGTCTACCAGCGGGTGCCCTTGCCCCTGCCACCCCGCGCCCTGCAGCGGCTGCGCCGCCGCGCCGCGCCATGGGTGGTGGCACTCAGCAGTGGCGAAGCGCTGGAGCTGCTGCTGGCCAAGGTGCCACAGGACCTCCTGCCCCGACTGCGCGCCTCCCTCGTGGTGGCGGCCAGCGCGCGGCTGGCGGACCAGGCCCACGCGGCCGGCTTCGCCCGGGTCTGCGTCGCCGAGGGCCCCCTACCACGCCAGCTGGTGCAGGCCGCACACGCGGCGATCATCACTTCCGCATCTTCCTGAACAGGCGACGTTCGCGGCCTTGCGGGCCGCGCGCACGGCGGGTGATGCTGTGCACCACGTCGCGCGCCAGCTTGTGGACACCCCGGCGCGCGCGACAAGGATGCCCGCATGACTGACGACGTTTCACCACCGCCTGCCCCCCGTTCCCTGCGCTGGATCGTGCCGCTCGCGGTCGTGCTGCTGATCGGCGTGGGCGTGGCCTGGGGCTGGACCCGCTGGCAGGCCGAACAGGCGCGGGTCGCGCAGGCACAGGCCGATGCCGGGCTGCAGCTGCAGGGCCTGGTGGACAGCGTGGAAGCGCTGCGCCGCGACCAGCGTTCGACCTCGCAGCGGGTGCAGGACGCCGCGGCCACCAACCGCGTGCTGCGCGATGAAATGCTGGGCCTGAGCCAGCGCAACGCGCTGCTGGAAGACAACCTGGCCAAACTGGCCGACAGCACCCGGCATGGCGCGCAGGCGCTGCAGCTGGAAGAGACCGAACTGCTGCTCGGCCAAGCCGCACAGCGCCTGGCCTACGCCGACGACGTGGACGGTGCCAAGCGCCTGTATGCGTTGGCGGCCGCCACCCTGGCCGATGTGCAGGGCAACGACTATCTCAACCTGCGCCAGGCACTGATGCAGGAGCGCAATGCCGTGGACGCGCTGGGCCCGGGCGTGCGGGCCACCACCGGCGCGCAGCTGGCCGCGTTCGCCACCGCCCTGGAACAGGTACCCGAGCAGGTGGATGCCGGCGCCGGTGCAGCCGCCGGCACGCCGTGGTGGCATCAGGTCTTGGCCCCCTTCGTGACCATCACCCCGACCCGCACGCAGGGCCCGTTGACCGACGCCGACCGCGTGTCCGGCTGGGATTCCCTGCAGCTGGAACTGACCCTGGCCCGCGCTGCGGTGGAGCGTGGCGACCAGGAGGGCTTCACCCGCGCGGTGGACCGCGTGGCAGCCTGGCTGCCGCGCCTGTGGCCGGATTCACCCGCCCTGCGCGAGCGTCGTGCTGAACTGCAGCAACTGCGTACGCGCGTGCTGCATCCTGCGGTACCCGAACTGGGCAGCACCTTGCAGCAACTGCGCGCGATGCGCGATGGAGATGACCGATGAAACCCTTCCAATCCCTGGTGGTGCTGTTGTTGGCGGTAGCCCTTGGCGTGATCGCCTCACAGTTCCTGGGCACCGAACAACTGCGTCAGTTCGGCGAGGTGATTTACCGCTACGGCGGCAACGACTACCGGTCCACGGTGCCGCAGGTGGCCTTGATGGTGCTGGTGGGCCTGCTGGTGCTGTGGCTGCTGTGGAGCCTGCTGGCCTCGCCGTTCCGCGCGTGGGGCCGGTATCGCCGCAAGCAGGGCCGCGCCCGCCTGATCGACGGCATCCAGGCGCACGAACAGGGCCAGTGGCAGCGCGCTGAAAAGCTGCTGGAAAGCGCCGCCGAAGACAAGGAAGTGACCGCCGTTGCGATGGTCACTGCGGTCCGCAGCGCGCAGGCGCGCGACGACCAGGCGGCCGTGAACCAGTACCTGCAGCGCCTGGCCGGGGAAGACGCCACCCTGCATGCCCTGCTGCAGGCCGAGCGCCTGCTGGTGCAGGAGCGCCCGGTGGATGCGATCAACCTGCTGGACACCGCCACCATTCAACCGCTGCCGCCGCGCGGCCTGTGGCTGCGTACCGAAGCGCTGGCCCGCGCCGAGCGCGCGCATGAGGCGTACGGCCAGTTGGGCGCGCTGCGCAAACAGAAGGTCCTGCCCGATGAGGCCGTGGCCGAACTGGAAACCCGCCTGGCGGCGCAGTCGCTGCTGGAAGCGGGCGACGTCAATGCGCTGGCCGCGCAATGGGAGGCCACGCCGAAGGCGCTGCGCAGCGATCCGGACGTGGTGTCGGCTTATGCACTGCGTGCGGTCGCGCTGGACTGGGACGAACCGGCCCTGCTCAACATCGAGCAGGCGCTGGACACGCGCTGGGACGAGTCGCTGGTGACGTTGTACGGGCAGATGCCGGTGGACAAGCTGGCCACGCGCCAGGCCAACCTGCAGCGTTGGTTGGCCAACCAGCCGGCCAGCCCGGCATTGCTGCTGGCGCTGGGCCGTATTGCGACCCGCCAGCGCCAGCACAGCCAGGCCGAGGACTACCTGCACCGCGCCATTGCCGCCGGTGCCGGTCCGGCCGCGTGGGAAGCGTTGGGCCAGCTGTTCGTGGAGCGTGGCGAACCGGCGCTGGCCGCGCAGTGCTTCGCCAATGCACTGCGCCAGCAGCGCGGCGACGACAGCATCGCGCTGGCGCGGGCCGACGCGGTTGTCACGCCGCTGGGCCCGGTGGTTCCCGAACGCGCCACGGTGGAAGAGCAGTCGCTGATGTCGCAGCCGCTGCCGGTGCAGCCGGTGCGCCCGGTTGACCGCATCGATCCGGTGGACCCGGTCGACCCGCTCGTGCGCGATGACCGCGACGCATTCGGCAACCCGCGCCTGCCCTGATTGCGGGCGCCGGCCCGGCACACGGTAGTGCCGGCCGCTGGCCGGCTCCACGCACACGACCCGCCACCCGGTAGTGCCGGCCGCTGGCCGGCTCCACGCACACGGTCCGCCACCCGGTAGTGCCGGCCGCTGGCCGGCTCCACGCACACGGCCCAACACCCGGTAGTCCCGGCCGCTGGCCGGCTCCATGCACACCCGTCCAAGGTTCATGAAGAGCCGGCCAGCGGCCGGCACTACCGGTGTCGTGCAGCCACCCATGGGGTGGCTCTACCCCCCCAATGAAAAAGGCCGCCCTTGGGCGGCCTTTTCGGTTTGCGCATCCGGCCGGATCAGCGTTCGACGATCGCCACCACGCCCATGCCGCCGGCGGTGCAGATCGAGACCAGCGCGCGGCCACCGCCGCGTTCGGCCAGCTGCTTGGCCGCCGTGGCGATCACGCGCGCGCCAGTGGCGGCGAACGGGTGGCCGGTGGCCAGCGACGAACCCAGCGGGTTGATCTTGGCCGGGTCGATCCGGCCCAGCGGCGCGTCCAGGCCCAGGCGGTTGCGGCAGTAGTCTTCGCTTTCCCACGCCCGCAGCGTGCACAGCACCTGCGCGGCGAACGCTTCGTGGATTTCGTAGATGTCGAAATCCTGCAGGGTCAGGCCGTTGCGCTTGAGCATTTCCGGCACCGCGATGGTGGGCGCCATCAGCAGGCCTTCGCCGTGCACGAAATCCACCGCGGCCACCTGCGAATCGCGCAGGTAGGCCAGTGGCTCGTGGCCGTGCGCACGCGCCCATTCTTCGCTGGCCAGCAGCACCGCCGAGGCGCCGTCGGTAAGCGGGGTCGAGTTGGCGGCGGTCAGCGTGCCGCGCCCGGAGACCTTGTCGAAGGCCGGCTTGAGCGTGGCCAGTTTTTCCAGCGAGGTGTCGGCGCGCAGGATGTTGTCGCGCTCCACGCCACGGAACGGGGCGATCAGGTCGTTGAAGAACCCGCGCTCATAGGCGGCGGCCAGCTTCTTGTGCGAGGACACCGCCCATTCGTCCTGCGAGTCGCGCGAGATGTTCCATTCCTTGGCCATGTCCTCGCAATGGTCGCCCATGCTCTTGCCGGTACGCGGCTCGGCCACGCCGGGGAACTCGGGCTTGAGCTCGCTGAGCTTGAAGCCGCGGGTCAGTGCCTTGAGCTTGTCGCCGGTGCTCTTGGCGCGGTTGGCCGCCAGCAGGCGAGCGCGCAGCTTCTTGCCGTACACGATCGGCACGTCGGAGGTGGTGTCCGAGCCGCCGCCGATGCCCGAGTCGATCTGGCCCAGCGCGATCTTGTTGGCCACCGCGATGATGGTGTCCAGCGAGGTGCCGCAGGCGCGCTGCATTGTGATGCCGGGCGTGAGCGGGGACAGGCCCGAGGACAGCGTGGCTTCGCGGCCCAGGTTCCAGTCGCTGGAATGCTTGATCACCGCGCCCATCGCCACTTCGCCCAGCTGCTGGCCATGCAGGCCGAAGCGCTCGACCAGCGCACCGAGCGTGCGTACCGACATGCCGAGGTTGCCGACGTCCGAATAGGCCGTGTTCTGGCGGCAGAACGGGATGCGGACGCCACCGAGGATGGCGACGGGACGGGCGTTGGGCATGGAGATACCTGGCATGGGAGGGGTGTCTGCAACATGGCCTGCACGAAGGAGCAGGCATAATGGGGGCAAGTGTAGCTGCCGCCCTGTGATGGGCCAACCGTGAAACCATGAGCAAACCCGACCCCGGCATGAATGCCCTTGGCGTCTTGGCATTGGAACTGGCCGGTGGCGACGCGCCGCGCCATGCCGCGCTGTCTTCCGAACAGGCCGGCGAACTGGCCGAACGCGTCGGCCGTGACCTGGCCAAACTGGTCCCCGGCGTAAGCGGGCTGGACTTCGTGTTCGCCGGCGCGCATTTCGACCCGGCCGAAGTGTTGCGCCCGGGCTGGCCCGTGCACCGCCGGCTGGAAGAACTGCAGATGCGCGCCCCCGGCCGCAACGAAGGCCCGCGCCTGCTGGCCTTTGGCGCTGGTGCCGACGGCGACGTGCCGCTGCCCTTCCAGGCCGAGGCCACGCTGACCGGCGGCGGCCTGCGCGTGGTGCCGTTCCTGCTGACCGGGACCGACGTGGCGCAGACCCAGGCCGTGGCCGAGGCACTGGAAGAGGTGCTGCTGGCCCAGGGCATGGCCCAACCGGACACCGCACTGCTGGCGCAAACGGCTTTCGGCGCGCAGATCGAACACGCACGCTTCTTCACGGTGAACGACCTCGCCGCGATGATGTCGATGCAGTACGACAACCAGGGCCTGGCCGCACTGTGGCCGGTGATCGAAACCGCGTTGATGGCCCCGCGTTCGGAAGAATGGCTGGACGCGGCGCCGGAACCGCTGCTTCGATACGCCGATGGCGAAGTGCGTATGGCGCTGTTCGATCCCGCCGGCTGGTGCGCGTTCTACAACCACGGCACCGGCGACTGCGAGCGCCTGCAGGGCATCTACGACCAGTTCCTGATGCGCCAGCGGCAGATGGCCGCCGTGCTGGAAGCGCATGGCCTGCCGGTATTGTTCGTGCATTGCGAAGCCGGGCAGGACGCGCGCGAGCTGCTGACCCGGTAGACGGTGGTTGATGCACTCCGGTCGTGCTGGCCGCTGGCCGGCTCCCCGGGACGTCAATAGCGATCATGGCAGCCACGCATGGCGTGGCTCTACCCACGTTCCAAAAAAAACGCCGGCATCTGCCGGCGTTTTTCGTTCTGCATCGGGTCGGTTACGGCGCGGCCTTGATCACTGCACAGGCCAGGCGGGCACCGGCGTTGCCGGTCGGCTGGGTTTTGTAGTCGTCCGCGTCGGCGTGGACGATCAGGCCGCGGCCGATGATGTCGAAATCATCGCCCTTGCCGATGTTGACGTTGGTGGACACATCCGCGTCGACCACGGCGTTGCCCTGGGCGTCGGCCTTGATGTTGGGCATGTCGCCGCCGTGGTGCGGGGTGGCCGCCACGCTGCCGTGGTCTTCCTTGCCCGGGTTGAAGTGGCCGCCGGCGCTGGCGCCGTCCGGCGCGCTGCAGTCGCCCTTCTCATGGATGTGGAAGCCATGCTCGGAATTCGGCTTCAGGCCGCTGACCGCGCCCTTCACGTGCACCTTGCCGTCCACCACGCTGAAGGTGACGTTGCCCTTGACGGTGCTGTCCTTGGTGGGGGCCAGTTCGGCGGCGGCGGCCTGGTTGGCGTGCGCTTCGCTGGTCATGGCCGGCGGCGCGTCCGGGGTGGATTCGGCGGTCGGCTGGGCGGCCGTGGCTTCAGCGGCCGGGGTTGCTTCCGGAGTGGTATCGGCCGGCTTGTTGCAGGCGGTCAGGCCGAGCGCGGCGATGGCGGCGAACAGCGAGGTGTGGATCAGGCGCATGTGGAACTCCTTGCGGGTAGCGATGGAAAAAGCGGCGTCGGGCGGCGCGATCAGCGTGTTACCCGGATGACGCCGCAGGCGATTCTGGCGCCGGCATTGCCGGCGGGCTGACTGCGATAGTCGTCTGCATTGGCATGTACCACCAGTGCACGTCCTGCGATATCGGTGGCTGCACCGCCGCCAAGGGTAACCGCTGGCAAGCGCACATCCACGTTGACGCGACCCTGCGCATCGGCGCGCAGGTTGTCCATGTCGCCGGCATGGTGCGCACCGGCGCTGTTGCGGCCATGCGGCTGCGCGCCCGGATTGAAGTGCCCGCCCGCGCTGCTGGCGTCCACCGCGCTGCAATCACCGCGCTCGTGCACGTGGAACGCCGCCGTCTGCAGTGGCTGCAGGCCGCCGATGACGCCTGTGATGTGCACGCCCCGCGCATCGGGCACCAACGCCAGGCGCCCACTGACCAGGCTGGCCGACGCCGGCGACAGATTGGCTTCGGCCATTTTTGCCGTGCTCACCAACGGTACGGGCGGTGCGGTGGGGCGCGCTGGCGGGGTGCTGCCGCAGGCCGCAAGGCCGAAGGCAACCACTGCACCGAGGACGAGAGAGGAACTGCGCATGGAAAACTCCTTGGTTGCAAACTAACGACGTGCTCGTCCACGCACCATGAAAGCGGCGCGGACGCCGTGCACACATGCCGTGGACATCCGGTTCATCCGCCGCGACGGCGCCCGGCGCCGAGCTTGCGGGTCAGGGTGTTGCGGCCCATGCCCAGCCGCGCGGCCGCTTCGGCACGACGCCCGTGGGTGATCTGCAGGGCCGCTTCAAGCAATGCCTGGTCCACCCGGTCGCGCACCTGCGCGTGCAGGCCCTCGGCCCCTTCGGCCAGGCGCTGGCGTGCCCATGCCGACAGCAGGGTTTCCCACTGGCCCGGATCGCCCGCCGCGCGGGTACGCGGACCACCGCCGCGATGCAGCGCGCTGTCCACGTCGGCCACCCCGATGGTGTCCGAGGCGGCCAAGGCCGCCATGCGCCAGCACACGTTCTCCAGCTCGCGCACGTTGCCGGGCCAGTCATGTTCGCGCAGCGCCTGCAGTGCGGCCGCGGTGAGCCGTTTGGGCGGGGTGTCGAGCTTGCGTGCGGCGGCTGCCAGGAAGGTGTCGGTGAGCTGGGCGATGTCGTCGCGCCGTTCGCGCAGCGGCGGCAGCCGCAACCGCACCACGTCCAGCCGGTGCAGCAGGTCGGCGCGGAAGCGGCCCTGTGCCACCAGCGATTCCAGGTCCTGGTGGGTCGCGGCGATCACGCGCACGTCCACCCGGATCAGCTCGCGGCCGCCCACGCGGAAGAACTCGCCCTCGGCCAGCACGCGCAGCAGCCGCGTCTGCAGCGGCAGCGGCATGTCGCCGATCTCATCGAGGAACAAGGTGCCGCCGTTGGCCTGCTCGAAGCGGCCGACGTGGCGCCGTTGTGCCCCGGTGAACGCGCCGGCCTCGTGGCCGAACAGTTCGCTTTCCAGCAGCTCGGAAGGAATGGCCGCCGTGTTGAGCGCGACGAACGGCCCCTGCACACGCGGTGATTCGTGGTGCAGGGCATGCGCGACCAGTTCCTTGCCGGTGCCGGTTTCGCCGTTGATCAGCACCGACAACGGTGCCTGCGCCAACCGCCCGATCGCACGGAACAGCGCGCGCATGGCCGGGGTGTCGCCCACCAGCTGCGGGCGCTGGTCCGGCGTGGGTTCCACGGCCGCGGGCACCGGTGCATCCACCAGCGCGTCCTGCTCGGGCAATACGCGCTGGGCGAGCGCCACCGCATCGTCGAGATCGAACGGCTTGGACAGGAATTCCTGTGCACCGCCGCGGAAGGCGCCGGCGGTGCTGGCCACGTCGGTATAGGCCGACATCACGATCACCGGCAACTGCGGATGCGCCGCCTTGAGCTTGTCCAGCAACACCAGGCCATCGTCGCCGGGCATGCGCACGTCGGTGAACAACAGGTCCGGTGGCGGTTGGGTGTCGAGCATGGCCAGCGCCGAGGCAGCGCCGTCGAAACCTTCCACGCGATAACCGGCGTCGCGCAGCGCGGTGCACAGCACGAAGCGGACCGCGCGGTCGTCATCGACCACCCAGACGCGCTGGGCGGTGCTGTCGGTGTCATCCGCCATGGGCGGCCTCCTCGGCGGGCGTGCCATGCCCGATCGGCAGCAGCACGGTGAAGACGGTATGCCCCGGACGGGAACGGTAGGTCAGCGTGCCGCGGTGTTCGCGCGCCACCTGCTGGGCCAGCGCCAGGCCCAGCCCGGTGCCTTCGGCGCGGCCGCTGACCAGCGGCAGGAACAGGTGCTCGGCCAGCTGCTCGGGCACGCCGCGGCCGTCGTCGGCAATCTCCAGGCGCAACGCCAGCGGGTGCAGCTGGTCGCCGATGCGCACGCCGTGTTCCACCCGGGTGCGCAGGGTGACGCTGCCGGCACCGGCCTGGATCGCGTTGCGCACCAGGTTCCACACCGCCTGGGTGAGGCGATCGGCATCGCCATCGAATTCGGGAATGCTGGGGTCGTAATCGCGCTGCAGCCGCACCGCCCAGCCGCCTTCGCTTTCAGCCAGGCGCAGCACGCGCTCCAGCGAGGCGTGGATGTTGAGCGGTGCGTGCGGCGCGGCCGGGGCCGGCGACAGCAGTTGTTCGAGCAGGCCGTTGAGGCGTTCGATCTCCGAGCCGATCAGCTCGATCAGCTCGCGCTCGTCCGGATCACGCTGGGCGTTGCGCCGGGCCAGCAGCTGCGCCGCTCCCTTGAGGCCGGCCAGCGGATTGCGCAGCTCGTGGGCCAGGCCCTTGAGCGCCGCACTGAGCGCGCTGGGCAGGGCCTGGGTGGGGTCCAGGCCGGGGAACTCGTCCACCGGATGTGCTTCAAGCAGCCACCCGCCTTCGTCCCACCGGCTCAGCCAGCCTTCGGCAAAACGCGGGGCGTCGCCCGGCAGCGCCAGGGCCAGCCGATGCAGGCGCAGGGTGTCGCGCTCGTCACGGGCCAGGAAGTGGGCCAGCGCCTCGCCCTGCACTTCCAGGGAGGCCAGCGGCTGGCCGATCAGGCGGCGCACGCTGACGCCCAGCCAGCGCGCGAACGCCGGGTTGCAGCCCACCACGCGGCCGCTGGCGTCGGCCCAGGCAACCGGGGTGCCCAGGACGTCGAGGGCGGGAGGGGCTAGTGCGGAGGTCATTGCACCAATGTAGTGCAAAAGTGGAGGGGGTTGAATCACAAGCAGCGGGCCGCGGGGGAGAGCACTGTGTCGCGCGTCTTCGTTCATCCTGGTCAGCTGGCCGCTAGGGCCCGACAGATCGTAGATCTGTCAGGCAGCACACGAATACTTCTCGAGTGCGTCAACAAGCTCGACTTTAATCTCCGCAGCCGTGCCGATGATGCCATTGGCCAACTTGACCAGCTCGTCATCGAGATCGTCGAGAGCGTAGTAGACCTCCTCGGGAAGCCGCGCGGTGCTTGCTACCTGCATGGCGGCCCGGGAAGTTTCGAGTGCTGAACGCCGGCCGGACCGGAACTGCACCAGCAGTTCGCGTAGAAGCCAGCGTCCAGCGGTTTGCCACTCCGCGTTATAGGTGACGGCCTGCAGCGCCTCCATGGCTGCATCGCGGTCACGTGCCGTGGCAATCTCGATGATCTCGATGGCCGGGGTATCCCGCGCGTCGATTCTGGCGAATGCCCATTCCCTACCGGCATCCACGTGCAGTATGCCCAGCGCCAGCCCGGTCCAGAAGAACGCGCAGGCAGTGGCATCATCTGCGATGTCCACGTACGTCGGATACGTCGCGTCCATGACCGCCTACGCGTGCTGCAGGATGTTGACCAGCCGCCCGAACGGGTCGCGTACGTAGAACCGCCGCACGCCCCAGGGTTCATCGGCCGGCCCGTATTCGAGCGCAATGCCCGCGTCACGCACCCTGCGCAGCGCCTCCTCCAGGTCGTCCACCTCCACGGACAGGTCGGGCACGTCGGTCCCCGAACCGCCCTCCTGCGCGACGCTGACCTGCACGGTCATGGCATTCGGGCTGGCGTAGGTACGGATCCAGCCATGATCCATGGCCAGCTTCAGCCCCAGGATGTCCCGATAGAAGCGATCGGCGAGCGCTGGGTCTTCGGTGCGGAGATTGGCGATGATGCGTTTGACCTGCATGGAGATTCCTTTCCATCTGCGAGGGCGGAGCATGCGCGGGCTGCGTGTGCGACTGTAATGCAGGACGGGGACACGGAGCAGCAGAGGCAATGCGGGGGGCGCACGCGCACAGGCGGCGCCTCAGTCCAGCAGACCCACCAGTGAATGATGCACGGCCACGCCGGCGAGCGCGCCCTCGCCGACCGACAGCGCGATGTTGCCCGCCATGCGGGCCGCGTCGCCGCAGGCGAACACGCCTTCCACGGTGGTCTGCTTGGCCGAATCGGCGGTGATGCAGCCGGCGTCCTGCAGCTCGCACCCCAACTGTTGGGCCAGGTCGCAGGACAGGCGCGACACCGGGGCGACGAACAGCGCATCGGTGACAATGCGGCGGCCATCGGTCAGCACCACGGTGGCCTGCTCATCCACGCGCAGCACGGGCGTGGTTTCGATGACTACGCCGCACGCGTCCAGCCGCGCCTTCTGCGCCGGATCGATGCGCGCGGCATCGCTGCAGAACAGGGTGACGTTGCCCCAGTCGCACAACAGCAGCGCCTGCCCGGCCCCGCCGTCGTCGGAGCAGCCGACCACCCCGATGCGGCCTTCCTGCAGCTCGTAGCCGTGGCAGTACGGGCAGTGCAGCACGCTCCTGCCCCAGCGCTCGGCGAGGCCGTCGATGGTGGGCAGCGTATCGGTGACGCCGTAGGCCAGGATCAGCCGGTGGGCCGAAAAGCGCTGGCCGCCGTCGCACTGGATGCCAAAGCGCTTGCCGCCGTCCAGGACCTCGGCACGTACCGCGCGCCCGGTGAGCCAGGCCAGGGTCGGATAGCGCATCAGTTCGCCACGCGACTGCGCGGCGATCTCGGCCGGGGCCATGCCTTCGCGGCCCAGGAAGCCATGGGCGACTTCCGCGTTGCGGTTGCGCGGGGTGCCGCTGTCGATGACCAGCACGCTGCGCCGGGCCCGCACCAGTTGCAGGGCCGCGGACATGCCGGCATAGCTGCCGCCCACGATGATGACGTCGAATCGGTCGGGGAGTGCGCTCATGGAGCCGGATCACCTTGCCAGGGAGCAGCCCGGGCGGGATGCGAACGGCGAGCATAGGACCGGTGCGTGAAGCAGGCCTCACGCCCTGGGGCTACGGCGCGGTCGGCAACGCCGCACCCTTGGGCCACAGCATCCAGATGGCCCCCTTCTGCTTCATGTCCCCGGCCAGTTTGCCGGCCACATCGCCGGTGCCCCAGAACAGGTCGGCACGCACTTCGCCGGCAATCGCACCGCCGGTGTCCTGCGCGGCCACCGGGCGCACCACCGCCGTGCCGTCCGGGCGCGTGGTGGACAGCCACAGCAGGCTGCCCAGCGGCACCACGGTGCGGTCCACCGCGACGCTGTAGCCGGCGGTGAGCGGCACGTTCAACGAACCGCGCGGGCCTTCGTCGCCGTCGGGGCCCTTGGTGAAGAACACATAGCTGGGATTGCTGGCCAGCAGCTCGGGCACGCGCGCCGGATGGGCGATGGCCCAGGCACGGATGGCGTCCATGGTGACGTCGTCCTTCTTCAGCTCGCCCTGCTCCACCAGCCAGCGCCCGATCGGGCGGTAGGGGTGGCCGTTCTGGTCAGCGTAGGCGATCCGCAGGTGGCGGCCATCGGCCAGCACGATGCGGCCCGAGCCCTGGATCTGCAGGAACTGCAGGTCCATCGGATGGGTGAGCCAGGCCAGTACGGGGGCTTTGACGCCTTGGGCGGCAATCGTCGCGGCATCGTCGTAGGGCTTGAGTACGCGCCCCTCCACACGGCCGCGCAGGCGCTTGCCCTTGAGCTCGGGATACACGCTGTCCAGCTGCACGCTGACCATGTCGCCGGGCACGCCATAGACGGGCACGGTGGCCTGCGCGGTACGGGTCAGGCTGCCGGGGTAGATGGGTTCGTAGTAGCCGGTGATCAGGCCATCGGCGCGGTTGCCGGCGGCGCGCAGGGCGTAGACGTCCAGGCGTTCCTGCAGGAACTGGCGGATGGCGGCCGGGGTGGTGCCGACACTGGCTGCCGCCGTGCAGGTGGATGCCCAGGTGGTGTCGGTCTTCAGGCGCGGGCACCCGTTGCGCCACGCCGCGAAGCCGGCCTGCAGGTCGGCATCGGAGACGGCGGGCAATGCGGTCCAGGCCGCCTTGACGTAGGTGTTGGCGGGCGCGCTGGGGCGCTGCGGGGACACGGCGCAGCTGGTCAGCAGGGCCAGGCCGATGAGCAGTGCCGCGGGAAGTCGGCGTGCGGCGATGAGGCGGGTAATTGTCATGGGCGAGGGTCCTGAAATCGTGGCGCCGATGGTGGGTCGGCTGGCGCAGCTGGAATCGTAGAGCCGACCGTTGGTCGTCTGGCGCGGCTGGGATCGCGTGGCGGTCACGGCGTCTGCCGCAGCAGCGAATGCAGGATGCGGGCGTCTTCGGCATCCAGTGTGGCGGGCAGGTCATCGCGGCCGCGGAAGCGGCGATGGAACGCGCCGACGGCGGCATCGCGGTCGTCCAGCGGGTAACCGAAGGCCTGCAGCGCGAGGTACGCATCGAATCCCGCCGGTGCGGGTCCGTCGCTGTCGCGCGGCCACACGCCGAATCCGGCCTGGGCCAGCTGCTGCCAGGGGAAGAAGCGGCTGGGGTCCTGCTTGCGGGTGGGGGCGAGGTCGGCATGCCCGATCACCTGCGTGCGCGGGATGCGCAGGCGGGTGCACAGGTCGTCCAGCAGGCCGATCACGGCGTCGATCTGCGCGGGCGCGAACGGGGTGTCGCCATCGTTGTCGATCTCGATGCCGATCGAGGTCGAGTTGAGATCGGTGAGGGTGCCCCAGCGGCCCGGCCCGGCGTGCCAGGCGCGGCGGTCGTCGCCCACCAGCTGGTAGATGTGGCCGTCGGCACCAACCAGATAGTGCGCGCTGACTTTGCCCCCGCTGTTGGCGCTGCGCAGGGTGTCCAGGCTTTCCTGCACCGAGTGCTGGTCGGTGTGGTGCAGCACGATGATGACCGGGCTGCGGGCGTTGTAGTTGGGCGACGGTACCCAGCTGGCGAGCGGGCTGCGAATGCCGGGGCTGGCGCACGCAGCGAGCAGCAGGCAGGCGAACAGCGGAAGTACGGTGCGGATGAGGCGCATGCCTGCATTGTGCGGGATTCTGCGCGCGGTTGCCGGCGGGCGGGTGTGTCTGCGTGGGCGGTAGAGCTACGCCATGCGTGGCTGATTGCGAACGCCCAACAAAAAGCCGGCGACCCGAAGGCCGCCGGCGAAGGTACTGCTTCTCTCTCGCTTTTCTTGTTTCTTTCGTTGCCGGGCAGAGCCCGGCACTACGGTGGGTTGCTTGCCGGGCAGAGCCCGGCGTTACGTTGGTTGGTTGCCGGGCAGAGCCCGGCGCTACGTGCCGGTGGCGGTCAGGCCTCGTAGGCGGATTCGCCGTGCGAGGTGACGTCCAGGCCGGTGCGCTCGGCTTCTTCGGTGACGCGCAGGCCGAACACCATGCGTACCACCAGCAGGATCACCGCGGTGACCACGGCGCACCAGACGATGGTGAAGCCGACGCTGACCAGCTGCACCCAGACCTGGTGGCCGATGTCGAGATCGGCCTTGGTGCCGCCCAGCGACTGCGCACTGAACACGCCGGTGAGCAGGGCGCCGACGATGCCGCCGATGCCGTGCACGCCGAATACGTCGGCGGTGTCATCCACGCGCAGCAGGCGCTTGAGACCGGTCACGCCCCACACGCAGACCACGCCGGCCGCCAGGCCGATCACGATCGCGCCCAGCGGGCCAACAGTGCCGCAGGCCGGGGTGATGCCGACCAGGCCGGCCACCGCGCCGGACGCAGCGCCCAGCGCCGACGGCTTGCCCTTGCTCACCGCTTCCACCAGCGTCCAGCCCAGCACCGCGGCGGCGGTGGCCAGGATGGTGTTGAGGAAGGCCAGCGAGGCCACGGTGTCGGCGGCGGCGGCCGAGCCGGCGTTGAAGCCGAACCAGCCCACCCACAGCAGCATCGCGCCGATGTAGGTGAACGGCACGTTGTGCGGCTTCAATGCGGTCTGGCCGTAGCCGATGCGCTTGCCGACGAAGTACGCGCCGACCAGGCCGGCCACGCCCGCATTGATGTGGACCACGGTGCCGCCGGCGAAATCGATCGCGCCCATCGCGCCCAGATAGCCGCCGCCCCACACGATGTGGGCCATCGGGATGTAGCTCAGGGTGAACCACAGCGCCGAGAACAGCAGCACTGCCTTGAACTTGATGCGCTCGGCGAAGGCACCGACGATCAGCGCGGTGGTGATGCCGGCGAAGGTCGACTGGAAGGCGACGAACAGGTAGTCGGGCAGGCCCTTGATCGGGGTGTTGCCGACCGAATCGGGGGTAAAGCCCTTGAGGAAGGCGAACTCGGTGAACGAGCCGAAGAAGGCGTTGCCTTCACTGAACACCGCGCTGTAGCCGTAGGCCACCCACAGGATCAGGATCAGCGAGAACACCACCAGGATCTGGCTGAGGATGGACAGCACGTTCTTGGAGCGCACCAGGCCGCCATAGAACAGGGCCAGGCCGGGCACCACCATCAGCAGCACCAGCAGGGTGGAGGTGAGCATCCAGGCGACGTCGCCGTGGTCGAAGCTGGGCGCGGCAGCGGCCGCGGCGTCGGCGGCCGGTGCAGCCGGCGCGGCGGCAACGGGCAGCGGCTCGACCGCGACCGTTTCCGAGGGTGCCGGGGTGACCTGCGCCTGGGCCTGCGCGGTGCTGGAGAACGCACCAACGGCCAACGCGCTGACCAGCATCAACAGGCACACGGCATGGAACCGGGCTTGCCACCCGGTGAACAAAGAGGTCTTCATTGTGGGCTCCGAGTGGGGTTAGAGCGCGTCAGCGCCGATTTCGCCGGTGCGGATGCGAACGACCTGTTCGACCGCGGTCACGAAGATCTTGCCGTCACCGATCTTGCCGGTGCCGGCCGCGTTCTGGATCGCCTCGACCACCGCGTCCAGGCGGTCGTCGGTGACCACCGTTTCGATCTTGATCTTCGGCAGGAAATCCACGACGTACTCCGCGCCGCGATACAACTCGGTGTGGCCCTTCTGGCGCCCGAAGCCTTTCACTTCGGTCACGGTGATGCCCGACACGCCTGCATCGGAGAGGGCCTCGCGGACCTCGTCGAGCTTGAACGGCCGGATGATGGCGGAGATCAGTTTCATGCGCATGTCCCGATGGTGGATGGAACCGGCGGTGTGTTGCTGGCCGGTGTCAGGTCAGCGGGCGGCCACTTGCACATGGCCGCCCCCTGGTGCGCCGAACGATGCATGGGCCTCGCCACTGCCGTGGTCCTTGCGGGCCACGGTAGCGGTGACGCGGGAGGGAGGAGGGGCCCATGGCACGCGTCCGGTCTCTCTTGCCCCTGGTGGTGCAGCGGACCAACGGTCCGCTCTACCTTTACAGCGGACCAACGGTCCGCTTTGCGGCGTGCCTTGCCGGCTCCCCAGCCGGAAAGGCAGTGACGATGACGAAGGTGGGAGGGAGGTCCTTCGTCATCGTCACCGGTTGCTCAGTTGGCGTAGTACATCTGGTACTCGAGCGGGTGCGTTGCGGCGCGGAAGCGGGTCACTTCCTGCATCTTCAGCGCGATGTAGCCGTCGATGAAGTCGTCGCTCATCACGCCGCCGGCCTTCAGGAACTCGCGGTCCTTGTCCAGCGCTTCCAGGGCCTGGTCCAGCGAGGAGCAGACCTGCGGGATCAGCTTCTCTTCTTCCGGCGGCAGGTCGTACAGGTCCTTGTCGCTCGGTGCGCCCGGGTCGATCTGGTTCCGGATGCCGTCCAGGCCGGCCATCATCAGCACGGTGAAGGTCAGGTAGCCGGACTGGATCGGATCGGGGAAGCGCATTTCGATGCGGCGCGCCTTCGGGTTGGACACCCACGGAATGCGGCACGATGCCGAGCGGTTGCGGGCCGAGTAGGCCAGCATCACCGGGGCTTCGAAGCCCGGGACCAGGCGCTTGTAGCTGTTGGTGCCGGAGTTGGCGAAGGCGTTGATGGCCTTGGCGTGCTTGAAGATGCCGCCGATGTACCACAGCGCCATCTGGCTCAGGCCGCCGTAGCCGTCGCCGGAGAACAGGTTGGTGCCGCCCTTGGACAGCGACTGGTGCACGTGCATGCCGCTGCCGTTGTCACCGACGATCGGCTTGGGCATGAAGGTGGCGGTCTTGCCGTTGCGGTGGGCGACGTTCTTGATGACGTGCTTCATGCGCAGCAGTTCGTCGGCCTTCTGCACCAGGGTGCTGAACTTGGTGCCGATCTCGCACTGGCCGGCAGTGGCCACTTCGTGGTGCTGCACTTCCACTTCGATGCCGACCTGTTCCAGGGTCTTGCACATTTCAGCGCGCAGGTCGTGCAGCGAGTCGGTCGGCGGCACGGGGAAGTAACCGCCCTTCACCGCCGGACGGTAGCCGCTGTTGGCGCCGTCGTACTTGTCACCGGTGCTCCACGCGGCTTCTTCGGAATCGATCTTGAAGAAGGTGTGGCCCATGTCGTTGGCGAAGCGGACCGAGTCGAAGATGAAGAACTCCGGCTCCGGGCCGAAGAAGGCCTGCTCGGCGATGCCGGAGGACTTCAGGTAGGCCTCGGCGCGCTTGGCGATGCCGCGCGGGCAGCGGCCATACGGCTGCATGGTGGCCGGGTCGAGGATGTCGCAGCTGATCACCAGGGTCGGGTCGGCGTAGAACGGGTCGATGTAGGCGCTGGCCGGGTCCGGGAGCAGGACCATGTCCGATTCGTTGATGCCTTTCCAGCCGGCGATCGAGCTGCCATCGAACATCTTGCCTTCTTCAAACAGCGACGGCTCCACGATGCTCACCGGGAAGGTGACGTGCTGTTCGATACCGCGCATGTCGACGAAACGCAGGTCGATGAACTCGATCTGGTTGTCCTTGATCAGCTTCTCAACGTTTTCCACGGACATCGGTGAAACCCTCGGATGGATGATTGCGTAAGTGGATAGAGCAATCGCCGTGCCAACTTTTGAATCTTCACAAGCCGTTGATTTCATTGGGCGCGCACCCGGCTCGCCACTGAAGCGGCCGCACCACATCGGTGCAACGGCCGCACCACGCACACATTTGGTGCGGCGTTTGATGTTTTATGCTCTACCGCGATTTCATCCATTCCGAGTCCCCGCACCCGATGTCCGACCTGCTCTCTGCCCTGTTGTTGGGCATCCTCGAAGGCCTTACCGAATTCCTCCCGATCTCCAGCACCGGCCACCTGCTGATTGCCCAGCACTGGCTGGGCGCGCGGTCGGACTTCTTCAACATCGTGATCCAGGCCGGCGCGATCCTGGCCATCACCCTGGTGTTCCGCCAGCGGCTGTGGTCGCTGGCCACCGGCCTGCACGAGCGCGCCAACCGCGACTACGTGATGAAGCTGGGCACGGCCTTCCTGGTCACGGCCGTGGTCGGCCTGCCGGTGCGCCTGGCCGGCTGGGAACTGCCCGAGACGGTCACCCCGGTGGCTTGGGCGCTGATCATCGGCGGCATCTGGATGATCCTCGTGGAAACCTACACCGCGCGCCTGCCCGACCGCGACGAGGTGACCTGGAAGGTGGCCATTCTGGTGGGCCTGGCGCAGGTGGTGGCCGGGGTGTTCCCGGGCACCTCGCGCTCGGCGGCGGCGATCTTCATCGCGATGCTGTTTGGGCTGAGCCGACGCGCGGCAGCCACCGAGTTCGTGTTCCTGGTGGGCATTCCCACCATGTTCGCCGCCAGTGCCTACGCGTTCCTGGAAATGGCCAAGGACGGCAAGCTCGGCAACGAGAACTGGACCGACGTGGGCGTGGCCTTCCTTGCCGCCGCCGTCACCGGCTTCGTCGTAGTGAAGTGGCTGCTGGGCTATATCAAGTCACACAAATTCACCGCGTTTGCGTTCTATCGCATCGCACTGGGCGCGGCACTGCTGCTGTGGTTGCCTGCTGGCAACTGAACACGGCCGATGCCGGCCTGACCCCGTTTCGCACGCTGCACCGTTTTTCCCCGGGTTCCCAAGGAGATGTCCATGAACCGCACCCGCACCCTGATGCTGATCCTGCCGCTGGCCCTGATGGCCGCCTGCAGCAACCCGTCCACCAACGCACCGGCCGGTACCGGCAGCGACGACCTCGCCCCCGCACCGACCGCTGCGGCCGACACCCAGGCCGCCGCCAAGCTGGACGTGCAGCGCCTGCAGGGCAACCACTGGCTGCTCGACAGCGCCACCGATGCCAGCGGCAAGCGCGTGGACGCCCTGTTTGCCCGTGCCGACAAGCCGGTCACGCTGGACTTCCACGATGGCCGCCTGTCGGTCAGCAACACCTGCAACCGCATGGGCGGCGGCTATACCCTGGCCGACGGCACCCTGACCGTGTCGCCGATGGCGTCGACCATGATGGCCTGCACCGACAAGGCGCTGATGGCGCTGGACCAGGCCGTGGGGGCGCGGCTGGAAGGCGCGCTCAAGGCTGAACTGGCCGGCCAGGGCCAGCTGACCCTGCGCACCGCCGCCGGCGACGTGCTGGTCTTCAACCCCGAGCCGACCGCCGAAACCCGCTATGGCGGACAAGGCGAGACGGTGTTCCTGGAAGTGGCCGCGCAGACCAAGCCGTGCTCGCACCCGATGATCCCGAACATGCAGTGCCTGCAGACCCGCGAAGTGTCGTTCGATGACAAGGGCCTCAAGCAGGGCACCCCCGGCGCGTTCGAGAACTTCTACGGCACCATCGAGGGCTACACCCACGAAGACGGCGTGCGCAACGTGGTGCGCGTGAAGCGCTACAAGATCGCCAACCCGCCGGCCGACGGCTCGTCGCTGGCGTATGTGCTGGACATGGTGGTCGAGTCGGAAACGGTCAGGAATTGACACGCGGAAGGGCGGCCAGAGGCCGCCCTTCTTCGTTTTACCACCGGATCGTGTGTGCCGGGTGGATCAGACCAGCGCCGGGTTCAACGTGTAGGTGCCATGCAACGCCGCTTCGGCCAGCACATGGCCGTGCATCGCCCGATGCACATCGGCAGCGGTGAACGGGGTCGGCAGGTCCAGCTGCGCCACGTCGAGTGCGAACAGCCGGAAGAAATACCGGTGCACGCGTTCGTCGTTGAACGGCGGGTACGGGCCGTCGTAGCCCAGGTACTGGCCGGCCATGTCCGGGTTGCCGGCAAACCAGCCGGTGAAGTCATTCAGGCCCTGCCGCGACCCGGCCGGACCGGCCGGCGTGGTCTTGCCCTTGACCGTGAAGCCTTCGCTGCAGCTGCCGGCCGCGATCTCGCGCAACGTGGCCGGAATGTCGGCCATGGCCCAGTGCACGAAGTCGGCGCGGGGCTGGTCGCGGGGCACGGTGCAGTCGTGCCGTCCCACCGTGTCCGGTACGGTCGGCACATCGGGGTCGATGCACAGCAGCGCGAACGAACGGGTACCCTCGGGCACCTCGCTCCAGGCCAGCTGCGGGTTGCGGTTGGGGGCGAAGCCAGCGGCGTCGCCCGCGGCGAATTCGGCCGCGATCGGCTGGCCATTCTGAAGGCTGGTGCTGCTCAGGCGCATGCGGAACTCCTCATTCTTCCGGGTAACCAAGGCGCACCGCGACCGGCGTCAGCAGCGCGAACGGCGCGGCCATCACGTCGCGGTACTGGCGCCAGTGGCCGGCAGGCAGGCGTGCCGGACCCAGCGTGGGCGCCGGCGGGAAACGCATGCCGAACAGACGGCCGAGGTGTTCGGCCATGACGGCCGGGTCGTTGCCGATGCCGTCGATGTTGACCAGCGCATGCGGGTACAGGTCCTGCTCGTGCAGGGTGGCCACCTGGGCCAGCGAACGCGCCAGCCATTCGGCCGCTTCGTCGATCCCGTTGACCGCGAACGGCGCCGGTGCGCCATGCGCCAGCCAATGCAGCAGCATGTCGCGCGGGTCGCGCAGCACCACCAGCAGGCGGCCTTCGGGCAGCTGCGGGCGCAGCGCCCACAACAGCGCGTTGTCCCACCACAGCAACCAGTCGATCACGTTGGCGTCGGCCAGGCCGCGCGACGGCAGCTGCTCGCGCCACTGCGCCACCAGCTGTTCGGGGCTGAGCGCGCCGGTCGAGAGGTTCTGCAGGGTGTGGTAGCTCTGGAAGGCGTCGTCCGGCGGGGTCTGGCCGAATCGATCGCCACGCAGCACGCCGCTGGCGGTGGCGATGGCCGCGATCACCCGCTCCACGCCCGACCCGGGGGCACCCCAGACCAGCATCGGGCGGGCCACGGTGTCCTCGCCGATGGTGCCCATGTCCGGCCAGCTCAGCGGCGCCTTGGCCTGCGGCGGCAGCGGCAGGCGTTGGCCGGCTTCGGCGGCGTGCGCGCCCACCCAGCTGCGCAGGGCGTCGGCATGCTGCCCGGCCTGGTCCTGGACCGCGCCCAGCCAGGTACGCAGGGTCGGCTTGGCCGCGTCCGGTGCGCTGTCATGGATGGCCTGCACGTGGGCGATCGCCGCCTGCGGGTCGCGTGCCAGCAGGCCGTCCACGATGCGGGTCTCGCCGCTGGCGCGGCCCGGCTCAAGCGCCACGATGCGGCGGGCCATCGCCTCGGCCGCCTCGCCTTCGCCGGCCATGTCGTGCAGGCGCATGCGCGTTTCCAGGGCCGGCAGGTGCTCGGGCATCGCCTGCAGCCAGCGCTCGCCCACGGCAACCGCCTCGGCGGCACCCACCACTTCGATGGACAGCCGCGCCAGCCACAGGTCGTGCAGCTGCGAGTGGGTTTCCAGCAATGCGTCCAGGGTGTCGCGGGCCTGCTGTTCGCGGCCCAGGCGCTGCCAGGCCATCAGCAGCAGCTGCAGCGTGTGGCGATCGGCGGGCGACTGTTCCAGCACCGGCAACAGATGTTCCAGGGCCTGCAGCGGCTGGCCGGACTGCAGTTCCAGCTCACCGGCCAGGCGGCGCGTGGCCGGGGTGTCGCCGTCGGGCTCGGCCAGCACCTGGCGCAGCGTGGCCGCGGCCGATTCGCTGTTGCCCTGGCGCAGCGCCAGCTGCACCAGCAGCGCGCGCAGCGAGGTCACGGCCGGATTGAGCTCCAGCACGCGGCGGAACGCCTGCTCGGCGAAGGCCAGCATGTCCTTGCTCATGTAGGCAAACCCGAGCGCGTACAGCACCCGCGCGTCGTCCGGCAGTGCTCGTGCGGCGGCCGACAGCAACGCCAGCGCGCGGTCGCCCTCGCCCCGGCGCAGCGCGATCATGCCGTTCAACGCGGCCAGCTCGGGGTTGTCCTCGTCCAGGCGGGTGGCGGTGCGGGTGATGCGCTCGGCTTCGTCCACGTCGTTGCGGAGCAGCGCCATGTGCGCCTGCATCAGGTAGGCGGAAAGCTCATTGGGATTGAGCGACGCGGTGCGGTCCAGCGCCGACCCGGCCGCGTCGAACTGGCGCAGCGCCAGCAGCAGGCCGGCGTGCTGCAGGTGCAGGTCGGCGTTGTCGGGGGCCAGCGCCAGGGCCTGCTGCAGGCTCTCCAGGGCGGCATCGAACTGGCCCTGCTGCTGCAGCGACAGCGCCAGCCAGCGGTGCGCCTGCGGCTGCTCCGGCTCGTCGGCGGTCCACTGGCGCGCAAGCTGCACGGCATCGTCGGCCGCATTGCGGCGCAGGGCTTGGAGGATCTTGTCTTGCATGACGGTCCAGCGTGGGTCAAACCTCGATTGTAGAGCACGCCCGCCGGGCCAAGCTCGCTCAGCGCACGGCTTCGGCGCGCAGCCGTTGGGAGACCCAGCGTTCGGAGAAGCCGTCGCCGCGCCAGTTCTCCAGGAAGCCGCAATGGCCGCCCCACGGGGCGATTTCCAGGTGGGCGTGGGCCGGCAGGCGCCAGTTGTCGAAGGTGGCGAACGGGATCACCGGATCGTCCTGCGCCATCAGGATGTCGGCCGGCACGTCCAGCCCGGCCAGCCGGTCGCCGGCAATCGAGTACCCGTCGAAGTAGGCCTGCAGCGAGCCGAAATCGGTGTGGTGCTCGACCAGCCAGGCAGTGAGGGCGCGGATGTCCAGCTTGAGCACCCGGTCGTCCCAGTCGCTCAGCTCGGGGAACAGGTCGCGCTTGCGGCGCAGCGAGCCGGCCCATTTGCGGCGGAAATACCAGTCGTACATCGCCGGGCCGTTCTCGATGCTCTCCATGGTGATGGCCGGGTCCAGCACCGGGCAGACCGACGCCACCCGGCGCAGCGGCACCCCGGCCGACGGCGCCCGCAGCGCCAGGCGCAGCACGAAGTTGCCGCCCAGCGAGTAACCGGCCGCGACCAGCGGCAACTGCGGCCAGCGCTGGGCGATATCGCCTGCGGCATGGACCACTTCGTCGATGCGGTTGGAGTGGAAAATGCCCGGGTTGAGGTGGTGGGTGTTGCCGTGGTCGCGGAAATTCAGCCGCACCACGTCGAACCCTTCCTCCAGCATGCGCGCGGCGGTCATGCGCATGTAGCTGGACTCGGCACTGCCTTCCCAGCCGTGCAGCAGCAGCGCCATGCCGATCGGCTCGCGGCCTTCCACGTGGCTGTGCCAGCCCTGCAGGCGAACGCCCTGACCGCCGTCCAGGATCAGCTCTTCGGTCATCGCCCCGGTGGCGGCAAGCAGCATCAGGCCGCGCTGCATGCGCATGCGGCTGGAGCTGAGCATCGACTGCAGGTGCGGATTGCGCAGCCAACGCGGCGGGCGGTAGTCGGCAGCGGTCAACATGGGCGGCAGCCTGCTCCCGGTTGCGACGCTGGCGCGTGAAGAGCCGACATGCGCTACTCGGCGTTCATCGCCGCCAGGATGCGCGTCCGCGAAGTTTCAGCGATGCGGCGACGGCCTTCCAGGTCGTGCGTACCAATGGGCGCGAGGAAATGCACCTCGGCGCGGCGGGCCGGCTCACCCAGCAGGCGCAGGAAATTGGCGAAGAAGCTCTCGCCCGGGCCGAACGCCACGATGGTCTGGGCGTCGCCGCGCCAGCCATAGCGCAACGCCACCGGCTGCACCGGGACCTGGGCTTCCACCGCGGCCTGGAAGATGCGGGCGTGGAACGGGCCCACTTCATGGCCGCCGCGGGTGCGCCCTTCGGGGAACACGCCCACGGCCTTGCCCTCGCGCAGGCGGACCACCATTTCCTGCATCACCCCGCCCAGCGACTCGGTGCTGCCGCGCTGGTGGAAGATGGTCTGGCCGCGGGCGGCCAACCAGCCCACCACCGGCCAGCTGGCGATCTCGCGCTTGGCCACGAAGCCCATCATGCGCTGGCTGTGCAGCATGTTGATGTCGACCCAGCTGACATGATTGGCCACGAACAGCACCGCGCCCGGCAGCGGCGTACCGATCCGGTGCAGGCGGAAGCCGAAGATCCACATCAGGCCGCTGGACCATGCGTTGACCGCGACGTGCTCGAACGGACGGTTGCCCACGCGCATGCGTCCCCACGGGGGCAGCATGGCGATCAGCAGCATCGGCAGAAACAGCAACAGGTGGACCAGCAGCAGCGGTACGCGGTACAGGTAACGGCACACACGCGCCACGCCGCCACGTGAGGCCGGGGTGGGGGAATTCATCCGCGCACGATACCCGAGCGCCGCAGGGTCTGCCAGCCGCAAGCGGCCAAATCGATAACGCGGGAGGGCCAGCGACCGCAAGGGGTCAAGCCGCTGCCCGGTTGCGGCACAGCGCCCGCGCCGACAGTGCGCCGGCGCACTGTGGCGGCCAACGCAACACAGCATCCATGCAGTGCCGCGATCAGCCCGGCGCGACCGCCGGCACCACGGCCAGGGTAAGCCGTGAGGTGCACACCAGGCGGCCACCGTCGTCTTCGATGCGGATGTCCCACACATGGGTGCTGCGGCCCACGTGCACCGCGCGCGCCGTGCCGGTGACCACGCCCCCGCGCATGGCGCGGATGTGGTTGGCGTTGATCTCCAGGCCCACGCACACCTGCTGGGTGGTGTCCACGCACAGGTTGCCGGCGCTGCTGCCGAGCGTTTCGGCCAGCACCACCGAGGCGCCGCCGTGCAGGATGCCGTAGGGCTGGCGGGTGCGCGCATCCACCGGCATGGTGGCGCTGACCCAGTCCTCACCGGCGGCGGTGAAGACGATGCCCAGGTGGTCGATGAGGGTGTTGCGGCTGAGTGCGTTGAGTGCCTCGATCGACACCGCCTCGCGGAATACCTGGGACATGCAGCAGCTCCGTGGAACCAAGGGTTTACAGGATGGGTACCAGGCCGGCGCCGAAGGCGGTCAGCATGCGCACCAGCAGCCATTTCGGGCCGACGTTGACCTCGGGGAAGTCGCCGACGGCCACGTAGCACTTATGGAAATCCTCGTGCTGCCGGCGCAGCGGGGCCGGGCAGTCCGGGCCGGGCTGGAACTCGTAATCGGTGGCGTAGCGCCACGGCCAGAAATCCAGCACGGGCAGCGCTTCGGATGCCTTGCCGACGCTGTAGTTCAAGCCGGACAACACCGGCGGCTTGGTGCGTGGCGCCACCGTCCACGAGTTCTGCGGGTGGATGTCGCGCAGGATGCTCTGCGCCAGCGCTTCGGCAAACACCGGGTCGTCGATGATCACCGCGCCTTCGGTGTTGTAGTTCTCGCTGCGCGGATCGAAGTTGTGCGTGCCGATCACGCCGATGCGGCGGTCCACCACCATCGACTTGGCATGCAGGCCCATGCGCGCGCCGGTGCGGGTGACCGGCAGCGGCTTGTTGACCGCCTTGGTGCCCAGGAACGACGGCCGGGTTTCGGCGCGCAGTACCCGGCGCTCGACCACGCTGCCGTCGGTGCGGCGGCGCGCGGCCGGGCCAGGGGTTGTCTGGCGCGGCGTGACGCTGGCCGTCGCATCCGCGTCAGGCGCGGCGCGCCGGCGGTCGCCGTTGCCGGCACTGCCGCGCGCGTTGCTGCCCGCCGCACTGCCACCGATCAGGCTGCTGCGCTTGCCGTCCGACGGCGGCGCCTCGCCCAGCGGGGCCGGCAGCAGGTTGCGGTAGTCCACCGGGGCATCGAGCGGGAACGGCTTGTACTCGTAGATGTTGAAGCCCAGTTCGCGCAGGTTGCGCCGCTTGTACTTGTAGGACAGCGCGTAGACGATCGGGTTGTCGGTGGCCGCCAGGCTGTTGGACGACACCACGATGCGCGGCGGCTGCGCGCGCTTGCGCAGGTCGGAGAACAGCTTGCGCGCAGGCTTGGACAGTACCAGGTAGGGCGTCTGCAGCAGCACTTCGGTCTGCGCGCTGGAAATCAGTGCGTCCAGCTGCGGCTCGGTGACGTGCTGGCCGTTGGTCGGTTGGCTGGGCCGTTCGCGGCGGTGCTTGCGCGGCAGGTCGGCCACGTAGCGCACCGACGCCACCGGCAGGGCGGTGTCGACAAACGCACGGGTGACGTAGGCGGGGTCGTTGGCTTCATCGCTGACCCGCGCGATCCGCTGCGGGTGGCGGAACTCGGCCGGGGGCATCGGCGGTGCGCCGTGCTTGAGCAGCAGGCCGCCGACGTCGTTGAGGCGTTCGGCCGGCACGCTGCGCGGCGCACGCCAGAACGCATCGAAGTTGGCCGCCATTTCGCGCACTTCCGGGCCCGCCACGAGGACGTCGCGGTCGCGGAAGTTGTATTCGCTGTCCCAGTCGTAATAGTCGTCCTGGTAGTTGCGGCCACCGACCACGCCAAGTGCGTCGTCGATTACCAGCAGCTTGTTGTGCATGCGCTGGTTGAAGCGACGGAAGCAGCACAGCACGCTGCCGGCGTAATCGAAGTAGTTCAACCGCGCCTTGCCGAAGGTCGGGTTGTACACCCGCAGCTCGAAGTTCTGGTGGCTGCTGGCCAGTGCCCCCAGGATCTCCAGGTCCGAGATCGCCGAGAGCTGGTCGATCAGCACCCGTACCTTGACCCCACGCCGGGCCGCCCCCAGCAGTTCATCCAGCACCAGCCGGGCGCTGTCGTCCTTGTCGAAGATGTAGGTCTGCAGATCAATGCTGCGGGTAGCGCTGCGGATCAGGTTCAACCGCGCCACCAGCGACACCTCGCCCTCATCGATGATGGTGGCGTAGTGCTGCGGGGCGGCCTCGGTGGAGGCAGCGAACGCCTTGCCGCCCAGGCCGCGCAGCGGCGAGTCGAGCGCGCAGCGGTCCGCCTGGCTGCACTCGACCACGGTGGACCGCGCCTGCACGGCAATGCCAGCCGCGCGGTCACGCTCGGCGTTGGACAGCGAAGCACAGCCGCTGACCAGCAACAGCAGTGCCAGCAGCCCGATCTTCAACAATGGGTTCACGGTTTCGGCGCCTCGCTCAGACGCGCTCGCAATACGAAGGTCACTCGATCACTCAAGGCAAGCTGCCAGCTGTCCATTCCATACCGGCCTCGCTGCACATTGCCGCGGCTGACCACGTCGCAATCATACCCGGCCCGGGGGCACTCCGCCGGCTCCACCCGCAGGGTCTCGGGGTGGCTCACCCCGCGCAGGATCAACCGGCCCTCCACCCCGCCGCCCTTGTCCACGACCTCGGGCCAGTAAGGCACCGAGTCGAACTCGACCACCGGGTAACGCGCCGAATCGAAGAACTCTTCGCCGCGCATCCAGCCGGTGTAGCGGGCCTTGCCGGGGATTTCCACGTAGCGGGTGAACATCCGCAGGTGCACCTGGTGGCGCCCGTCGGACAGCACCTCGATACGCCCCTCGAAGCGCGGGAACACCCCTTCGATGCGCTGCCCCAGCCGGGTGCGGATCTCGAAACCGAAGCGCGAGCGCGCGGTATCGAACTCCAGCACCTGGCGCGGGGCAGGCGCCGGTGGTTCAGCGCAGGCCGCTTCGGCTGCCAGTGCCAGCAGGCAGCCCAACAACACGCGCACTACCGCCATGGGCTACGGCCACCAGAACGCGGTCAGGGTGGCCACGCCGGGCTCGATGCTGGCCTTGCCGTCGACCGACAGCACCGCGATGCCGCCGGGCGGCATGCCACGGTAATCGCTGCTGGTGCCTTCACTGAGCAGCGCCACCAGCTGTTCCAGGCCGGGGTTGTGCCCGACCACCAGCAGCCGGTCGACATCGCCACGGGCCTCGATCAGGCCCATCAAGGTGCCCGGGGTGGCGTCGTAGACGGCATCCTCCAGGCGCTTTTCGACAAAGCCGGTGATGCCCAGCACGGCCTCCAGGGTTTCACGGGTGCGCCGCGCCGGCGAGCACAGCACGCAATCGGGCAGCAGGTTGTTCTCCTTCAGCCAGCGGCCGGCCGCTTCCGCTTCGGCCAGGCCGATCGGTGACAGCGGACGGTCAAGGTCGGCCTGGCCGGTACTGGCGGCTTCGGCGTGGGCATGGCGCAGCAGGATCAGTTCTCGCATAAAGGCTCTCTTCCGGATCAGGCTTTCTTCAGCCACTTCAACAGTGGCTCCCAGTCACTCTGGTGCTCGCGCACCTGCGCGGAGCGGTAATCGAACAGGCTGCGTCCCAGCCCGACCATCACCACGTAACTCTGGCTGTCGCGCAGCTGCGCCACAACGTCATACGGCCACTCGGCCAGCATCTGGATGGCCTGCTGGGAGGTCTGGGTCCACGGCTTGGTGCGGTTGAGCACCAGCCCCACCGGCAGCGCGCGGCGATGCACGCGCGGCACCTTGGACAGGCTGTTGAGGAAGCCGACGATGGCTTCGATGTCCAGCGCCGAGGGCAGCACCGGCACCACCACGGCATCGGCAACGTCAAGGAAGTGGCCCAGATCGTCGGCCAATGCCCCGGCCGGTGCGTCGATGATCACTTCATCGGTGCCGTCGGGGATCAGCTTCTCCCAGGCCTTCTTGCGGTAGACGTCCACCGGCAGCACGGCGCTTTCCAGCACCGCGCGGCGCTGCGCCCAGCGGGTGCTGGAGCCCTGCGGGTCGGCGTCGGCCAGCACGGTCCGTTTGCCGTCCAATGCGGCATGCGCCGCCAGGTGGGTGGCGACGGTGGTCTTGCCCACCCCACCCTTGGAACCGGCTACCAGGATCGTCTTCATGCCAGCCTCGCTTCCGGGGAACGTCGTCGCAGCGTACACCGCCGTCCGTGACGGAGATAGTCGCGCTGCTGAACCCCTGCACGGGGCGGCGCTTTGCTATCGTGCGCGATCCAATGGACTGCAAGCCGGCATGAGCGAGTTACAGGACCTGAGCGCGCTGATCCGCGCCAACACCCCGCTGATCATCATCGAGACCCAGGACGAGGGTCGCATCGTGGAGCTGTTCCGGCAGACCCTGATGCATGTCTGGCGGGCCCTGCACCGCTGGTCCATCACCGAGGGCCTGCGCCGCATCGACATGGACCGCGAGGACGACGCAGTCGGCCCGCCCGATGCCAGTTCCGCGCTGCAGATGATCCGCCAGGCCGAACAGCGCGGCATCTACCTGCTGCTCGATTTCCACCCCTACCTGGGCTATGCCAGCCACCAGCGCGCCCTGCGCGACCTGATCCAGCGCCGCCACTGCGAAGCCCACGTGCTGGTGCTGATCGGGGCCAAGGTGGAGCTGCCGGCCGAACTGGAAGCCCTGGCCACCCGCTTCAACCCGCGCCTGCCCGACCTCAACGCGCTGCTGAAGATGCTGCGCGAAGAGGCCGAAGCCTACGCCCGCGAGAACGGCGGGCGGCGGGTGGAAGTGGACAACGAGGCGGTCAAGAAGATCCTGCACAACCTGCGCGGCCTGAGCATGGTGGATGCGCGACGCATCGGCCGGCAGTTGATCTTCGCCGACGGCGCGCTGAGCCAGGACGACCTGCCGCAACTGGCCCGGCTCAAGTTCGAGCTGCTCAACCGTGCCGGCCACCTGCACTTCGAATACGACACCACGCGCTTCGCCGACGTGGCCGGGGCCAACCGGCTCAAGCGCTGGGTCAACCAGCGCCGCCCGGTGTTCCTCGGGGGTCAGGGCCCGGCCGGGCTGGACCCGCCCAAGGGCATGCTGCTGCTGGGGGTACAGGGCTGCGGCAAGTCGATGCTGGCCAAAGCCACCGCCGCCGGCTTCGGGGTGCCGCTGCTGCGGCTGGATTTCGGCAGCCTGTACGACAAGTACCACGGCGAGACCGAGAAGAACCTGCGCGACGCCCTGGCCTCGGCCGAGCAGCTGGCGCCGTGCGTGCTGTGGATCGACGAGATCGAGAAGGGCCTGGCCAGCGGTGGCGAGGACGGCGGGGTGTCGCGGCGCGTGCTGGGCTACCTGCTGACCTGGCTGGCCGAGCGCAAGGGCGCGGTGTTCATCGTGGCCACCGCCAACCAGGTGCATGAGCTGCCGGCCGAGCTGCTGCGCAAGGGCCGCTTCGACGAGATCTTCTTCGTCGACCTGCCCGACGCCAACACCCGGGTGGAGCTGCTGCGCCTGCACCTGGGCCGGCGCCAGCTCAATGCCGACGAGTTCGCGCTGCCGGCCCTGGCCGCCGCGGCCGACGGCTTCTCCGGCGCCGAGATCGAACAGGCGGTGGTGGCCGGGCTGTACGCTGCCCATGCCGAGGAACGCGTGCTGGATACCGACCTGCTGATGGCCGAGATCCGCAGCAGCCGGCCGCTGTCGGTGCTGATGGCCGAACAGGTCACCGCACTGCGCGAATGGGCGCGCGGCCGCACCGTAAGCGCCGACGAGTAAACTTCGCCGCCGCGCCGAGGTAGAGCCGACCGTTGGTGGGCTCACGCGCGCCGGCGTGTCGGTGGCCTTGGTAGTGCAGCCGACCAACGGTCGGCTCTACCGGTTTCTAGGCGGGGTGCTGCAGCACTGCTACCCACGCCGGCAGCGTCACCAGCGACACTAGAATGCCGTACCCCACCATCGCCGCGGCCAGCCGCGGAGCCAGCCGGTGCGAGATCGCCAGGGCGGCAGCGGTGATCATGGTGGGCATCGCCGATTCCAGCACGTTCACCTGCGCCATCGTGCCCTGCAGGCCCAGCAACCACGAGATCGGCACCGCCAGCGCGGGCATCACCAGCAGCTTCAGTCCCAGCCCGATCCCCAGCGGGGTGAGTTCCTCGCGCGACAGCCGCAGCCGGATCGACAGGCCCACCGCCAGCATCACCAGCGGCAGCATGGCATCGGCCAGTTGTTTGAGGCCGTTGCCGATCCACGCGGGCGGCTGTTCGGGCATCAGCAGCAGCGCGAACAGCAGCGCCCACAGCGGCGGGAACCGTGCGATGCGCGCCAGCACCTGGGCCGCCGTGGGCGGGGTGTCGCCGCTGTAACGGGCAATCACGTACAGGCCGAAGGTGGACAGCAGCAGGAACGTGCCGAACTGGTCGTAGACCACCGCGTAGGGCAAGGCGGCGTCGCCCAGCAGGGCGCGCACCATCGGGTAGCCGATGAAGCTGGAGTTGGCCAGGGTCACGCAGATCAGCAGCACCGCGTGCACGTCGCGGGCAAACCCGCAGAGGCGCGTGGCCAACGACACCAGCGCCCAACTGGCCAGCATCAGCAGCCAGGGCGTGGCCATCAGCCCGATCAGGCTGGCATCCAGGTGCAGCCGCGGCACGTAGGTGAGCACCGCCGCGGGCAGGCACACATACAACACCACGCGGTTGAGCACCTCGGCGCTGGTGTCAGGCAGCGCGCGCAGGCGCGCAAACAGCATGCCCAGGCCAAGCATGGTCAGGATCAGGGCGAATGCATCGAAAGCCATCGCAACAGCCTAGCCGATGCGCAGGCCGCCGCCGCTCCGACCTTGGTCGAAGCGACGTGCCACGTGACCGGTCCGGGCGGGCGCCGCAGGCGCCGCCCGGTGGCTCAGGGCCAGGCCGGCGGTTGTGCCGCCCAGGCCTGTTGCACCTCGGCCAGGGTGGCCCGCTCGCTGTCGCGCCAGCTGGGCAGCAGGTCGGCGTAGCGTGCCGAACTGCCCCATTGCTGCGGCTCGGTGCGTGCCGCCGCGGCGTACCACTGCACGGCCTCGTCTTTGCGCCCCAGGGTCCACAACGCCAGCGCGTAGGTGGCCGGCACCCAGGACGGGTTGCCGCGCATGCCGCCCTGGGCCGTGCTCCACTGCGCCAGCGCCGCCTCCACCTCGCCCAGCCGGAACAGGTCCCAGCCGTAGTTCCAGCGCACCGCGCGCCCCGCCGCCGTGGTCGGCAGCGCGCTGCTGCTTGCCTCCGCGTACAGGGTGCGGCCCAGCTCCGGGCGCCCCTGCGAGAACGCGACGCCCGCCAGCTGCACGGTGGCATCGAGCGCTTTGCGCCCGCGCTCGCGCTGCTTCATGAGCTGGTCCACCAGGTCACTACTGTCGGCAGGCACCACCACCATTGGAACGGCGGCGGCGTCGGTGTCGAAGTAGAACTCCTGCACTGCGGGCAGCGGCTGCGCTGCCACCCCGAATGTCGTCATTGCGGCGATCAACGCCGCAGCCAAACCAGCCGCCAGCGTCACGCCGGCGCGCCCCTGTCTTGCCACTGCCATGCAAACTCCCCCGGGTTGTCACAACAACCTCCCATCCCGATCCTAACCCCAGCGTGCGCCCGGATGCGAGTGCCCGAGGTCCATTTTGGCGCCACTGCTACAATCCGCGCCTTTCCGGTCGTGTTTGCTGCGGCCGTGCCAGCCGACTTCCCGGGCCAGCCATGACCAGTACCGCCGAACTCACCTCGCCCTCCTCCGCCAACCAGCCCGACGCCGGTGGCCTGGACGCCAGCTATACGCTGGACCACAAGTACACCCGTACCGATGGCCGCATCTACCTGAGCGGGGTACAGGCGCTGGTGCGGCTGCCGTTGATGCAGCGCCTGCGCGACGAGGCCGCCGGGCTGGACACCGCCGGCTTCATCAGCGGCTACCGCGGCAGCCCGCTGGGCGGCTTCGACCTGGAACTGTGGCGGGCCCGCCAGCACCTGGAGGCGGCGCGGGTGAAGTTCACCCCCGGCCTCAACGAGGACCTGGGCGCCACCATGGTCTGGGGAACCCAGCAGACCAACCTGTTCCCGGGCGCCAAGGTCCAGGGCGTGTATGGCATGTGGTACGGCAAGGGCCCCGGTGTGGACCGCTGCGGCGACGTGTTCAAGCATGCCAACGCGGCCGGCACCTCGGTGCATGGCGGCGTGCTGGCGCTGGCCGCCGACGACCATGCCTGCCGCAGCTCGACCCTGCCGCATGGCAGCGAAGATGAATTCGTCAGCGCGATGATGCCGGTGCTGAACCCGGCCGGGGTGCAGGACATCCTGGACATGGGCCTGCTCGGCTGGGCGATGAGCCGGTATACCGGCCGCTGGATCGGCTTCAAGACCATTGCCGAGACCGTGGAATCCTCGGCCTCGGTGCAGGTGGACCCGTTCGCGCGGAAGATTGTGCTGCCCGAAGACTTCGAGATGCCGGCCGGGGGCCTCAACATCCGCTGGCCGGATCCGCCGCTGGACCAGGAAATGCGCCTGCACCGGTATGCGGTTGCCGCCGCGCAGGCCTTCGCCCGTGCCAACAGCATCGACCGGGTGGTGATGGATTCGCCGCGCGCGCGGCTGGGTATCGTCACCACCGGCAAGAGCTACCTGGACGTGCTGCAGGCGCTGGAATACCTGGGGCTGGACGAGCAGGCCTGTGCCGACATCGGCATCCGCGTGTACAAGGTCGGCATGACCTGGCCGCTGGAGCCGGTGGGCATCGCGCGCTTCGCGCAGGGCCTGGAAGACATCGTGGTGGTGGAGGAGAAGCGGGCCTTCATCGAGCGCCAGATGAAGGAACAGTTCTACAACTGGCCGGCCAGCGCCGGTCCGCGCCCGTCGATCGTGGGCAAGTACGACGAGGCCGGCACCTGGATCCTGCCGTCCACCAACGAGCTGACCCCGGCCACCATCGCCGGCGTCATCGGCCGTCGCATCCAGCGTTTCTTCACCAATGAATCCATCGAACAGCGCCTGCGCTGGATGGACGAAAAGGAAGCCGAGCTGGCCCTGCCGCGTGCCAGCTTCCCGCGCGTGCCGCACTACTGCTCCGGCTGCCCGCACAACACCTCTACCCGCGTGCCGGAAGGCTCGCGCGCGCTGGGCGGGATCGGCTGCCATTACATGGTCACCTGGATGGACCGCAGCACCGACACCTTCACCCACATGGGCGGCGAAGGCGTCACCTGGGCCGGGCAGGCCGCGTTCACCGACACCGAGCACGTGTTCCAGAACCTCGGGGATGGCACCTACTTCCACAGTGGTTCGCTGGCGATCCGCCAGGCCATCGCGGCCGGGGTCAACATCACCTACAAGATCCTCTACAACGACGCGGTGGCGATGACCGGCGGGCAGCCGGTGGACGGCACCCTGAGCGTGCCGCAGATCGCCCACCAGATGCGTGCCGAAGGCGTGCAGACGATCGTGCTGGTGAGCGATGAGATCGGCAAGTGGAACAAGCGCGAGCTGTTCCCCGAGGGCGTGGAGTTCCATGACCGCGCCGAACTGGACGCGGTGCAGAAGCAGCTGCGCGAGGTGAAGGGCACCAGCATCCTGATCTACGAACAGACCTGCGCCACCGAAAAGCGCCGCCGCCGCAAGCGCGGCAAGCTGGTCGACCCGCCCAAGCGGGTGGTGGTCAATTCGCTGGTCTGCGAAGGCTGCGGCGACTGCGGGCAGAAGAGCTTCTGCGTGTCTGTGCTGCCCAAGGAAACCGAATTCGGGCGCAAGCGCGACATCGACCAGTCCAACTGCAACAAGGACTACAGCTGCACCACCGGCTTCTGCCCGAGCTTTGTCACCGTGCACGGCGGCAAGCCGCGCAAGGGCGCGCGCAGTTCGAAGACCGCGCTGCTGGACAACCTGCCGTCGCCGACCTTCCGCACCACGCTGGACCAGCCCTGGAACATCCTGATCACCGGCGTCGGTGGCACCGGCGTGGTCACCATCGGTGCGTTGCTGGGCATGGCCGGGCACCTGGAGGGCAAGGGCGCCAGCGTGCTCGACCAGACCGGGCTGGCCCAGAAGGGCGGCGCGGTGACCACCCATATCCGCATCGCGCGCACACCCGAAGACATCCACGCGGTGCGCATCGCCGCCGGCGAGGCCGACCTGGTGGTGGGCTGCGACATGGTGGTGGTGAACGACTACTGGGCACTGTCCAAGGTGCGCGCCGAGCGCTCGCAGGTGGTGCTCAACACCTATGAAGCGATGCCGGGCACCTTCACCACGCGCCCGGACATGCAGTTCCCGGCGGCGGACATCATTGCCGGCATCCGCGTGGCGCTGGGCGGGCGCGAGCCGCTGCTGCTCGATGCCACCCAGCTGGCCACCGCCCTGCTCGGCGATGCGATCGCGTCGAACCTGTTCATCCTGGGCTATGCCTGGCAGCAGGGGCTGGTGCCGATCTCGTTCGAGGCGCTGATGCGTGCGATCGAACTCAACGGCGCGGCCGTGCAGATGAACCAGCAGGCGTTCGCCTGGGGCCGCCTGGCCGCGGTGGACCCGCAGGCCGTGCAGCAGGCCGCTGGCCTGGTCCGCAACGGCCACACCGATGCCGAGCGCACCCCCGGCCCGCTGCATGACCTGCCGCCGGGTGAGTGGGAAGGCAACGAATGGGGCGCCAATGCGGCCCCGCGCGACACCGGCGACGAACGCGAGCTGCGGGGCCTGCCCGGCCATGGCGTGGGCGAAGAGGTGGCGTTCCTGCCGCTGGACGACGAGCGCCTGTCGCGTTCGCTGGACGAGCTGGTGGAGCGCCGCGTGCGCTTCCTCACCGACTACCAGGACAGCGCCTACGCCGCGCGTTACCGCGCGCTGGTGGACAAGGTGCGGGCCGCCGAGTGGGACGCGGTGGGCAGCACCGCGCTGACCGAAACCGTGGCGCGCTATTACTTCAAGCTGATGGCCTACAAGGACGAGTACGAAGTGGCGCGGCTGTACACCAGCGGCGAGTTCCAGCGCCGCCTGCAGCAGCAGTTCGAGGGCGATTTCCAGGTGCGCTTCCACCTGGCCCCGCCGCTGTTTGCGAAGAAGGATGAGCAGGGCCGCCTGATCAAGCAGGAATACGGCCCGTGGATGCTCAAGGCGTTCGGCCTGCTGGCCAAGCTGAAGTTCCTGCGCGGCGGCACCTTCGACGTGTTCGGCCGCACCGCCGAACGCCGGGGCGAGCGCCAGCTGATCGCCGACTACGAACAGACCGTGGCGCTGCTGCTGGACGGCCTGCGCGATGACCGCGTGGCGCTGGCGGTGGAGATCGCCAGCATCCCCGAACACATCCGCGGCTACGGGCACGTCAAGGAAGCGCACCTGCACAAGGCCAAGGCCCGCGAAGCCACGCTGCTGGCGCAGTGGAAGAACCCGCGCGCCCTGCATATCGTGCAGGTGGCATGAGGACAACGGTCGCACCGCACCGGCAACCGTTACCACGCCGGGGGTAGCGCCCCCCGGCCGACTACCCCGGGTAGAGCCGACCGTTGGTCGGCTGCTGGAGAACCCCGGCCACTACCCCGGTAGCGCCGATCGTTGGTCGGCTGCTGCAGAGCCCCGGCCCACTACCCCGGTAGAGCCGACCGTTGGTCGGCTACCCGCCACACCCGCAGCCGGTTGTTGGCCGGCATCGCCACATCCTCAACCAATGCCAGCCCCTGCGCCGCGGCCAGCGCGTCCACCGCTTCCGCATCGCGGATGCCCGACTCGGGATCGCGCGCCTTCAACCACGCATCGAACTGGCGGTTGCTCTCACTGCTGAACGCACCGTGGTAGTTGAACGGCCCGTAGATGCACAGCAGCGCGTTGTCCGCCATCACCGCCGGCAACCCGGCGAACAACGCCTGCACGTGCGCCCAGCTCATGATGTGCAGCGTGTTGGCGCTGAACACTGCATCGAAGCCCAGCGGCGCCGCCGGCAGCGGGGCCAGGCCGGGGCGGGGCGACAGCACCGCCTGCAGCGGCCACGGTGCGGGTGCATTGGGCAGGGCCGCCTTGGCGAGACGCTCGGCAATGCCCGCCAGGTAGTCCGGGTGGTCGCTGGCCTGCCACTGCAGGTGCGGCAGCTGCGCGGCGAAGTACGCCGCGTGCTGCCCGGTGCCGCTGCCAATCTCCAGTACGCGCGTGCGGTCGTGCAGGTGGCGCTGCAGCACCGCCAGGATCGGCGCGCGGTTGCGTTCGCAGGCCTCGGACCACTGTTGCTGGCTCATGCAGTGCTCAAGATGAATTGGACAAGACACATCCAACCATGACCGCAGTCACTTGTGCCACTGCCGCGTGCCACCGAAAGTCGAGGACTTGTCCACTGTCGCCGGCCTCTCGCCCGCGACCGTACCCGGGGAATCGCAAGCTGTGCAACGCCGTGAGTTTCTGACGCTGTCTGGAATGGGCCTGGCTGGCCTGATGCTGCCGCACTCCCGCCTGATCGCCGCCGAGCAGCTGCTCGAGCCGGGCGACGTGGCCCGCAAGAAGGCCTTGGCCGAGGCCGCACTGGGCACCGCCAAACGGTTGGGCGCCAGCTACTGCGACGTGCGCATCGGGCGCTACCTCAACCAGGCGGTGATCACCCGCGAGGCGCAGGTGCAGAATGTCACCAACCGCGAATCGTCGGGCATCGGCATCCGGGTGATCGTCAACGGCGCCTGGGGGTTTGCCGCGACGCACCAGCAGACGCCGGCAGCGGTGAAGGCCGCGGTGGAGCAGGCCGCGGCCATCGCCCGGGCCAACGCCAGCGTCCAGACCCGTCCGGTCCAGCTGGCGCCGGTGCAGGGCGTGGGCGAGGTGAGCTGGAAAACGCCGCTGCGCAAGAACGCGATGGCCGTGCCGATCCAGGACAAGGTGGATCTGCTGCTGAGCTTGAACGCCGCCGCGCTCAATGCCGGCGCCAACTTCATCAATTCCACCCTGTTCCTGGTCAACGAACAGAAGTACTTCGCTTCCAGCGACGGCTCCTTCATCGACCAGGACGTGCACCGCATCTGGCTGCCGTTCACCGCGACCGCGATCGACAAGAGCAGCGGCACGTTCCGGACGCGCGCCGGGTTGTCCTCGCCGATGGGCATGGGCTACGAATTCCTGGATGGCGACGCCAGCGGCAAGATCGCCCTGCCCGGCGGCATCACCGCCTACCGCGATTCCTACGACCCGGTGGAAGATGCCATCGCCGCAGCGCGACAGGCGCGCGAGAAGCTCAAGGCCCCGTCGGTCAAGCCGGGCAAGTACGACCTGGTGCTGGACCCGTCCAACCTGTTCCTGACCATCCACGAAAACGTCGGCCACCCGCTGGAGCTGGACCGCGTGCTGGGCTACGAGGCCAACTACGCCGGCACCAGTTTTGCCACCCTGGACAAGCGCGACGCCGGCTACCGCTGGGGCAGCGAACGGGTCAACTTCTTCGCCGACAAGACCGCCCCCGGCAGCCTGGGCGCGGTGGGCTACGACGATGAGGGGGTCAAGACCAAGCGCTGGGACCTGGTCAAGGACGGCATCCTGGTCAACTACCAGGCCACCCGCGACGAGGTGCACCTGCTGGGCGAGACCGAATCGCACGGCTGCAGCTACGCCGATTCCTGGTCGAGCGTGCAGTTCCAGCGCATGGCCAACGTGTCGTTGGCCCCGGGCAAGACCCCGCTGAGCGTGGCCGACATGATCAAGGACGTGGAGAACGGCATCTACATCCACGGCCGCGGCTCGTACTCCATCGACCAGCAGCGCTTCAACGCGCAGTTCGGCGGCCAGCTGTACTACCAGATCAAGAACGGCCAGATCGCCGGCATGGTCGAAGACGCGGCCTACCAGATCCGCACGCCGGAATTCTGGAATGCCTGCAGCGCCATCTGCGACGAACGCGACTTCCGCTTCGGCGGCTCGTTCTTCGATGGCAAGGGCCAGCCCGGCCAGGTGTCGGCGGTGTCGCACGGCTCGTCGACCACGCGCTTTGATGGCATCAACATCATCAACACCGCGCGCAGCCTGGGATGAGCATGCCCTGCCCACCGTGCATTTCGTCATTTGACGCCCCCTTCCGATGGCCGCAAGAATCGGGGCCACCGCCCCGGCGGTCGCTGTGATGTCGCCGTTTCCCTGCCACCCCCACACCGACGTGGAGAGCTGCCTTGCAAAGACGTGACTTCCTTGCCCTGACCGGGCTTACCGCTGGCGGACTGATCGTGCCGTCATTCTTCGGCAAGGTGATCGCCGCCGAGCAGCTGCACAGCACGCTGGACCTGGGGCTGAAGAAGCGCCTGGCCGATGCCGCGCTGGCCGCTGCCCGCCAGGCCGGCGCCACCTACTGCGACGTCCGCATCGGGCGCTACCTGCGCCAGTTCGTGATCACCCGCGAAGACAAGGTGCAGAACGTGGTCAACACCGAATCGACCGGTGTGGGCATCCGCGTGATCGTCAACGGCGCCTGGGGCTTTGCCGCCACCAACCAGCTGGGCACCGCCGACGTGGCACGCGCCGCACAGCAGGCGGCCGCCATCGCCAAGGCCAACTCAGGTGTGCAGACCGCGCCGGTACAGCTGGCCGCCGCGCCGGGCGTGGGTGAAGTGAGCTGGAAGACGCCCATCCGCAAGAACGCGATGGACGTGCCGATCAAGGAGAAGGTGGACCTGCTGCTGGACGTCAACGCCGCGGCGATGGCCGCCGGCGCCAGCTTCGTCAACTCGATGCTGTTCCTGGTGAACGAGCAGAAGTACTTCGCCTCCACCGATGGTTCCTACATCGACCAGGACGTGCACCGCATCTGGGCCCCGATGACCATCACCGCCATCGACAAGGCCAGCGGCAAGTTCCGCACCCGCGAGGGCCTGTCCGCGCCGATGGGCATGGGCTACGAGTATCTCGATGGCGCCGCCGCCGGCAAGGTGCTCACCCCCAACGGGGTGGTCAACTACAGCTCGTCCTACGACATGAAGGAAGACGCCATCGCTGCGGCCAAGCAGGCGCAGGAGAAGCTGAAGGCGCCGTCGGTCAAACCGGGCAAGTACGACCTGGTGCTGGACCCCTCGCACACCTGGCTGACCATCCATGAATCGGTCGGCCATCCGCTGGAACTGGACCGCGTGCTTGGCTACGAAGCCAACTACGCCGGCACCAGCTTCGCCACCCTGGACAAGCGCGAACAGCACTTCCAGTACGGCAGCGACAAGGTCAACATCTTCGCTGACAAGACCCAGCCGGGCAGCCTCGGCGCGGTGGCCTACGACGACGAAGGCGTCAAGACCAAGCGTTGGGACCTGATCAGCGACGGCAAGCTGGTGGACTACCAGACCATCCGCGACCAGGCCCACATCCTGGGCAAGACCGCCTCGGACGGTTGCTGCTATGCCGATTCCTGGTCCAGCGTGCAGTTCCAGCGCATGGCCAACGTGTCGATGGCGCCGGGCAAGACCCCGCTGAGCGTGGCCGACCTGGTCAAGGACGTGGAAAACGGCATCTACATCATCGGTGATGGCTCCTTCTCCATCGATCAGCAGCGCTACAACGCGCAGTTCGGTGGCCAGCTGTTCTACGAGATCAAGAACGGCAAGATCACCCGCATGCTCGAAGACGTGGCCTACCAGATCCGCACGCCGGAATTCTGGAACGCCTGCAGCGCCGTGGCCGACGAACGCGACTACCGCCTGGGCGGCTCGTTCTTCGACGGCAAGGGCCAGCCGGGCCAGGTCTCGGCGGTCTCGCACGGGTCGTCCACCGCGCGCTTCAACGGCATCAACGTCATCAACACCGCGCGCAGCCTCGGCTGACCGGTCAGGAGCCTACGAATCATGAGTATCTTCACCGAAGCACAAGCCAAGGCCATCCTCGACAAGGTCATCGCGCTGTCCAAGGCCGATGAATGCACCGCCGTGCTGGCCGGCTCGATCAACGGCAACATCCGTTTCGCGCTGAACAACGTGTCCACCAGCGGCATCGTGGACAACACCGAACTGGCCGTCACCGTGGCCTTTGGCAAGCGCGTGGGCACCGCCTCGATCAACGAGTTCGACGATGCCGCGCTGGAACGCGTGGTGCGCCGCGCCGAAGACCTGGCCCGCCTGGCCCCGGAAAACCCGGAGTTCATGCCGGCCATCGGCAAGCAGACCTACACCTCCAGCCCCACCTTCAGCGCGTCCACCGCCGCCATCGACCCGGCGTTCCGCGCCAAGGTCGCCGCCGACTCGATCGCCCCGTGCCGTGGGAAGGGCCTGATCGCCGCCGGCTTCCTGGAAGATGGCCAGGGCTTCTACGCCACCGCCAACAGCAACGGCAACTTCGGTTACCAGCGCAGCACCAACTTCGATTACACCTGCACCGTGCGCACCGAAGATGGCCGCGGTTCGGGCTGGGTGGGTCGCAACCTCAAGGATGCGGCCGACTTCAAGGCCGACCAGGACATCCAGATCGCGATGCGCAAGGCCACCGAGTCGTCCGAGGCCAAGGCACTGGAGCCGGGCAAGTACACGGTGATCCTGGAGCCGGCCGCTGCCGCCGGCCTGATCAGCTTCATGATGAATTTCTTCAGTGCGCGCTCGGCCGACGAAGGCCGCAGCTTCCTGTCCAAAAAAGGCGGCGGCAACAAGCTGGGCGAGCAGGTCTACGACCCGCGCGTGAACATGCATGCCGACCCGTGGCACCCCGAAGCCCCGGTTCTGCCGTGGGACGGCGAAGGCATGCCGCGCGGCAAGCTGCCGATCATCGAGAACGGCAAGGTCGCCAACCTGGAATACACGCGCTTCTGGGCGCAGAAGCAGGGCAAGACCGCCAATGCCACCCCGGGCAACCTGCTGATGAGCGGTGGCGACAAGAGCACCGCCGAGCTGGTGCGCGGCACCCAGAAGGGCATCCTGGTCACCCGTACCTGGTACATCCGCATGGTCGATCCGCAGACCGTGCTGCTGACCGGCCTGACCCGCGACGGCACCTTCTACATCGAGAACGGCCAGATCAAGTACCCGGTGAAGAATTTCCGCTTCAACGAGTCGCCGGTGATCATGCTCAACAACATCGAAGAGTTGGGCAAGCCGGTGCGCGTGGCCGGTGACGAGTCGAACTTCGTGATGATGATTCCGCCGATGAAGCTGCGCGATTTCACCTTCACCTCGTTGTCCGACGCGGTCTGATGCACGGATGAACCGCGCGCAGTTCCTGCGCCTGCTGCTGGGCAGCGCCGCATTCGCGGCGTTGCCCTCACCGGCGCGCGCCCAGGCCGGACGCTACGACTTCTGGTTCACCCGCCTCAAGTACGACTCCGGCGACTGGGACGTGGATGCGCGCATGCCGTCCAACGTGATCACCTCGCTGATCGACTACACCTCCCTGCGCGTGGACCCGACCGAGCATGTCATCGCCCTGTCCGACCCGCGCATGCTGGAAGCGCCGTTCTGCTACCTGGCCGGGCACAAGCTGGTGGAGTTCAACGCCGCCGAACGGCAGAACTTCGTGCGCTATGTACGCAACGGGGGTTTCGTGTTCGTGGATGACTGCAACCACGACATCGACGGCCTGTTTGCGAAGTCGTTCGAGGCGCAGATGGCCAGGCTGTTCGGCCCCAGGGCGCTGAACAAACTGCCCAACAACCATGCGCTGTACCGCAGCTTCTTCCGCTTCCCCGACGGGCCGCCCGCCACCGGCTTCGAGCTCAATGGCTGGGGCGATGACCTGGTGCATGACTACCTCAAGGGCATCGAGGTAGATGGCCGGCTGGGCCTGCTCTACAGCAACAAGGATTATGGCTGCGAGTGGGACTACGACTGGCGCAACAAGCGGTTCCTGGCCGAAGACAACACCCGTTTCGCGGTCAACATCGTGATGTACGCGTTGAACAACTAGCTTTCTTCCTGATTCTCCAGCCACGCATGGCGTGGCTCTACGCCGATTGATGCGAGCGCCTTATGACCACCGACCGCCTGGATGACCTTCTCCCCAAACTGCAGCACCTGCGCACCGCGCTGGGCCAGGCCGTGGTGGGCCAGCACGCGGTGGTGGAGCAGCTGCTGATCGGCCTGCTGGCCGGCGGCCATTGCCTGCTTGAAGGTGCGCCCGGGCTGGGCAAGACCCTGCTGGTGCGCTCACTGGGCCAGGCGCTGGAACTGCAGTTCCGCCGGGTGCAGTTCACCCCGGACCTGATGCCCAGCGACATCCTGGGCACCGAGCTGCTGGAGGAAGACCACGGCACCGGCCACCGCCACTTCCGGTTCCAGAAGGGCCCCATCTTCACCCACCTGCTGCTGGCCGACGAGCTCAACCGCACCCCGCCCAAGACCCAGGCCGCGCTGCTGGAAGCCATGCAGGAACGCACGGTCAGCTACGCCGGTACCACCTACACCCTGCCTGCCCCGTTCTTCGTGCTGGCCACGCAGAACCCGATCGAGCAGGCCGGTACCTATCCTCTGCCCGAAGCGCAGCTGGACCGTTTCCTGCTGCACGTGCGCGTGGATTACCCCACCGAACAGGAAGAGCGCGACATCCTGCTGCAGACCACCGGCAGCGCCACGGGCAGCGTGCCCAAGGTGATGGACGCCGAGAACGTGCTGGCCCTGCAGGCCGCCGTGCGCCAGGTGCATGTCAGCGATGACGTGCTCACCTGGATCACCCGGCTGGTGCGCGCCAGCCGTCCGGGCACCACCGCCCCGGAGGCGATCAACCAGTGGATCAAGTGGGGCGCCGGCCCGCGTGCCGGGCAGTCGCTGGTGCTGGCGGCCAAGGCGCGCGCGTTGCTGCAGGGGCGCTTCGCCGCTACCCGTGAGGACGTGCAGGCGCTGGTGGCACCGGTGATGCGCCATCGCCTGCTGCTGTCCTTCGCCGCCGAGGCCGAGCAGAAGAGTGCCGACGATGTGATCGCCGCGCTGCTGCAGGCCGTGCCGTTCCCCGCCTGAGCACGCCGTGACGCTGCACGCCCCCATTGCCATTCCCGCCGACGTGCGCAGCCGCCTGAAGGCGCTGCGCCTGGTGCCGCGGCGCGCGCGCGGTGCGCACGGCATTGGCCAGCATGCCAGCCGCAGCCGCGGTGCCGGGCTGGAGTTCGCGCAGTACCGCGCCTACGAGCCGGGTGACGAACTGCGCCAGATCGACTGGAAGCTGTACGCCCGCTCGGACCGCTTCTTCGTGCGCGAATCCGAGCGCGAAAGCCCGATCACCAGCTGGGTACTGGTGGATGCCAGCGCCTCGGCCGCCCAGTACGACCGCGCCCGCCCGGACTGGTCGCGCCTGGACCATGCCTGCGCCACTGCCGCGTGCCTGGTCGAACTGGCGCTGCAGCAGGGCGACCGTTTCGGCGTGATCGCCGTCAACGGACACGGCGTGCAGCTGGTGCCGGCCGGCAGCGGCCCACGCCAGCGCGACCGTGTGCACCTGCTGCTGCGCCAGCTGCGCGCGCACGGCGGCTGGCCGTCCATGGACATGTTGCGCCCGGTATGGGAGCGCGTGCAGCCCGCCGACCTGCTGGTGGCCCTCGGCGATGGTTTCGACGCGGCCGGCACCGTGCTGCTGGAACGCCTGGCTGCCGCGCGCCGCGAGGTGCTGCAGGTGCAGCTGTTGAGCGCCGACGAGCGCGACTTTCCGTTCACCGACGGCCATCGCTTCCGCGATCCGGAAACCGGCGAGGAACTGCTGGGCGACGGGCGCGCCATCCGCGCCGATTACCTGGTCCGCTTCGCCCAGGCCCAGCGCGAACTGCAGGCACGCCTGCACGCCAGCGGCATCGCCCATGCGGTGGGCTACCTGGACCAACCGCTGGATGCACCGCTGCGCCCGCTGTTCGGCGCGGGCGGCGGCGCATGAGCCTGGCGCTGCTGTTCCCGCTGGGCCTGCTGGCGCTGGCCGCGTGGCTGGTGCCGCTGCTGGTCCACCTGGCGCGTCGCCATCAGTACGCACCGCTGGATTTTGCCGCCCTGCGCTGGCTGCGCGCCAAGGTGCGGCCGCGCCAACGCGTGCGTTTCGACGAGTGGCCGCTGCTGCTGGTGCGCCTGGCGCTGCTGGCGGCCCTGGCCCTGCTGCTGGCGCGCCCGGTACTGCAGGGCAGCGCTGCCGATACGCATCCGGTGGTTGTCGTGGCCCCCGGGCTTGACGTCGCCGCACAGCAGGCACGGCAGCCGAACGCGGACTGGCGCTGGCTGGCACCGGGCTTCCCACCGCTGGAACAGCCCGCCCCCACTGGCGCGCAACCGCTGGTGAGCCTGCTGCGCGAGCTGGATCAGCAGCTGCCTGCCGGCACCCCCTTGACCGTTTACGTGCCCGACCCGATGCCGGGCGCGGACGCCGAACGCCCGCGACTGTCGCGCAATGTGCAGTGGCAACCTCTGGCGGTGGCCCCACCAAGCGCGGCGCGGCCAACGACACGCGCGCCGCGCCTGCACCTGGGCGTCGATGCCGATGCACAGGCGCAGCGCGTGTTCAGTGCGGTGCAGCGCGCCTGGAGCGCCGCGCCGCTCGCGCCGGCCAGCACGGCCGTGCCGGGCACCGACGCGATCGGGGTGTGGCCGTCCACGGCGCCGCTGCCGCCGGCGTGGCAGGCCTGGCTGGCGGGCGGCGGCACCGTGCTGGGCAGCGCCCCGACGCCGCCCGGCGCGGCCGGAGTTGTGGTGCTGCGCGATGCACAGGGCCAGGCGGTGCTCAGCGAGTACCGGGTCGGCAGCGGGCGTCTGCTGCGCTTCCACGCGGCGGTCTCGCCCGCGGCGTCGCCCGCCCTGCGCGACCCGCACTTCCCCCGGCAGCTGCTGCATCTGGTGCGCCCGGTTGCCGCGCCGCAGTGGGTTGCCGCCAGCGCGCATGCACCCGTGCGCGGTGCGCGCGCGCCCGCGCCGCAACCACGCGACCTCGCGCCGTGGCTGCTCGGCGTGATCGTGCTGCTGTTTGCGCTTGAGCGCTGGCTGGCCACGTCGCCCCGGCGCGGGGGGACGGCATGATCGCCGCCCTGCAGAAGCGCTGGCGGCAGGCACGCCGACGCCGGTGGTGGTCAACGCTGCTGCTGGCGTTGCCGCTCGCGTTGGGCGCCACGGCCGTGGCGTTGCGCCTGGGCGGATTCGACATCGCCACGGGGGTGCTGCTGGTGACGCTGCTGGCCGGTGCCGCACTGGCCACGTGGCGCAGCCGCCAGCTGGACCGACGCTGGCTGGTCCGCCAGCTCGACCGCCACGCCGCGCTGCAGGACAGTGCCGACCTGCTGTTCGCGCCCGACGATGCGCTCAACCCCCTGCAGCACCGCCAGCGCGCGCATGTGCACGCCGCGTTGCAGGCACGAACGCCCGACCTGCGCGCGGCGTGGCCGCGCCGCGCCTTGCTGGTGGCCTGGCTGGCTGCACTGGTGGTGATTGCGCTGGCACTGGGATGGCCGCGCAGCAGCGGCGGCACGACGCTGCCAGCGCTGGCCACCGCCCCGCCTGCCACCCCCGCACAACCGCCCCGCCTGCAGTCCAGCCGGCTGGCGATCAACGCCCCGGCCTACACCGGGCAGCCGGCGCGGGTGCAGAGCACGCTGGATGCAAAGGTCGCCCAGGGCAGCGCCCTGCAGTGGTCGCTGCGCTTCAGCGCACAGCCCAGCGAGGCCGTGCTGCAATTCCACGATGGCCGCCGTGTCGCCCTGCGTCGCGAGCGCGACAGCTGGACCGGCACATGGACCGCCGACCGCCCCGCGCTGTACCGCGTGGTCACCGTACCTGCACTGGCAGGGCAACGCCTGTACCGCCTGGATGTGCTGCCCGACCAGCCGCCCCGCGTGCGCGTGCTCGCCCCGGACCGCACGCTGGTGCTGGGCACGGCCGGGCAACGGCAGTGGGCGCTGCAGTTCGAGGCCAGCGACGACCACGGCGTGGTCGCCGATGCCCAGCTGAAGATCACCCTGGCCCAGGGCAGCGGCGAGAACATCACCTTCCGCGAACACACCCTCACCCTGGCCGGCAGCGGCACGCCCACGCTGCGCCGCTTCGCGCGCACGCTCGATCTGGCCGCGCTGGGTGCCGAGCCGGGCAACGATGTGATCGCCCAACTGCAGGTGCGCGACAACCGTGCACCCACGCCACAGACCGCGCAGAGCACCAGCGTGATCCTGCGCCTGCCCAGCGTGGAGCAGGTGCAGGGCGCGGAACTGGAAGGCATGGTCAAGAAGACGTTGCCCGCCTACTTCCGCAGCCAGCGCCAGATCATCATCGACGCCGAGGCACTGATCAAACTGCGTCGCCAGCTGCCTGCCGAAGAATTCATCAAGCGCGCCGACGCCATCGGCGTGGACCAGCGTATCCTGCGCCTGCGCTACGGCCAGTTCCTGGGCGAGGAAAGCGAGGGCGGCGCCAAGCCCCCGCCGACCAGCGACGCGCTGCCCACCAGCGACATCCCGACGGCCGACGCGCACGACGCCACCGATGACCACGCCCATGCGCAGACCGACACCAACCAACACGCACAGGCCGGCCATGACGGCCATGACCATGCGGCCGCCACGGCGGAAGCAGCGCCGGTGTTCGGCAGCGCCACCGACGTGCTGTCCGAGTACGGCCACACCCACGACCACGCCGAAGCCGCCACCCTGCTCGACCCGCAGACCCGCGCCACGCTGAAAGCCGCACTGGACCAGATGTGGTCGTCCGAAGGCGAACTGCGCCAGGGCCGACCCGACGCCGCGCTGCCCTACGCCAACAAAGCCCTGGCCTTCATCAAGCAGGTGCAGCAGGCCGAGCGCATCTACCTGGCACGGGTGGGCCCGGAGCTGCCGCCCATCGATGAAAGCCGCCGGCTCAGCGGTGACCGCACCGACCTGGCCAGCCGCACCCTGCCCATCGCTGCGGTGCCCGCGCCGGAGCCGGCCATCGTGAGCGCCTGGCAACAGCTTGCCGACCCGGCCAGCACGCCCGACCTGGATGCCATCGCGCAGTGGCTGCAGCGCAACGACAGCCGCCTGCCCGATCCGCTCAGCCTGGCCGCAGCCATCGAAGAGCTGCGGGTCGCGCCGGACTGTGGCGCGTGCCGTGCGGTACTCCGCGCGCGTCTGTGGCGGGCGTTGTCACGGCCCACGCCACAGGTGTCGCGGCGCACGCCGCCCGATCGCATGGGCCAGGCCTACCTGGATGCGCTGGAGACGACGCGATGAATGACGCCGCCTGGATCGCGTCGGCATTGCTGGCCATCGTGTTGATCGGCAGCGTTCGCACGCTTCTGCAGCAGCGTCGCAGCCGCACGCGCAGTACCGCGCGCATTGTTGCGCTGTTGGTGCTGCAGGTCGGCGCGGCCGCGCTGCTGTACTTCACCCTGTTGCCGCCGCCGGTGCACATCGCGGCCCAGCACCTGACCGTCCTGACCGGCCACGCAACGACCGCATCGAACACAGCCGCCGACGGCACCGTGATTGCACTGCCGGAAGCATCCTCGCGCAGCGGTGCCCGCGTCGCGCCCGACCTGGCCACTGCGTTGCGCCTGCACCCCGGCACGCAGGCGCTGGTAGTGCAGGGCGATGGGCTGGCGGCGCGTGACCGCGACATTGCGCTGCCCACGCAGGTCACGCTGCAGCCTGGGGCCGCGCCCCGTGGCTGGGTCGCTCTGGAACCACCGGCCATCACCGTCCCCGGCGCACCGTTCACGGTGCGGGCGCGGGCGCAGGGCGTGGCCGGTGCGCGCGCCGAACTGCTTGATCCGGCCGGCATCGTCGTGGACCGCGCCGCGCCCGGCCGCGATGGCAGCGTCGCGCTGGACGGCGTTGCCCGTGCCAGCGGCCGCAGTGAATTCAGCCTGCGCCTGCTCGACGCCGACAGGCACGTAGTGGATACCGTGCCCGTGCCGTTGCAGACCGACGACGCCCCCGGCGTGCGGGTGCTGGTGCTGGCCGGCGCCCCCACGCCGGAGCTGAAGTACCTGCGCCGCTGGGCAGCCGATACCGGTCTGGAGCTGCATGCCCAGGCCAGTGCGGGCGCCGGGGTGGTGCTCGGCGACGCACCGGTGGCCTTCACCGCCGCGCGCCTGGCCGCGACCGATGTGCTGATCCTCGATGAGCGCAGCGTGGCCGCGCTTGCCCCGGCCCAGCGCACGGCCGTGCAGCAGGCGCTGCGCGACGGCCTCGGGGTACTGGTGCGGAGCAGCGGCCCGCTCACCGATGGCGCGCGGCAAACACTGGGTCGCTGGGGCATGGCGACAAGCGGCAGCAACCAGAGCCTGCCGCTGCGCCTGGCCGCCGATCCGGATCCTGCGCTGCTGCAGGCGCGGCGTGGGCCACAGCGCGCGGCCAGCGCCCCCACCGCGGCCATCGACGAGGCGGACAGCACCTCGCACAACGCGCCGTTGCCTGCGCTGGAGCAGTTCAACCTGCGCGCCCTCGATGCCACGCCGCTGCTGCACGATGCCAGCGGTGCCGCGCTGGGCGGCTGGCGCGACGTCGGCCGCGGTCGCCTCGCGCTGCTGCCCGTTACCGACAGCTACCGTCTGGTACTGGCCGGCCGCGACGATCGTCATGCCGAGCTGTGGAGCAGCGTGGTGGCCACCCTGGCGCGCCCGCTGGCGGTCCCGGCCTCAGTGCGCGTGGGCAGCGCCACCCCATGGGCCGGCGAACGCATCGCGCTGTGTGCGCTGGCCGACGGCACCACGGTACGCAGCCCGCAAGGCACCACGGTGGCACTGCACATCGATCCGGACACGGCGGGCGACCGCTGTGCCGGCTACTGGCCGCAGCAGGCAGGCTGGCACCACCTGCAGATCGGCACGCGCACCCAGGCGTTCTACGTGTTCGACCCGGCGCACGCGCAGGCCATGCACCGCCAGCAGACACGCGATGCCACTGCGCTGCGCGTCGCGACCGCCGGCAGCACCGGCGCGCAGGCCGCACGCGCGGTGCCGGGACCGCGCTGGCCCTGGTTGCTGGCCTTCGTGCTGGTGGCGGGCCTGCTGTGGTGGCTGGAACGCCGCCGAGGGCCGACTACCACCGGCTAGGCATTCCGCCGGCTGTGTCCGGCGTTACCTCTACCGGGTGCGGCGGTATACCCCGTTGAAGCGCACGTTCATGCCGCCACACTCGCTGTTGTCGGCCACGATCAGGTAGTCGCCCAGCAGCTGGGCGCGCAGCGTGCAGGTGGTGTCCTGGAACACCACCGTGTCGCCCGTCGGCACGGCCAGCGCCTCCACCTGGCCCATGTTCGGCCCATACGGACGCACCTCCGGGGTCGGATTGGCCGACGGCCAGTAGGCATCGCCCTCCACGTGCAACTGGCCGCGACGCACGTTGATGACCAGCTGGTCATCGCCATCGCGCCAGTGCCCGGCCCATGACTGCAGCGTCGGCGCCGGCAACGGCTGCGGCTGCAGGCGCGCGCTGGCCACCCAGCCCGCGCTGCCGCCCCCGTTGTTGGGGAAGAACGCGCAGCGATGGCGGCCCAGGTCCCGCCCGGTGATCACCGTATCGCCCTGCACCACGTAGCTGCGCTGGCGGCACGCCGGTTCGCCGTTGGCCGGGCAGCCGTCCGCGTCGCCGAGCAGGTACAGGCGCGGTGCGCCGATCACCCTGGCAAGCGCGAAGTTGCTCTGCTCGGCCGGAAAGGCGCCGTTGCGGCAGCTGCCGTTGTCGGCGCTGCCGGCCAGGGCAGTGACGGGAAGCACGGCGGCAAGCAGGAACAGGGAGCGCAGGGACATGGCAGCGGGCGTGTGGGAGGGGGCGACAGGATAGCCCTTCACTTCTGCGGCGGCGCCACGCAGCCCTGCTGCGGATCGCAGAATTGCAGCGCACGTCGTTGCTGCTGCTCACTCAGCTGCGGCGGCGGCCGGGCGATGGCCGACTGGATCTGGTCCGGCCCGCCGGTGATCTTGTTGATGCCCTGCGCGGTTTTGACGATGCCGTAGACAATTCCCATCATCACGTAGCCGCCGCTCATGCCCACCTGCTCGGGGCTCGGCGGTTCGCGCCAGTCGCGGCTGAAACGGTTGCTTTCCGCCTGCACCGGGCTCTTGAACCGGTACAGGTCCAGCGGCACGTCTTCATCGGGCTTGATGGCGCGTACTTCGCCCAGCGTGGTGACGTCGCCCTGCGCGGGAGCTGGGACAACGGGCGCGTCATTCGCGCCCGGCGGCGCAGCAGGCGCCGTTGTCGGCTCCGGTGGGGCTGCGGGAACGGTGACCGGCGCTACCTGTTGCGCCTGCGCGATGCCCGCCAGCAGCATGCCGGCCAGAAGTGCTCCCTGCGTTGAACGTAATGCCACCGCCATCCGCCCTTGCCTGTTGCGTCCAGTGGTCGAGGATACGGATACGGGCTTCAGATTTCGTTGGGGCCGTGCAGCCGTTCAGCGGGTGTCCGCCGCGATCCGCAACAAGTTTCATTGCACGGCCTCCGTAACCGCTTGAAACTGCTCGCCCTCGTTGCATCCGGGTCGATCCGATGTCGCCGTTTGCCGTCCTGATCCTGATCGCCGTGCCGATCGTGCTGGTGCTCGGCTACCTCCATTGGCGATCGGTGCGCAGCGAGGCCCTGCACGCACTGCGCAGTGGCGGTCCGCTACGCCAGCTCAGTGAAGCGGAGCGCGCCGCGTTCGCCCCGATCCGGGCCATCACCGGTGCCGTGCACGACGACCAGGTGCGGCGCCTGTCCGGGGCGCTCGATCCCGGCTCGGCCGCGGCCATCGGCGATTGGCCACTGCATCGGATCCTGCTGGCGGGCGTGGAGGCCATCCTTCCTTTCGACGGCTGGCGCCATCTGGCCACGGACAACCATGCCGAGGTAGTCATGGCGGGCGATGTTGCCTGGGTGGTGCGCGTGAACGGCTTCCACATCGTCGGCGCACAGGGGCGCTGCGAACGACACCGCGCCCGCGAAGAGGCTGCGCTCGAACCCGCACCGACGGCCCCGCGCCCTCCGCGTGCACGTGCCCTGGCCGCCAGCCAACCCAGCGGCGATCGCCTGGAAAGCACGGCCGAAGTCGCGCTGCGGCGCAGTGGCGGGCTGCGTTGGGGCGGTCTGATGGTCGCGCTGGTGGCCCTGTGGTCGCTTTTTCTCGGGCCCGATACCGGATCGACGATGGGGTGGCTGGCCCTCAACAGCCCCGCCATCATCGCCGGAGGAATCGCCGCGTTGCGGGTCATCCCACGCGGTCGGGGTCCAGCAGGACCACTGCGCGTCATCCAGATCCCCGGGGTGCTGTACCGGCTGCACCTGCACCCCCGCTGCGATGGCATATGGCTCATCGGCACCGACCGTCAGGTGGTCGTTCCGCCGGAGTGGGCGCACTCCGGGCGTTTCGACGGTCGGCCCCAGCTCACACTGGAGGTGCGCGAAACCGACGGGGCCGTCCTGGCAGCAGGCCCGCACTGGTCCCTGGCCGAAGACCGGCACGCGTTTCCGCCGAGCGGAATCGTGGGCTCCCTGGCCTGGCTGGCGTTGCTGCTCGGGGTGCTGGCAACGAGCGCGGTTCCGTTCCCTGGCATCGAAGGAATCGCCGCCTCCCTGGCACGGCTGCACCTGCCCAGCGTGGCCGGCGCGCTCTGGTGGCCCGTGATCGCAGCAGCGCTGGTGTGGCAGTGCCTCCACGTCGCGCGAAAGGCGTGGCAGGTTGTCCGTCGTGATGCTGCACGTCGTATCACGTTCGAGCGCCGCCCTGCCCCGGGGCACTGAACGGTTCACGGCCTGCGGCCGCCAGATCTCACACTCTGAGACGTGTCTGTGGTGCCATGTGACCCCTCGCAATACGTCCCGGCTCTACTTTTCATGGCCTACGAACTCGCCAAGCGCACCGAAGATGCCGAGCGCCGCCTGTCCACCACCGACGGGCTGCCCTCGCGCAACGGCGCGCTGCTCACCGCGCGCCTGCAGCAGCGCTACGCCGACCGCATCACCGGCAGCTTCACCCTCCCCGGCCGCGAAGGGCGCTACGCGCCGATCCCGGCCGACGTGCCGGCCGCGCTCACCGCCGCCCTGAAGGCGCGCGGCATCGAGCAGCTGTACAGCCATCAGGCCGACGCGTGGGACGCCACCCAGCGCGGCGAGCACGTGGCCATCGTCACCCCCACCGCCAGCGGCAAGTCGCTGTGCTACACCCTGCCGGTGGTGAGTGCGGCCATGCAGGGCAAGGCCAAGGCGCTGTACCTGTTCCCGACCAAGGCGCTGGCCCAGGACCAGGTGGCCGAACTGCTGGAACTCAACCGCGCCGGCGACCTGGGGGTGAAGGCCTTCACTTTCGACGGCGACACCCCCGGCGATGCGCGCCAGGCGATCCGTCTGCACGGCGACATCGTGGTCTCCAACCCGGACATGCTGCACCAGGCGATCCTGCCGCATCACACCAAGTGGGCGCAGTTCTTCGAGAACCTGCGTTATGTGGTCATCGATGAAGTGCACACCTACCGCGGCGTGTTCGGCAGCCATGTCACCAACGTGCTGCGCCGGCTCAAGCGCATCTGCGCGTTCTACGGGGTGGAGCCGCAGTTCATCCTGTGCTCGGCCACCATCGGCAACCCGCAGGCGCATGCGCAGGCGCTGATCGAAGCGCCGGTCACGGCCATCACCGAATCCGGCGCGCCCAGCGGGCCCAAGCACGTGCTGCTGTGGAACCCGCCGGTGGTCAACGCCGACCTGGGCCTGCGCGCCTCGGCGCGCTCGCAGAGCAACCGCATCGCCCGCATCGCGATCAAGTCCGGGTTGAAGACACTGATCTTCGCGCAGAGCCGGCTGATGGTCGAAGTGCTCACCAAGTACCTCAAGGACATCTTCGATCACGACCCGCGCAAGCCTGCGCGCATCCGCGCCTACCGCGGCGGCTACCTGCCCACCGAGCGCCGCGAAACCGAACGCGCCATGCGTGCCGGCCTGATCGACGGCATCGTCAGCACCTCGGCGCTGGAGCTGGGCGTGGATATCGGCAGCCTGGACGTGGTGGTGCTCAACGGCTACCCCGGCAGCGTGGCGGCCACCTGGCAGCGCTTCGGCCGCGCCGGGCGCCGCCAGCAGCCTGCGCTGGGCGTGATGGTGGCCAGCTCGCAGCCGCTGGACCAGTACGTGGTGCGGCATCCGGATTTCTTCGCCGATGCCTCGCCCGAACACGCGCGCATCGCCCCGGACCAGCCGCTGATCCTGTTCGACCACATCCGCTGCGCCGCCTTCGAACTGCCGTTCCTGGCCGGCGACCCGTTCGGGCCGATCGACCCGCTGGTGTTCCTGGAGGCGCTGGCCGAAACCGAGGTGATCCACCGCGAAGGCGACCGCTGGGAGTGGATCGCCGACAGCTACCCGGCCAACGCGGTGAGCCTGCGCTCGGTGGCCGACGGCAACTTCGTGGTGGTGGACCGCAGCGACGGCAAGCAGCAGATCATCGCCGAGGTGGATTACTCGGCCGCCGCGCTCACCCTGTACGAAGGCGCCATCCACATGGTGCAGTCCACCCCGTACCAGGTGGAGCGGCTGGACTGGGACGGCCGCAAGGCCTACGTCACCCGCACCCACGTGGACTACTACACCGACAGCATCGACTTCACCAAGCTCAAGGTGCTGGACCGTTTCGACGGCTGTCTGGCCGGGCAGGGCGACGCCCACCACGGTGAAGTGCACGTGGTGCGGCGCGTGGCCGGCTACAAGAAGATCCGCTACTACACCCACGAAAACATCGGCTACGGGCCGGTCAACCTGCCCGACCAGGAACTGCACACCACCGCGGTGTGGTGGCAGCTGCCGCAGGCGTTGCTGCTGACCGCGTTCGAGAGCAAGCAGGAGGCGCTGGATGGCTTCCTGGGCGCGGCGTATGCGCTGCACATCGTGGCCACCGTAGCGGTGATGGCCGACGCGCGCGACCTGCAGAAGGCGGTGGGCAACGGCGACGGCGCGTGGTTCGCGGTGGCCGACCAGAGCGGCCGTGGCCAGCTGCGTGGCGCCGAGTTCGACGCCAGCGCGATCGAACTGCAGCAGCAGTTCGTGCCCACCGTGTACCTGTACGACAACTTCCCCGGTGGCGTGGGCCTGAGCGAACCGCTGTGGCTGCGCCAGGCCGAGCTGCTGCAGCGCGCGCGCGAACTGGTGCAGCGCTGCGACTGCAAGGCCGGCTGCCCGGCCTGCGTGGGTCCGGTGCTGGCCGGGCAGGAAGACGATGCCACCACGCCCCGGGCGCTGGCGATGAAGGTGCTGGACCTGTTCGATGCGCAGGCGCTGCCCGCCACAAAGGCAGACCCCGCGTATGCCGAGGTGGTGCCGCAGTGAGCCTGAGCCTGGACAAGCTGCGCCTGCTGCGCCGGCAGGCCGGTGACGCCACGCCGCCACCGGCCCGCGACCCCGCAGCACCGCCCACCGGAACGGTGGCGGGCGCGGGCGAGGCCCCGGCTGCTGCCGACCGAGGGCCGGCCCTCCCCGCGGCCGCCAACGACGCCCGTGCGCACAAGCCCGCACCGGCCTCGGTATTCGCCTGGGTCGAGCAGGAGATCCGCCACAAGCCCACCGGTGACGCGGCGCCTGTACCGGCAGCGGGAGCGCCCGCACCGGCCCTGCGCACACCCGACGTGGGCAGCCTGCACCGGCTGCTGGGCCTGCGCGGTCGCGGCAGCGCCGCCGCGCCCGGGCCACGCGCCAACGCGCAGGACCGCCACGTGCCCGGCGTGGAGATCGCGCCCGGTCTGTTCCTGATCGAATCGTTCCTGCCGCAGCCCATCCCCACCCAACCGCTGTCGCTGGCGTTTGCCAAGCGCGAAGGCGAACAGGTGCAGCCGCAGGACCTGATGTTCTTCGATACTGAAACCACCGGCCTGGCCGGCGGTACCGGTACCCGCGCCTTCATGATCGGGGCGGCCGACTGGCACGCCCATCCCGAGCAGGGCGACGGCCTGCGCATCCGCCAGCTGCTGATGACCACCATGGCCGCCGAAACCGCCATGCTGCGCACGTTCGCCGGCTGGCTGCAGCCCACCACCGTGTTCTCCAGCTACAACGGCCGCTGCTACGACGCGCCGCTGCTCAAGACCCGCTACCGCCTGGCCCGGCAGCGCTGCCCGATCACCCCGCTGGACCACGTGGACCTGCTGTTCCCGACCCGCCGTCGCTACCGCGGCACCTGGGAAAACTGCCGGCTGGCCACCATCGAACGGCAGCTGCTGCAGATCGTGCGCGAAGACGACCTGCCGGGTTCGGAAGCCCCGGCGGCATGGCTGAACTACCTGCGCGGGGGCAGCGCGGTGAACCTGCGCCGCGTGGCCGAACACAACCACCAGGACGTGGTGACGCTGTCGCTGTTGATGCTGCGGCTGGTGGCCGAGGAACAGCGCGCGCGGGAAACGCTGGCGTTGCAGGGTCAATGAACGCGGCGGTGGGCTTTTGACGCGACGTGAAGCCCGCACCCACCACACTGGCCGCTACTGACCCTGGGAGGAGTACCGCATGCGCCTTACCCTGATGGTGGCCTTAGGTTGTGCCTTGCCGCTGGCCGCCTGCAGCCAGCCGCCGAAAACCAACGCCCCGACCTCCGAACCCATGGCCGCCGGTGCCGACAGTGCCGCCCGCTGCGATGCGCAGAAGTTGAACGGCCTGGTGGGCCAGACCGCCAGCGAGGCGGTGCTCGCCAAGGCCGTCAAGGACAGCGGCGCCCGCCATGCGCGCGTGCTCAAGCCCGGCATGGCCATGACCATGGACTACCGCGAAGACCGCGTCAGCATTGAAGTGGACGCACAGAACAAAATCGTGCGCGCCAACTGCGGGTGATCGCGCGCCGATGAAGGCGGCGGCCTGCGTGGCTGCGCAGGCCGCCGTTCCAGCGCGGTCAGTCGCGCAGGCGCTCGGCCTTGCCGCTGGACAATGCCTGGTCGATCGCCGCGCGCACGTCACGTGCGGCGCGGGCCGAGGCCAGGCTCTGCTGCTGCGCCAGGCGCGCCTGCTCGCGCCCAAGTTCAGCCTGTTCGCGGGCAACGCGCGCGATCTGCTGCGCATCCACCGCTTTGGCGGCAGCCTTGCGCGCCTGTCGTGCCGCCTGGTTGGCCTCGGCGGCCGCGTCCATGTTGGCGTGCTGCGTGGCCGCCTCGGTCACCGCGTCGACATCCAGATGCGCCATGACGTCCGCGGTGACCTGCATGCTCAGCTTGGCCATCTGCTCGCCGATTTCCGATTGGCGATCGCCCAGGTCCGCCTGGGCGTCGCCCAGCGCGGCCACGTCGCTCTGGCTGCGTCCCAGTTGCCGCAGCACGGCCGGATCGCGGATCAGGTAGCGGGCCTGCCCGCGACGTACCCACAGCACCGGTTCGTCATCGCGGGCATCGCGCCGCGCCTGCTTGAGGTCGGCCAACGAGGCGTTGACGAAGTTGTCGCCGTCGCCCATCAGCACGAAGGCCTGCGCCGGTTGCTGGGACAGCGTGAGCTGGCCGTGGGTCACCAGCGGCATGCCATCGTCCAGCGCCTGCGGTGAGGCCGGGGCGCGCGGTGCCTGCGGCGCCATCGGCGGTTCCGGCGGCGCGGGGGCCGCCATCGGCTCCGGGGCCGGCACCGGCGCGGAGGGCGCGGGCGGCGGCGTAGCCGGGGCGCGGGGTGCAGCCGGTGGCGGCGGCGGGGGTGGCGCAACCGCCGCCACCAGCCGCAGCGGCGCCACACCGACCAGCACGAACAGCGCGGTGATCGCCACGGCCGCCATGCGCGGGAAACGACGGGTCTGCTGCAGGCTCAGCAGCCGACGCTTGAGGCTGCGGAAGTTCGGCGACGCACTGGCCACACCCACCGCCGGGCGCGGGGCCACACCCAGCTGGACCAGCAACCGGCCGTAGTCGTGTCGGCAGTGGCCATGCCCGGCCACCACCGCACCATCGCAGGCCTCTTCGCGGGCCAGCGCATATTCGCGGGCGGCCAGGTGCACCAGCGGATGGAAGAAGAACAGGTGCTGCGCCAACGCCGGCAGCAGACCCCACCACAGATCGCGACGCTGCAGATGCACCAGCTCATGGGTCAACGCCATGTCCAGGTCATCGGCGGCCATCGCCGGCAGTTCGCGCGCGGGCAGCAGCAGCACCGGGGCCCAGGGTCCGATCAGCTGCGGCGAGCGGATCTGCGCGGAGATCTTCAAGGCGGGCGCGCGGCGCAGGCCGTGTGCTTCGGCCGCCAGCTGCAATGCATCCTGCAGCGAGGCATCGGTGCACTCCACTGCATCGCGTACCAGCGCGCGGCTGTGGCGATAGCCACGCAGGCTGTGCAGCAGCATCACCAACACACCCGCCGCCCACATCGCCAGCAGCATGGCCGGCCACGACCACAGCACCGATGCCGGCGCCGCCATCACACCCGTTTCGACGGCCGCAGGCACCAGCGCAACGGCCGCGTCCATGGCAGGCAGCGCGATCACCTGCGTGGTCTGCGCCGCGGGCGCGGGCAGCACCGCCAGCTCCAGCGGACTGCTCCAGACCAGGCCCAGTACCGCCTGCAGGGCCACCAGCCACCACAAACGCACCCGCGTGGACGGCGGCAGGCCCGGCAGCAGCCGGCACACGCCCCACACCAGGCCCACCAGCACCGCGCTCTGCACGCTGGTCCAGCCCAGCCGCACCAGCAGTTCCATCATCAGCATGTCCATGGCTCAGCCCTCCCGCTTGCGTGACTGCAACTGCGCGACCAGCGCCTCCAGCTCGGCCAGTTCCTGGTCGCTGACCTCGGCCTTGTGCGACATGAAGGCCACGAACGGCGACACCGAGCCCTGCAGGGTCTTTTCCACGAAGCTGGCCACCGCGCCCTGCACCACGCTGTCCTGGCCGCTGGTGGCCGCATAGCGGTACACGCCCTGCACCTGCTTGCGCTGCAGATAGGCCTTGCCACGCAGGCGCTCCATCATGGTCAGCACGGTCGAGCGGGCCAGCCCGCGTTCTTCGCCAAATCCCGCCGCTACCTCGCCTACGGTGGCGCCGCCCTGTTCTGCTACGTACTGCAACAGGGCCAGTTCCTGGTCCCCGATGGTTTTGCCGCGCATGACACACTCCGATGACTACACGTGTCGCCACCGTGCCAGTGACTACAACTGTCGTCAAGTGCCGGATGGCGCGTGCCGACGAACGGTCGCGTGCGTGCCGGTTAAACCTTTTCGTCCGCCGCCGCATCCAAGCCTGCGAGCCCGGACTGTCCCCGCTCCACCGACGCGCGGCGACCGGTGCACCCGCCCAAGGAAAGCTGCATGCGTTTCAGTGCCCTCCGCACCACCGTCCTGGTGGCCGCGCTCGTTGTGCCCTTGGCGGGTTTCGCCACCCCCTCCACCGCCTGGGAGCCCGCCAACGCGCAGGCCCGGCGGTTCGTGCAGGACACGATGCAGGCCAGGCATATTCCGGGCCTGCAGATCGCGGTGGTCAAGGACGGCCAGCTGGTGTTGTCCGAAGCCTATGGCCTGGCCAACGTCGAGAACGGCGTGGCCGCCACGCGCGACACGCGGTTCCCGCTGAACTCGGCCACCAAGTCGTTTACCGGGGTGGCAATGGCACAGCTGGCCCAGGCCGGGCGCGTGGATCTGCAGGCACCGGTGTCGCGCTACCTCGACGACCTGCCGCCGGCGTGGGGCAAGGTGCAGGTACGCCAGCTGCTCGACCACAGCTCCGGGCTGCCGGACATCCTCGATGCGCAGGGGCTGCTGGGCGGCAGCACCGAACAGGCGGCGTGGACGCAGGTGACCGCCTTGCCGGTGGAGGCAGCGCCGGGCGAGCGTCACCGGTACAACCAGACCAACTACGTGCTGCTGGCGCGGATCATCGCCAGGCAGGCCGGCATGCCGTACCCGCAGTACATGGCCCGGCATCAGTTCGACGTGGTCGGCATGCCACGCACCACCTTCGGCGACAGTTATGACCTGGTGCCCGACGCGGCCACCATCTACAGCAGGTTCCCCCGCAAGACCGACGCTGCCGATGCACCGCAACGGCTGTCGCACTGGTTCTACGACCTCTCACCGGGTCTGTGGGCCGGCGCCGGCATGCTTACCACCGCTGACGAGGTGGGCCGCTGGATCATCGCGCTGTCGCAGGGGCAGCTGCTCACGACCGCGGGCGTGCGCCGCATGTGGACGCCGGAACGCCTGAACAACGGTGATCCCGGTGCCTGGTCGGCCGGCTGGCCGATCATGGGCACCACGCCCGACCTGCAGGTCGGTGGGATGGGCGGCGCACGCGCGGCGTTCATCGTGTATCCCGAACGCCGGCTGGCAGTGGTCGTGCTGACCAATCTGGTCGGCGCCAACCCGCAGGAGTTCATCGCGCCGATCGCCGCGTTCTACGGCCACCCGCCCAGCCCTCAGGGCGCGGCGCGGACCGGCGTGCCGACCACCGATGCCAGCCGGCCATCGACGAAGCGCACGGCCACCCCGTAGGTCTGCGTCGGCGAGGTGAACTGCAGCGTCAGCGCCTGGTGCTGCCGGGTGCAGGAACTGCGCAGGCCCAGGAAGCCCGAGCGCGCACCGATCCGAGCGTTGATCTGCTGTACCTGCGCCGGCGGCAGCGCCACGTCGTTGACCGTGAACGCGGTCACCGGCGCGGCCTGGCCCGCGTCCACGGTGATGTCAAAGCGACTGTCACCGCAGTGCAGTTGATGGCGCGAGACGTAGTGCGTGGCAGGCACGCCGTCCTCGGTGGTGATCGAGGTCAGCGGCGCGACCGCCACGCCCGCCAGCAGCAGTCCCACCCCGGTTGCGATACCCATCGTTGCCTTCCTTGTCCATGTCAGGTCCATCCGCCCACCGGCGGCTGACGCGGCGACGCTCGCTCGCGCCAGCCTTGCAGCGCGACCGCGCCGGACTCAGCCGCGCGGCCCGCCCATCACCGGCAGGATCACCCCACTGATATAGCTGGCGGTCACCGGTGAGGCAAGGAACACATACGCCGGGGACAATTCCTCCGGCTGCGCCGGGCGGCCCATGTCGCTGTCCTTGCCAAACTCGGCCACGTCGGCGGCCTGTTTGTCGGCCGGGTTGAGCGGCGTCCAGACCGGGCCCGGCGCCACGGCATTGACCCGGATCCCGCGCGGCAGCAACTGGCTGGCCAGCGCCTTGGTGAAGGCATGGATGGCGCCCTTGGTGGCCGAGTAGTCGATCAGGGCCTTGCTGCCGAACAGGCCCGTCTCCGACCCGGTGTTGATGATGCAGTCGCCTTCCTGCAGGTGCGGCAGCACCGCGCGGGCCATCTGGATGTAACCGCCGATGTTGGTCTGCAGGGTTTCCTGCAGGTGCGCGTCCTCCAGGTCTTCCAGGCGCTCACAGTGCAGCTGGAAGGCCGCATTGTTGACCAGGATGTCGATGCCGCCGAAGGCCTTGGCCACCTGCTTGGCCGCCTTGGTGCAGAACGCCGGATCGCGCACGTCGCCGGCGATCACCACGCAGCGGCCGCCCTCGGCCTCCACATGCTGGCGGGTGACCTTGGCATCGGCCGCTTCGTCCAGGTGCAACACCGCGACGTCGGCGCCTTCGCGGGCAAACAGCACCGCCACCGCGCGGCCGATGCCCGAATCGGCCCCGGTGATGATCGCGCGCTTGCCGGCCAGCTTGCCGCTGCCTTTGTAATCGGGGGCAAGGAAGCGCGGCGCCAGCGCCAGTTCATGCTCATTGCCCGGCTTGGCGATCTGCTGCGCCGGCATCCGTTCGGGCTGCTTGCGCACGCCGGCCTGGGTGGCCTTTTTGGTCGCCTTTTTGGCCACCTGCTTCTTGGCGGCCTGCTTGGCCACGCGTGCATCCTTGGCCTTCTCCTGGTCCTGCAGGCGGCGCTGGCGCGCGGCCACGCGGGCAGCGCGCGGGTCTTTCGCGGCCGCCTTGCGGGTGGCGGTCTTTACCACCGGGGTGCGCTCGGCCTGGGGTTTGGCGGCCTTGTCGGCGGCGGCGGAAGTGGCGGGGGTGCGTGTCTTGCGGGTGGCCATCTGCGGCTCCTTTGCGAAAGCGTTCAAGTGCACAGGCAGTGTGGCCAACCGCGCGGCCACGCAAAGTGAGTGCAATGTGGGCAAACCGTGCAGGCTTCATCCGCCGCATACGCGTGCCGGGTCACGCTGCAGGCCGGAAAACCTGCTGGAGTCACCCCATGTACCGCACCCTTTTCGCCGCGGCCGCCCTGGCCACTCTTTCCGCCTGCAGCAGCACCCCGGTGGCGCAGGTGCAACCCATCGACGGCGTGATCTCCGGGCAGTGCCACGTGGACAAGGTGCGCGGTGCGGTCGGCCTGGCCGCATCGGCAGCCACCATCGAGCGCGCCCGCGTGGACAGCGACAGCCTGCAGGTGAACGTGGTGCGTGGGCAGCGCGCCGAGAGCGGCGCCACCGCCAGCGGCGCCGCCAACCCGACCCCGGGCGCGGAAACCGGCGGCGAGCGGTTGACCATCGAAACCGGCCGCACCAACAACATCACCGCGCTCTACTGCGGCTGATGGACCCGCTCAGGCCGCCCGCGCGCGCTTGACCGTGCGCCGTGCGGCCTTGAGCACCTTCAATGTCGCCTGCTCCCATTGCCGCTCGCCGCGCAGGCCGGCCAGCGCCTTCAGCGAGCCGGCGCGCCAGCCATCGAACACGCACGGATCGATGTAGGACTTCCTGCACACCGATGGCGTATTGCCCAGCAGGGTCGCCACCTCGCACACCACCTGCTTCTGCAACGCCGCCAGCGCACGTTCGCTGGACGGTTCGGGCAACTCGGTGATGGCCAACTGGCGGATGGCTTCCAGCGTGCCGCCCCAGGTCCGGAAGTCCTTGGCACTGAAATCCTCGCCCATGGCGTCGTGCAGGTAGTCGTTGACCATGCCCGAATCCACCGGCTGCACCGCACCCTCGTCATCGCGGTACTGGAACAGCGCCTGCCCGGGCAGCTGCTGGCAGCCGCGGATCAGCGTCACCAGGCGGCGATCATCCACGTCCACCTCATGGGCCTGTCCGGACTTGCCGCGGAAGCGCATCTGCGCACGCCCGCCCTTGACCAGCGCCAGGTGCCGGTTGCGCAGCGTGGTCAACCCGTAAGAGCGGTTGTCGCGGGCGTATACCTCATTGCCCACCCGCACCAGCGTCTGCGCCAGCAGCGCGACCACGATGGCCAGCACCTTGTCGCGCGGGAAGCCGGTCAGCTTGAGGTCGCGCCGCAGGCGGCGGCGCAGCACCGGCAGTGCGGTACCGAAGGCGATGATGCGGTCGAACTTGCCGTCCCCGCGCACCCGCGCCCAGTCGGCGTGGTAGCGGTACTGCTTGCGCCCGCGCGCGTCGCGCCCGGTGGCCTGCAGGTGGCCATTGGGCAGCGCGCAGATCCACACATCGGTGTAGGCCGGCGGAATGGCCAGCGCGCGGATCCGGGCCAAGGTGGCGGCGTCGCGCACCGCCGCGCCATCGGCGTCGCGGTAGCTGAAGCCCTTGCCGGCGCGCCGCCGCTGCAGGCCCGGCATCTCATCGCTGACGTAACGCAGGCCGGCCTCGCGGGCGGCGGCGACTTCGGGGGTGACGCGACGGGTGGGGCTCATCGGAGGACGCGGCGGTAAGGGCCTGCAGTGATACCCGGTGCGGGTGCGAGGGCGCGTCAATAACACAACACGAACACCTCACGCCCCGCTTGGCGATATCCTCCAAGGTTTCCTGGTTCGATGTCTGGAGTTTCGATGCCGTCCTTGTCGTTCCGCCGCCTGCGGCGTTCCATTGGCCTTGTGGCCGTCATTCCCGCCCTGCTCGTACTGGCCGCCTGCCAGGCGCCGCCCATGGACGAGCAGGAAGCCGTGGGCACCCATGCCCAGAAGGCCGCCGAAGCCGCCGCGGCCCCGACCGATGAAGCGGGCAAGGCGCTGGAAGCGCCGCCGGTCGGCAACTGCGATGCCACCCAGGTGCAGAGCCTGGTCGGCCAGGCCTACAGCGACAAAATCGGCAGCCAGGCCCAGCAGGACGCCAGCGCCAAGCAGCTGCGGGTGCTCAAGCCCAACGACATGACCACCATGGAGTTCGTCGGTGAACGACTGAACATCGAAGTGGACGAAAAGGGCGCGATCAGCGGCCTGCGCTGCGGCTGAACAGGGACGCCTGGAACCCCGGTTCCAGGCGGTTTTTGAAGGGGTTTGGTTGCGCCTGCAACCGTGTATTGCGGCGTTGCAGCAACTGTGATCTAGTCGAGTCATCCGGTGCCTCCAGATGCGCTCGACGGATTGAGCGGGGACGAGTGTCGCCGCTCACCCGACATTGAGGCAGAGATGGCCCCCCGCAACCGCCAAGGGCTTTACGACCCGCAAGATGAGCGCGATGCCTGTGGTTTCGGCATGGTTGCCCAGCTCGACGACCAGCCGTCCCGACTGCTGGTGGACACCGCCATTGCAGCGCTTTCGCGCATGACCCACCGCGGTGGCGTGGCCGCCGATGGCATCACCGGCGACGGCTGCGGCCTGCTGCTGCGCCGCCCCGACGTGTTCCTCAAGGCGCTTGCCGCCGAAGCCGGGCTCAGCCTCGGGGCGCGGTTCGCCGCCGGCGTGGTGTTCCTGCCGCACGACGACGCGGCCGCGCAGACCTGCCGCGACACCCTGGAACAGCAGCTGCGCGATGCCGGCTGTCGACCGGTCGGCTGGCGCCTGGTGCCCACCGATCCCAGCGTGTGCGGGCAACTGGCGCGCGACACCCTGCCGCGCATCGAACAGGTGTTCGTTGATGCCGGTGCCGAGCAGGACGAGGCCACCTTCACCCTGGCCCTGTTCCTGGCCCGCCGCCGCAGCGAACAGCAGCTGCGCGAGCACGCCGACTACTACGTCACCACGCTCAGCCCGAACGCGATCAGCTACAAGGGCATGGTGCTGCCGGACAAGCTGAGCCGCTTTTACGTGGACCTGCAGCGCAACGACCTGGCCTCCAGCGCCATCGTGTTCCACCAGCGCTTCTCCACCAACACCCTGCCGCGCTGGCCGCTGGCACACCCGTTCCGGATGCTCGCCCACAACGGCGAGATCAACACCATCGAAGGCAACCGCCGCTGGGCGCAGGCGCGCAGCAAGGTGTGGAAGACGCCGCGCTTCGACATCGGCCAGTTCGACCCGGTGATCTCCATGCACGGCTCGGATTCGCAGAGCCTGGACAACATGCTCGAGCTGATGGTCAGCGCCGGCATGGAGCTGATCCAGGCGCTGCGCATCCTGGTGCCGCCGGCCACCCAGTCGCTGGAGTTCAAGGACCCCGACCTGGCTGCGTTCTACGAGTTCTACGGACTCAACAGCGAGCCGTGGGACGGCCCGGCCGGCATCGTGGCCTGCGACGGTCGCTATGCGGCCTGTACGCTGGACCGTAACGGGCTGCGCCCGGCGCGCTGGTTGCTCACCTCCGACCGCCATTTCCTGGTGGCTTCCGAAGCGGGCGTGTGGGAAGTGCCGGCCGAGCGCGTGGTGCGCAAGGGCAAGCTGGGCCCGGGCGAGATGATGGCCATCGACCTCAAGCGCGGTGACCTGCTCGACTCCGATGCCATCGACCGCATCAACCGTGGCCGCGCGCCGTACAAGCAGTGGCTGCAGCAGGGCGTGACCTACCTGCAGACCGAGCTGATCGATCCGTCGCTGGTCGAGGAACCGTTCGACGAGCGCACCCTGCGCAGTTACCACAAGCTGTTCCAGCTGAGCACCGAAGAGGTCGAGCAGATCCTGCGGCCGCTGGCCGAGACCGAGCAGGAAGCCACCGGCTCGATGGGCGACGACACGCCCATGGCCGTGCTCAGCCAGCACAGCCGCCCGCTGTACGACTATTTCCGCCAGGCGTTCGCGCAGGTCACCAACCCGCCGATCGACCCGCTGCGCGAAGACTGCGTCATGTCGCTGACCACCCAGCTCGGCAAGGAGACCAACATCTTCCATGCCGGTGCGGAGACGGTGAACCACGTCATCCTCAATTCGCCGGTGCTCAGCCAGCGCAAGCTGCGCCAGCTGATCAAGATGGAGCAGTACGTCGAGAAGAACCGCCTGATCGACCTGTCCTACAGCCTGGACGAAGGCCTGAAGGCGGGCATCGAGCGCATCTGCGCCGAGGCCGAGGCGGCCGCCCGCGAGGGCATCGTGATGCTGCTGCTGAGCGACCGTTACCCGGTCGCCGACCGGCCGATGGTGCATGCGCTGCTGGCCACCAGCGCGGTGCACCACCACCTGTCCAATGCCGGGCTGCGCTGCGACGTCAACCTGATCCTGGAAACCGGCACCGCACGCGACGCGCACCACATGGCCTGCCTGCTCGGCTTCGGTGCCACCGCGGTGTACCCGTACCTGGCCTACCAGACCCTGTTCGACCTGGGCCGGCGCGGCATCCTGCAGTTGAGCAAGGGCGGCGAGCAGTCGCAGATCGGCCGCCGTTACCGCAAGGGCATCTACAAGGGCCTGTCCAAGATCATCTCCAAGATGGGCATCTGCACCGTGGCCAGTTACCGCGGCGCGCAGCTGTTCGAGATCGTCGGCCTGGACGACGAGGTGGTTGGCCTGTGCTTCCCGGACACCGCCTCGCGCGTGGCCGGCGTCGGCTTTGCGCGCCTGGACGACGAAGCCCGCGAACTCACCGTGCGGGCATGGAACGACCTGCTGCGCCCGGACGTGGGCGGCGTGCTCAAGTACGTGCACGGCGGCGAGTACCACATGTACAACCCGGACGTGGTCATGACCCTGCAGCGCGCCGCGCGCAGTGGCGATGCCGCCGACTGGCAGCGCTACTGCGAGGCCGTGCACGGCCGCCCGGTGTCGGCGCTGCGTGACCTGCTGCAGCTCAAGGCCGCGCCCACGCCCACGCCGCTGGACCAGGTGGCCCCGGCCGAAGACCTGTTCCGCCGCTTCGATACCGCCGCGATCAGCCTGGGCGCGTTGTCGCCCGAAGCACATGAAGCGCTGGCCATTGCCATGAACCGGCTCGGTGGGCGCAGCAACTCCGGCGAAGGTGGCGAAGACCCGGTGCGCTACGGGACCGAGAAGCGCAGCAAGATCAAGCAGGTGGCCTCGGGCCGCTTCGGCGTCACCGCCGAGTACCTGGTCAACGCCGAAGTGCTGCAGATCAAGGTCGCCCAGGGCGCCAAGCCCGGTGAAGGCGGCCAGCTGCCCGGCCACAAGGTCAACGAACTGATCGCGCGGCTGCGCTATGCCAAGCCGGGCATCGGCCTGATCTCACCGCCGCCCCACCACGACATCTACTCCATCGAAGACCTGGCCCAGCTGATCTACGACCTCAAGCAGGTCAACCCGGACGCGCTGGTGTCGGTGAAGCTGGTCAGTCATGCGGGCGTGGGCACCATTGCCGCTGGCGTGGTCAAGGCCGGCGCCGACCTGATCACCGTGTCCGGCCACGACGGCGGCACCGGTGCCAGCCCGGTCAGTTCGATCCGCTATGCCGGCGTGCCGTGGGAACTGGGCGTGGCCGAGTCGCACCAGGCACTGGTGGCCAACGACCTGCGCGGGCGCACCCTGCTGCAGACCGATGGTGGCCTGAAGACCGGCCTGGACGTGATCAAGGCCGCGCTGCTGGGCGCGGACAGCTTCGGCTTCGGCACCGCGCCGATGATCGTGCTGGGCTGCAAGTACCTGCGCATCTGCCACCTCAACAACTGCGCCACCGGCGTGGCCACCCAGGACGAGCGCCTGCGCGCGCAGTACTTCACCGGCCTGCCCGAGCGCGTGGAGAACTTCTTCCGCCTGCTGGCCGAGGAAGTGCGTGGCTGGCTGTCCTACCTGGGCGTGCGCTCGCTGGACGAGATCGTGGGCCGCACCGACCTGCTGCAACAGCTGGAGGTTTCCCCGCGCCCCGGGGTCAAGGTCGACCTGTCGCGCCTGCTCAACCCGGCCACGTACGAAGGCAGCCACTGCGCCGCGCAGCGCCTGTACGAATCGCCGGACAGCCTGGCCACGCAGATGGACGGCCTGCTGGCCCCGGCCATTGCCGGCAAGCTCGGCGGCGAACACCGCTTCCTGATCCACAACACCGACCGCTCGATCGGCACCCGCCTGTCCGGTGCGATCGCCCGCGTGCACGGTAACCAGGGCATGAGCGATGCGCCGTTGACCCTGCGTTTCCGCGGCACCGCCGGGCAGAGCTTCGGGGCGTTCAACGTGGGCGGCCTGCAGCTGGAGGTTGAAGGCGAAGCCAACGACTACGTCGGCAAGGGCATGGCCGGTGGCCGGCTGGTGGTGCGCCCGCCGCGTGGCGCGCGCTTCGAGGCACGCAACACCGCGATCATCGGCAACACCTGCCTGTACGGCGCCACCGGCGGCGAGCTGTTCGCGGCCGGGCGGGCCGGCGAGCGCTTCGGCGTGCGCAACTCCGGCGCGCTGGCGGTGATCGAAGGGGCCGGTGACCACTGCTGCGAGTACATGACCGACGGCATCGTGCTGGTGCTGGGCAAGGTGGGCCTGAACTTCGGTGCCGGCTTCACCGGTGGCCTGGCCTACGTGCTGGATATCGACCGTGACTTCGTGGACCGCTACAACCACGAGCTGATCGACATCCACCGCATTTCCGCCGAAGGCTTCGAGAACCATCGCCAGCACCTGCACACGCTGATCAGCCGCCACCGCGAACTGACCGGCAGTATCTGGGCGCAGCAGATCCTCGACGAGTTCCGCGATTACGTGGGCAAGTTCTGGCTGGTCAAACCCAAGGCCGCCAGCATCGAATCGCTCACCGACTCGCTGCGCCGCGCCGCCTAAGCACGTAGTGCCGGGCTCTGCCCGGCAACCCCGAAATCGCACCACCGGGCTCTACCCGGCAACCCCCGAAATCGTAGTGCCGGCCGCTGGCCGGCAACCTCACCACAGAGCAAGCCATGAGCCGCAAGCAAGCCTTCCAGTTCCTCGACCTGCCCCGGACCATGCCGCAGCGCATTCCCGTCGAACTGCGCACGTCCGGCGACTGGGGCGAGCTGTACGGCAAGTTCGGCAAGGAAGACGCCCAGTTCCAGGCCGGCCGCTGCCTGGACTGCGGCAACCCGTACTGCAGCTGGAAGTGCCCGGTGCACAATGCCATCCCGCAGTGGCTGCAGCTGGTGCAGGAAAACCGCATCCACGAAGCAGCCACGCTCTGCCACTCCACCAACCCGCTGCCGGAAGTGTGCGGCCGGGTATGTCCGCAGGACCGCCTGTGCGAGGGCAGCTGCACGCTCGAAGAGTTCGGCGCGGTCACCATCGGCGCGGTCGAGAAGTACATCGTGGACACCGCGCTGGCCACCGGCTGGCGCCCGGACATGACCGCCGTGGAACCCACCGGCAAGCGCGTGGCGGTGATCGGTGCCGGCCCGGCCGGGCTGGCCTGTGCCGACAAGCTGGCGCATGCCGGCATCCAGGCGGTGGTGTACGACCGCTACGAACAGATCGGCGGGCTGCTGCAGTTCGGCATCCCCAGCTTCAAGCTCGACAAGGCGGTGATCAGCCGCCGCCGCAACGTGCTCGAAGGCATGGGCGTGCAGTTCCGGCTGGGCGTGGAGATCGGCCGCGACGTCAGCGTGGACCAGCTGCTGGCCGAGTACGACGCGGTGTTCGTGGGTACCGGTGCTTACCGCTACACCGACGGCGGCCTGCTCGGCCAGGACCTGAAGGGCGTGCTGCCGGCGCTGCCGTTCCTGGTGCAGAACAGCCGCATCGTCGGCGGCAGCGACGCGCATGGCCGGCCCATTGCCGGCTGGGAAGACCAGATCGCCCTGCCCGACCTGGAGGGCAAGCGCGTGGTGGTGCTGGGCGGTGGCGACACCGGCATGGACTGCGTGCGCAGCGCGGTGCGCCTGGGCGCGGCCAAGGTGACCTGCGCCTACCGCCGCGACGAAGCCAACATGCCCGGCTCGGCACGCGAAGTGGCCAACGCGCGCGAGGAAGGCGTGCGCTTCCTGTTCAACCGCCAGCCGCTGTCCATTGAAGCCGGCGCGGACGACGAGGTGATCGGGGTGATGGTAGTGGAGACCCGCCTGGACGAACCCGACGCCCAGGGCCGCCGCAACGCGGTGCCGATCGAAGGCAGCGAATCGCTGCTGGAAGCAGACGTGGTGATCATCGCCTTCGGCTTCTCGCCCAGCACCCCGGCGTGGCTGATCGAGCGCGGCGTGGAAGCCGGCCACAACGGCCGCATCATCGCAGGCGGCAAGGACCGCCTGCCGTTCCAAACCGCGCACCCGCGCCTGTTCGCCGGCGGTGACGCCGTGCGCGGTGCCGACCTGGTGGTCACCGCCGTGGCCGAAGGCCGCGATGCGGCGGCCAGCATCGCGCAGCTGCTGGCGGTGTAACGCCGCACGCTGCGCGCGTAGAGCCGGGCTCTGCCCGGCTGTCGGGCTCTGCCCGGCTGTCCCTACGCCGCGTTGGACAACGGCGCAGCCGCGCGCACCCCGGCCCGCTCGATCTCCAGGGCCAGCAACAGTTCAATCTCGTCCAGCTGGTCGCGGATGCGGCCATTGCTGACGTCATCGGCGTGATCGTTGTCGATGTGTGCGTCGAGCATGCGCGCCAGCCCGGCCAGCAGCACGTCGGCGTCGCCGCTGGCGGCATGCCGCAGCAGCCGGCCCAGCGCGCGGATACGGGCACTGCGATCGGCAGCAAGGGACTGGACCGACATGTCCTTGGGAACCGGGGAGAGAGCCATGGCGGGTTTTCCTGATTGACTGACGACCCCCACTGTCGGTTATGGCCCGCTGCCGGGCTATGCAACTAATACGAAAATGCGTGAAGACGCATGCCCGGGTTCGCAGTTCCGCAGCACGGGAAGCGACATAGAATGCCGATTGCCGCCCGCGCTCCCCGCGCCGGCCCCCTCCCTACCGGATGATCCCCATGCGCATCGGCCTGGCCGCCAACCGCCTGCACCACCACGACAAGCACGCCGCCCTGTTCCGCTGGCTGCGCGCCTGCGACGGCGGCCTGCGCGAGCTGGGCGTGGAGCTGCATGCGGTCGGGCGCACCTTCGATGCGATCCAGCGGCTGGGCTTCCTGCCCGATTTCGCCCCGCTCAAGCGCTATCCCAACGGGCGCGAAGGCGGCCTGATGAAGCTGGTGGCCGAAGTGGTCGGGATGGGCTCGCCCGAGCGCACCCTGGACGGGGCGATCTACCTGATGGACCCGGTCGACCCCTCGTCGATCTTCCCCGAGGCCACCGCGCTCAAGCGCCAGTGCGTGATCCACGGCAAGCCGTTCATCTCCACCGTGGCCACCGCGCGCGACTGGGTGGAAGTGGAGCGCGTGCACGCCGGGCTGGCCGCCGATCCGGGCGCCGACGACCTGCATGCGTTCGAACGGCAGACCCTGGCCCTGATTGCGCACGACGCCATGAAGCCGGCGATCCTGGCCTTTGCCGACGAGCACTTCGACCTGCTTTCACGCTTCGCCCACCGCGTGGGCACCGGCACCACCGGCCAGCGCCTCAACGAGCTGGCCTGGAGCCGCGGCTGGCCGCAGGACCAGGCGTGGGTGCAGCGCTACCAGAGCGGCCCGATGGGCGGTGACGCACAGATCGCCGACCGCGTGCTGGAAGGCGACTGCCAGCGCGCGATCTTCTTCGAAGACCCGCACGTGGCCCGCCAGCACGAGGCCGACATCCAGCTGCTGGAACGCGCCGTCACCACCGTGACCGACCAGGCCGTGTGCATCACCGCCCCCCGCGTGGCCGCCCGCTGGGCGCAGGCCGCCACCGCCCGCGCCACCCGGTAGGTACCGACCGTTGGTCGGTACGCCGGACATCGGTGAACCGATGGTCGGTCGATACGCCAGACACCGGCAGGTGCCGAGCGTTGGTCAGCACGAAAGATACCGGTAGTGCCGGCCGCTGGCCGGCAACGTCGCGGGCTTGGATGTCATGTGCAGCCGACCCACGGTCGGCTCTACGGGGTGGGGCCCAGCAGTTGCCGCAGCGTCGCCTTCAACCGCCGTCCTTCGGCCTGGAAGTAATCGCGCTCCTGCCGCCACGCCGGGAAACGCTGCTCCACCTCGGCCCAGAAGGCCGGCGAATGGTTGGCCTGGATCAAATGGCAGAGCTCGTGCACCAGCACGTACTCGAAGGCCGACGACCGGCCCAGCACCAGCGCCAGGTCCAGCGCCATGCTGCCGTCGGGCGCCAGCGAGCCCCATTGCGAGGACATCACCTTCAGGCGCAGCCGCGCCGGTGCACGCGGCAGGCCGGGCAGGTAGCGCGGCAGCCACTGGCCCACATCGGCGCGCGTCTGTGCTTCGTAGAATTCGCGCAGGGTGCGGCGCAGCGTGGCATCGGTACCGCGCGCCGGCCAGTGCAGGCAGGCGCCCTCGCCGTCCACGCGCATGTGCGCGAAGCGGCCGCTCTCCCAGCGCAACGGCAACAGCGCACCGCGCAACGGCAGCACGCCCGGCTCGCCGATCACCAGCGGTGGCGGCAGGTTCTGCGCCTGGTAGCTGCGCAGCTGCGTGGACAACCAGTCGCGGTGTAGCTCCAGGAAGCGTTCGCCCATCACCAGGCTGGCCCGCGGCGGCAGCGTCAGGCGCACGCCCCGCTCGTCGACACTGAGCTTGATCCGCCGCGCACGCGGATCGCGCACGCGCAGCACGTCGATCTCGGCATCTTCCAGCCGCAGTCGAACCGTGTCGCGCTGCAGGGTGGGGGCAGCCGGCGAAATAAGGCGGCGGAGGAATCCGGACATGGGTACAGCATAGCGCCGGCAGTGACCGGCGCATGACTGCGCGCTGTTCAGGCCAACGCGCAGAGCGGGGCTCTGCCCCGCTGCCTTCCCGGTCGGGCAACGTACACGTAGAGCGGGGCTCTGCCCCGCTGCCTACCCGGTCGGGCAACGTGCACGTAGAGCGGGGCTCTGCCCCGCTGCCTTCCGGGCGGGGCAACGTACACGTAGAGCGGGGCTCTGCCCCGCAGCCTTCCCGGTGCGATGCCACGTGCACGTAGAGCGGGGCTCTGCCCCGCTGCCTTCCCGGTGCGATGCCACGTGCGCGCAGCAGCGGGGCAGAGCCCCGCTCTACGCCCGGGCGCCGCTGGCTCAGTCAGCCTTGCTGAGCTTGAAGGCCTCTTCCAGCAGCAGGAACAGGCGCCGTACTTCGCCGCTCTGCAGGGCGAAACGGGCGTCCAGTTCGGCGCGGCGGCCGTCATCGTCGGCGTGTTCAAGCTGGTCCAGCGCGCCGTCCAGGAACTTCAGCTTGCGCACGATCAGGTCGTCGCCCAGCACGAAGGACAGGTTGTCCTCGAACACCAGCGCCAGCTTGGTCACCTGCTTGCCGGCATCCAGGTGCTTGTCGATCTCGTCGCAGCGCAGCTCCTGGTGCTGGCACTTGACCACCGCACCGCCCTCGGCCGGGTCCTTCATCTCGCATTCTTCGCCCAGGCTCAGCCCGGTGGGGAGTTCCTCGCCGGCAATCCAGCCGGTGAGAATCGAGCGCGGCGCCACTTCGGCGTTGAGCGGCATCGCCGGGAAGCTGCCGAGCAGGCCACGGATGTCGGACATCACGTTCTCGCCGGTCTTGCGGCTGGAACTGTCCACCGCCACGTAGCCGTGGGTCAGGTCGATCAGCGCATCGGTGCGCGAGCTCTTCACGAAGGCGCGCGGCATCAGTTCGTGCAGCAGGTCGTCCTTGAGGCGCTTGCGCTCGCGGCCGCCGGGCTTGCGCCCTTCCTTCTCCTCGATCTCCTCGAGCTTGCGCGCCAGCAGGTCGTTGACCACCGCGCCCGGCAGGATCTTGTCCTCGCCGCCCACGGTGAGCCACAGCGCATCGCCGATGCGGTGCGAGAACACGGCCTTTTCCTCGCGGCCGAACGGCGAGATGAAGCCACGCGAATTCATTTCAAGCGGACCCACCGGCTTGAGCAGCACCTGCGGCAGCAGGGTGTCTACTTCGGAAAAATCGGTGGCGGTCGGGAAGCGGAACAGCGTCAGGTTGCGAAAGAACATGGAAGTCCGAAGTAGGTCGTGAAGGGAAGGCGGGGCGTCGGGCGGCTCAGGCCGGCCCGGGCGCGCCGCCGATGTCGGGGGTGGCGTCGGCCCAGGCCGACGGCGGGGACGGCACGGCGCTGGCCGGGCGGCGGGCCAGCGCCATGAAATCAAACAGCGCCGGGTCGGCCAGCTGCGACGGCTCGACGGTGCCCAGCGCGCGGGCGATCTGGTCGATGCGGCCGGGGTGCTGCTGCTCCCACTGCTGCAGCATCTGGCCCACCTGGCGGCGTTGCAGGTTGTCCTGGCTGCCACACAGATTGCACGGAATGATCGGGAACGCGCGGGCCTGCGCATACGCGCGGATGTCGTCCTCGGCCACGTAGGCCAGCGGGCGGATCACCACGTGCTGGCCGTCGTCGCTGCGCAGCTTGGGCGGCATCGCCGACAGCTTGGCGTGGTGGAACAGGTTGAGGAAGAAGGTGGCCACGCTGTCGTCGCGATGGTGGCCCAGGGCGATCTTGCTGAAGCCGTGTTCCGCCGCGTGGCGGTACAGCGCGCCGCGCCGCAGCCGCGAGCACAGCGAACACATCGTGCGCCCTTCCGGAATGACCCGGCTGACCACCGAATAGGTGTCCTGCTCGATGATCTGGTACGCCACGCCGATCGATGCCAGGTACTGCGGCAGCACGTGCGCGGGGAAGCCCGGCTGCTTCTGGTCCAGGTTCACGGCCACCAGCTCGAAGCGCACCGGCGCCTTCTTCTGCAGCTGCAGCAGCACGTCCAGCAGGGTGTAACTGTCCTTGCCGCCGGACAGGCACACCATCACCTTGTCGCCGTCCTCGATCATGCCGAAGTCGGCAATGGCCTGGCCCACCTGGCGGCGCAGGCGCCGCGCCAGCTTGTCCTGCGCGGCGTCGGCCGCGCGCGCATCGCGGGCGCGCGGGACGGGATCGGGCAGGCAGATGACGGCGGAATTCATGGCGTCATTCTACCGGCTGGGGGGCACCCTCACAGGGACCCCGACGTGACTGCGTTCACTCCCGGGCGTCATCGCAGGTGTGTATGCTCGACAGCTGTGGATACCCTCACACCCGAGCAGATCAGCACCCGTCTTGCCGAACTCCGGCAGGAACACCGCGAGCTGGACGAACAGATCCAGCGCATGGCCGCCAACGGCGAAGACGAACTGGACGCCAAGCGCCTGAAGCGGCGCAAGCTGCAGTTGAAAGACTGCATCGCCAGGCTGGCCGACATGTTGATCCCCGACGAACCCGCGTAGAGCCGACCGTTGGTCGGCTGCGGTTGATCGGCTGCCGTGGGTTTCGGCGGCATGAACCTTGGCATGCGGCTTCGGACGGTGGTCAACGTCGGTCAACCGGTGCACGCCGTGTTGCCCTGTTCCCTACCGCTTGTGCCGCGCTTGCGCGCGGGTACCGACCAACGGTCGGTACCTACGCATTGCTGGCGAACGCCACAAGATCCGGATACGTTCGGATCTGTCCGGATGCGCCTCGGCGCATCCGCTTCCGTCAATCCGTGCTGACCGGCTCTTCCGGCTTGGCCGCTTCCGGGCTGACCCGTTCGATGGTGTGGCGCAGCTCGCGGCCCAGGATGAACTTGGCGTCCTTGGCCCATGCGTCCAGACGATCATCGAACAGCAGCTTGCTGTTCTCATCCGGCCACACCAGGCGCAGTTCGCGCAGCTTCTGGATGAAGCCGCGGAACAGGGTGCGGTCGAAGAACTCCGGCGCGGCCGGCGCATAGAGCAGGCTCAGGCGCTGGGCCGCCTGCTGGCACAGGCTTTCCAGCTCGGCCGCACCCAGCGTGCCCGGGCCGTTCTTCACCAGCACCGAGATGGCGATGTAATAACGCTCGAATGCCTGCTGCAACGAGTGGCCGATGGCACGCAGGCGGAACACCTCGTCGGTCTGCCCGGTGTTGCGCGCCAGGATGCCGCCGTCGTCGTCGTTGACGTTCTGCAGCAGCCCTTCGCGCACGAACACGTTGATGGTCTGCTCGATGCGCTGGGCGAATTCTTCCTCGGTCCACGGCAGGAACAGCTCGGCCTGCAGGAACGGGTACACCGTGCGGCCCAGCTGGACCAGGCCGGTGCGGCTCATGCGGCGGTTGTTCTGGAAGCAGCACGCCACCCACGACGACGCGGTGAACAGGTGGATGACGTTGTTGCGGAAGTAGCTGAGCAGCACCGCGGTGTCGCCGCTGACGCTGAGCACGTCGCCCAGCGGGTGCTTGATGCGGGTGAGGACGTTGATTTCCTCGGCGTGGGCGATGATCCGCTCCGGCGAGTGAGGGGTCACCGTCACCCGGTCCGAATACGGCATTTCGACCAGCAGGGTCTTGCACAGCTCGATCTGCGCGATCAGGTCGGCCTCGCCCATCGCATGCTTGGGCGTGGACAGCAGCGCCAGCGCCAGCAGGTTGATCGGGTTGACGTCGGCGGCACCGTTGATGTGCACCTGGATGCGTTCGGCCAGGTGGTCGACGGTGCCCGACAGCCACGACGGTTTCTCGTCTTCGCTGACCGGCTGCCCGTTCCAGTCCGGGGCCTGCTGGGCCAGCACGTCGTTGAGCGCGATCGGCTCGCCGAAATTGACCACCACCTGCCCGTAGTTCTGCTTGAGCACCTTGGGAATGGACCACAGCAGCTGCCAGATCGATTCCTTCTCCTTCGGCCGCCCGGACAGTTCGTCCAGATAGCTGCCGCCTTCCATCAGCTTTTCATAGCCGATGTAGACCGGCTGGAACAGCACCGGCTTGCGCGGCTGGCGCAGGAACGCGCGCAGCGTCATCGAGATCATGCCGCCCTTGGGCTGCAGCAGGCGCCCGGTGCGCGAGCGACCACCTTCGACGAAGTACTCGATCGAATAGCCACCGGCCACCAGCTGGGCCACGTATTCGCTGAGCACCGCCGAGTACAGCGCGTTGCCACGGATCGAGCGGCGGATGAAGAACGCGCCGCCTTTGCGCAGCAGCGTGCCGACCACCGGCAGGTTCAGGTTGATGCCGGCCACGATGTGCGGCGGCACGATGCCGCGGTCGTACAGCAGGTAGGACAGCAGCAGGTAGTCCATGTGGCTGCGGTGGCTGGGCACGTAGACCACTTCGTGCCCGGGCGCGGCGGCCTTGAACTTGTCCAGGTGATGGACCAGCACGCCGGCGTAGATGCGGTTCCAGACATGGCTGAGCATGAAGCTGGCCGAGCGCACCACCGGGCTGGAATAGTCCGCGGCGATTTCCCAGGCGTAGGCATGCGCCTTCTTCCAGGCATCGGCCGGCTTGGAGTTGTCACGCTTGGCCTGCGAGGCGATGGCCTCGCGCACGGTGTCCGCGTCCAGCACCTTGTCCACCAGCAGGCGGCGGGTGGACAGGTCCGGCCCGATCACCGACTCGCGGATGCGGCGGAAATGGGTGCGCAGCACGCGCTGCAGCTTGCGCACGGTGCGCTCGGGGTCCAGCCCCTCGTCGATCGTGCTGCGCAGCGAGATCGGCGGGGCGAACCGCACGATGGTGCTGCGGCCATTGAGCAGCACCGCCAGCAGGCGGCGGAAGCGGCCCACCAGCGCCCAGTTTTCCGAGAACAGCACCGCGAACCAGCCACTCTGCTTGTCCGGGGCACGGCCGACGAAGATGGACACCGGCACCAGGTGCACGTCCAGCTCATCGCGCGCGCGATGGGCCTGCAGCACCTTGGCCAGGGAATCGGAATGGGTCTTGGCGCCGCGCTGCTCGGGAATCAGCGAGTTGCTGCTGCTCCGCCGCGACAGCGCCACGTAGGCGCGCTTGCGCCCGGTGGGGTCGCCGGCGATGGGCACCAGCGGCGACGGCAGCCCGGCCTCGCGGCAGGCCTTGTCCAGGATCAGCGCGTTGGACAGGCCGTAGTCTTCCAGTACGTAGACCACCGGGCGGCCGTCGTTGTACTGGCCAGGGTGCTCAGGTTCGATCTTCAGCGACAGCCACGGCTCGACCAGGCGGCCCAGCAGGCGCGCCCACCACGGGCGGCGGCCAACCGGGGCGCGGGTGCCGGGCACGATCGCGGCCGGTACCACGCTGGCCGGGTCGACCTTGGCAGAGGAGGCAGCCGTCGCCTGGCCGGGATCGGCCGGGGCGCCGGTGGCGGCCACGCTGTCGGGCGACGCGGACGAAGCGTCCGGCGTCTTGGGCGGCTCTTCGCCGGGGAAAGGCAGGGGATTCTGGTTCGGCATCGGCTTCATTATGGCTTAGCCGGTGCAGAAGCACCGTCCTTGACCTGCGCGGCGGCCTCTGCTTTGGCCGCCTCGGCGGCGTCATGTTCAGCTTGCGCGGCCTGCGCGGCGTCGGCGGCCTGCAGCAGCGCATCGGCCTGTTCCAGCGTGCGGGCCACGTACCAGTGGCCCTCACGGCGGGTCATGCGCACCTGCGCCTCGATCTGTTCGCCTGCCAGCGGGTACTGCACCCGCACCACCGCGTCGTTGCCCAGTTCGGACACCAGCTCGCCGCGCAGACCGGTCAAGGCCGCGTCCAGCGCCAGGCCGTAGCTGGCCAACGCGGTCTTGAACGCCTTGAAGAACGGCGCCAGGCGGCGCAGCGATTCCTCCATGCCGGCCGCCTGCAGCTGCGCATCGGTGGACAGGCCGGCGGTGCGCGCGGTGGCGGTGAGCAGGGTGATGGTGGTGCGGGCGCGCTGCTTGTCGGTCAACGGCGCCGCCGCCGCCCATTTGCTCAGGGCATCCACCACCTGACTGTAGTGGGCGCGCTGCGCGTCGGTGTAGTCGCTCTGGTTGCGCAGGTACTGCACGCCGAACAGGCCCATCGAGTGCGCCGCCTGGCGCACGCCGGTGGCCTGGCCGGCAATCTGGGTGTCGAACGAGCGCTGCAGGCGCTGCGGTGCGTCCGGCCGCGACAGCGAGGCCAGCATCGGCAACAGCTGGCCGTCCAGCGGCAGCTCGGTGAGCGGCCAGCGGCTGTGTCCCTGGGCCCAGGCCGCCTGCAGGCGCGCGTACTGCGCCGGTGGTACCGAGGCGCGGGCGTAGCCGAGCAGGTCGTTGTCGGCCACATGCCGGGCCAGCTGCTGCAACGCGGCCACCGGTTCGGCGGCCGGCGCATCCGGATCGATCCGGTCCCGCTTGCAGGCACCCACCAACAGCGCCCCACACAGGACCAGGGCCATGGCCTGCCCCCGGTACTGCCACGACTTGGACGACATGGACATGAATTCGGACTCCCCGGACCGGATCGCATCTTGCGGCCTACGCCCCTGAGGCGGCAACCCACCCGCCGGCCGGACCGGGCCAACGCCCTGAAATGGAACCGAACGGGGTCCGATCCGTGGCCATCGGTGGCGATCAGGAGGCCTTCGTGCCGCAACACACGGGAGGGCGACGCGCCTGCGCCGCCCTCCCGCTGCCTCGGTACATCGGCCACAGTACCGCGCCGCGTATGTCCCGCCGGTGTCAGTCGCCCCGCCAGGTCGCGGCGATGAAGTCCTTGATGTAACCATCGGCCAGACGCGCGTAAACGCCCGGGTAGCCGGCCTGGGCGCAGCCCTGCCCCCAGCTGACCACGCCCAGCACCGTCCAGGCCCCGCGCCGCTGTACCAGCAACGGCCCGCCGGAGTCGCCCTGGCAGCTGTCGATGCCCTCTTCCCCGGCGCAGATGACCGTGCCCGCCTGCAGCCCGGAATAGGCCTGCTGGCAGGTGCGGAACGGCACGAACGGCGTTTTGACGGTCTGCAGCACGGTGGGGGAGGCGGCGTCGCCCTCCAGCCCGGTATCGCCCCAGCCGATCACATCGAACCGGCGCCCGGCCCGCAGGTACCCGGCATCACTGCCCTCCAGCATCTGCGCCGGGGTAACACCGGCCAGGGGTTCGCGCAGCTGGATCAGGGCAACATCGTTGACCAGGGTGCGGCTGTTGAACGCCGGATGCACATGGATGGCGCGGATGTTGGACGGCCGTTCGCGGGCCGTGGCATCCAGCGTCGTGGCGCCGCCCAGCACCGCATACCCGGCGGGCTGGGCACGCTCGACGCAATGGGCGGCGGTGAGCACCCAGGACGGGGAGATCAGCGTGCCGCCGCACCAGTGCCGGGTGTGGTCGGAGTCGCCGTAGTCCAGCCGCTGCAGGCTGACCATGAACGGGTACTGCCCGGGCAGTGCGTCCTCGCCGCCGATGATCAGCGGCCGCGCGGGCGCGCCACCGGGCAGCGCGGGTGCCGCGTGTGCGGCGAGGGACAGGCCAAGGAAACCGGCGGCCAGGGCCAGTCGGGGGAAAGCATGCATGCGGCACCTCCATTGCAGGGATGGGAACGGGCCGGGCGTAGGTGCACCGGCAGGATCGATTCCATCGCAGGGAGGGGACGCGGAACTGGTGTGCCCGGCTCAGTTCACCGGCGTTGCGGTGTTTCCTGATGCGGGGGCGCGGCGTCCGGGAAGGCCGGCGGTAGCCCACCCGCCGTGCGGGGTCGCGACGGCGGGTCAGGCAGTCCTGTGGGCTCAGGCGCTGCGGGCGCGCCAGGCTGAGGCGATTTCGCGCTGGATCGCCTCGGCGGCGGCACGCGGGTCGCCGGCCAGGCGGATCGGACGGCCCACCACGATGGCATCGGCGCCGTCGGCGAACGCCTGGGCCACGCCCACGGTGCGCTTCTGGTCGTCGCCCACCGGGCCGCCGGGGCGGATGCCCGGGCACACGATGGAGAAGCCGGCCCCGGTGGCGGCGCGGATCGGCCCGGCTTCCTGGCCGGAGGCGATTACGCCGTCGATGCCGGCGGCCTGGGCGGCCAGCGCGCGCTCGACCACCACGTCCACCGGTTCGCGGTCGATGCCCATGCCGCGCAGGTCTTCATGACCCATCGAGGTGAGCACGGTGACCGCGAGCAGGCGCATGTCGCTGCCATTGGCGGCCGCACAGGCTTCCATCATGGCCGGGTGCCAGCCGTGGATGGTGGCGTAGCTCACCGGCCACTGCGACAGGCGTTTGATCACCGCGGCGGCGGTGGCCGGAATGTCGAAGAACTTCAGGTCGACGAACACGCGCTTGTCGCGCGCGGCCAGCGCATCGAGCACCTCGAAGTAGTCGCCGGAGGCGAGCAGTTCCATGCCGATCTTGTAGAACGACACGCTGTCGCCCAGCCGGTCCACCCACGCCAGTGCTTCGTCGCGGCCCGGCACATCGAGCGCGAAGATCAGGCGCTCGTCGTCGCGCAGCGGCAGCGGGGCGCGGCTCACGGCGCGTAGTCCAGCGCGGCGCGCTTGGCGTCGTGGCGGGCCTGGCGCGATTGGCTGTAATCGTTGTTGAACTGCGCCGGCTCGAAGCCGCCGTAGGTCGGGTTGGGCAGCATCCACCAGCGCTCGCCGAACCAGTCGTGGTACTGCTGCAGCAGTGCGTCGCGACCGTCGTTGGTGTTGGCGGTAACTTCCACGAAGTCGCCCAGCTGGTCGCCGAACTGCATCAGCACGCGGTACTTCTGGCCAGCCAGGCGACGGCGGCAGTTCTTCTCGCTGCCGGCCTGCTCGCAGCCTTCCACCACGGTGCCCAGGCCCAGGAACACGCTGTCGTCGGCCACCGGCAGGCCTTCGGCGCGCAGGTTGGCCAAGGTGGCCTCCTTGAGGTGCACGGCGCGGTTGGAGATGTACAGCAGGGTCACGCCCTTGGCATTGGCGGCCTTGGCGAAATCGACCACGCCGGGAATCGCCTTGGCCTTCTTTTCGGCCACCCACTGGTCCCAGGTCATCTCGTCGTATTCCTTGCCGTCGCGCACCAGGCGCGCCTGGTAGGGCGAGTTGTCCAGCACGGTTTCATCCACGTCCAGCACCACGGCCGGCTTCAGGCCCTTGGCGGCGTTGCCGCGTTCCTCGGACACCAGGGCGTCCCAGTTGGGTTCCTTCAGCGCCTTGTCCAGGTGGTCGGCAGCGGCGCGGTAGGTCTGCTCGGTGATGGCCCGGTATTCCTGCGCGCGCTGCATCCACAGCACCGCGTTGAGATTGTCGTTGGCGGCCACGGCGGCATCGCCGGTGGCGGCCGGGGCGCTCGCGGCGGCAGCGGCGGCCGGCGGGGCGGCATCGGCCGGGGTTTCGGTGCGCTTGCAGGCACTCAGTGCCAGCACGGCACAGGCAAGCACGGACAGGGAAACAGCACTACGACGCATGGCATTCACCGGCAACAGATTCGCGCCAGTTTACCGGCTTGTCCGGCGGCATTCATGCGGCAGGCAGGGCTCGGCTATGCTGCACGCCCCTGAAACACCCCGGAGCGCGCCATGACCGACGACACCCAGACCCCCGCCCTGCCCGTGCTGAGCGCGGCCCAGGCCCGCGCGCTGGGCTGCCTGATCGAGAAGGAGGCGACCACCCCGGACGCCTACCCGCTGACCGTCAACGCCGCCCAGGTGGCCGCCAACCAGAAGACCGCGCGCGAGCCGGTGATGGCGCTGTCGGCCGGCGATGTGCACCACGCGCTGCGCCAGCTGGAAAGCATGGGCCTGGCCCGCCAGCAGTTCTCCTCGCGGGCCGAACGCTACGAGCACCGCGCCGGCAGCGCGCTGGACCTGACCCGGCAACAGCTGGCCATCGTGGGCCTGTTGCTGCTGCGCGGCCCGCAGACGGTGAACGAGCTGCTGACCCGCAGCGAGCGCCTGTTCCAGTTCCAGGACGCCGAGGAAGTGCGCCACCACATCGAGCGCATGATCCAGCGCGGGCTGGCGGTGCAGCTGCCGCGCGCCAGTGGCCAGCGCGAGGACCGCTACATGCACCTGCTGGGCGGCCCGGTGGACGTGCAGGCGTTGGCGGAGAGCTACAAGGGGTCTTCGTCGAGCGGTGGCGGTGGTGGCGGCAGCCCGGCGCTGGAAGCGCGCGTGCAGCAGCTGGAGGCCACCGTGGCCGAATTGCAGGAACAGTTGGCGACGTTGCGCGCGCAGTTGGGGGGCTGACGGGCAGCCGACCAACGGTCGGCTCTACCGGCGGCGTGTGCGTGGATCGAGCGCTGCGCCCGGTCGCCGGTGTCAGGGCGCCGGGGCGCCCGGGGTGGCGAACAGCAGCACTACGTCCCCACCATGCGGTGGGGGCAGCAGCAGGTCGCCGCGGTCTTCCATGCCCAGCTTGCGCAGCAGCGCGGCCGAACGCAGGTTGTCCGGCGAGACGATGCCGTACAGGTCGGTGTACCCCAGCACGTCGCGCGCGTAGTGCATCACCCCGCGCGCGGCCTCGAACGCGTACCCGTTGCCCTCGTACTGGGCCAGCAACGCGTAGCCGATGTCCGGCGCCGGCAATCCATCGCGGCGCACCAGCCCGGCGTTGCCCAGCCACGCCCCGTCGCTGCGGCGGATGATCGCGTACATGCCAAAGCCATTGAGGGTGTAACTGCCCAGCACGCGCTCGGCGGTGTAGTCGCGCGCCTGCGCCAGGGTGCGCACGCCACGGTCGGCGATGTTGCGGATGAAGCCCGGCTCGTTGAGCAGGGCCAGCATGTCGGCGGCATCGTGATCGGGGTCGATCAGGCGCAGGTGCAGGCGGTCGGTCTGGATCACGGCGGACATGCGGGTACCGGTGGAAGGCGATACGCCGATTGTGCAATGCGCGTCCCGAACGCGGTAGAGCCGACCAACGGTCGGCTCTACCGGGGTGGGTCAGTCGAACAGTGCCTGGATCGCGGCCAGGCCGGCGTTGGCGCGTTCTTTCTTGCGCGCGGCGTCGGCGACCGGATCGGCGCCGTCGCGCTGCATTTCCTCGGCCGGGATCTCATCGAAGAACCGGCTGGGCTTGAGCCGCACGTGCTCGCCGAACTTGCGGGTGAGCTTGCTGTAGCTCATCCACAGCTGCACCTTGGCGCGGGTGATGCCCACGTACAGCAGGCGCCGCTCTTCCTGCAGGTTGCCTTCGTCCAGGCTGACCTGGTGCGGCAGCACGCCGTCCTCGCAGCCGATGATGAACACGTACGGGAATTCCAGGCCCTTGGAGGCGTGCATGGTCATCATCCGCACCTGGTTGCCGCCGTCGTCCTTGTCGTTGCGCGACAACAGCGCCAGCTGCGCGGCCAGGTCGGCAGTGGAGGCCCCGCGCGGGCCGCCTTCGAACCACTGCGCCAGCTCTTCCAGGTTGCCCAGGCGGCGCTGGTAGACCGATTCTTCCTTGCACGCGCTGCGCAGTTCGGACACCAGCCCGGATTCCTTCACCAGCTTGCGCACCAGGTCGCCGGAGCTGAGCTTGGGCATCTCCGCACGCAGGTCGCGCAGGATGTCGGTGAAGCGGCTCAGGCCGTTGGCCGCGCGCGGTGGCAGCTGCGACAACGCGCCAATGGCCTCGGCCGCGTGCGCCATCGGCAGCTCTTTCTCCGAGGCAAGTTCAGCCAGCTTGGCCAGCGTCCCGGCGCCCACTTCGCGCTTGGGCGACTGCACCGCACGCATGAACGCCGTATCGTCGTCGGGGTTCACCAGCAGGCGCAGCCACGACAGCGTGTCCTTGACCTCCTGGCGCTCCAGGAACGCGGTACCGCCGGTGATGTGGTACGGCGCGCGCACCAGCTGCAGCGCTTTTTCCAGCGGCCGCGACTGGAAATTGCCGCGGAACAGGATGCAGAAATCGCTCCACGGAATTTTCTTCGAGGTCGCCAGGAAGGAGATCTCGGCGGCCACTTTTTCCGCTTCATGCTCGCTGTTTCGGCACTCCCACACGCGGATGCGCTCGCCGTCGGCCTGGTCGCTCCACAGCTTCTTCAGGTGTTCGTGCGGGTTGTTGGCGATCAGCGCATTGGCCGCGCGCAGCACGCGGTTGGAGCAGCGGTAGTTCTGCTCCAGCTTGATGATTTCCAGCGCCGGGTAGTCGCGCGCCATCTGCTGCAGGTTTTCCGGGTTGGCGCCGCGCCAGGCGTAGATCGACTGGTCATCGTCGCCCACGCAGGTGAAGTTGCCCTTGCTGCCGGCCAGCTGCTTGAGCAGCCGGTACTGCGCATCGTTGGTGTCCTGGCATTCGTCCACCAGCAGGTAGCCGATGCGCTCGCGCCAGGCCACGGCAATCTCGGGGTTTTCTTCCAGCACCTGCACCGGCAGCCGGATCAGGTCGTCGAAGTCGACCGCGTTGAACGCGGTCAGGCGCAGCTGGTAGCGCTCATAGACGCTGGCTGCTTCCTTCTCGCGGGTGCTGCGTGCCGCCGCCATCGCCTGTTCGGGCGAGAGGCCGGCGTTCTTGGCGCGCGAGATCAGGTTCTTCACGTCCTCGATGTCGTCGGGCTTGGCGCCGTACATCAGGTCCTTGACCTGCGAGGTGGCATCGTCCGCATCGAAGATCGAGAAGCCGCGCTTGAGCCCCACCGCCGCGTGTTCGATCTGCAGGAATTTCAGCCCCAGCGCGTGGAAGGTGCAGATGGTGACGTCCTCGGCATCCCCGCCGTGCAGGCGCTTGGCCACGCGCTCGCGCATTTCCTTGGCCGACTTGTTGGTGAAGGTGATCGCCGCGATGCGCCGCGCGGGGTAGCGCTTGGTCGCGATCAGCTGGGCGATCTTCTCCACGATCACGCGCGTCTTGCCGCTGCCGGCGCCCGCGAGCACCAGTAGAGGACCTTCGCAGTGCAGCACTGCGGCGCTTTGGGGGGGATTGAGACCGTGCATGCCATCTCCGGGGGAGGTGCATTGTACCGGGCCGCCCGGCCGGGTCGGAGGGCCAGGCGACGGCGGACAACAGCGTCGCCTGGCCCGGCGGGCGGCGACGCGGGCCGGCCGGGCGTCTAGAATTGGCCGATGGCCAAGCTCTATTTCTATTATTCGGCGATGAACGCCGGCAAGACCACCACGCTGCTGCAGTCGGCGCACAACTACCGGGAACGGGGCATGCGCGTGGCCATCCTGACCCCTCGCCTGGACGACCGCGCCGGGCGCGGCGTGGTCGCCTCGCGGATCGGCCTGAAGGCCGACGGCGTGGCCTTCGACCGCGATACCGACCTGCAGCGGCTGATTGCGCAGGATCTGGAGGCCCACGGCACGCTCGGCTGTGTGCTGGTGGACGAGGCGCAGTTCCTGAGCCGCAGCCAGGTCTGGCAGCTCAGCGAGGTGGTGGACCAGCTGCGCATTCCGGTGCTCTGCTACGGGCTGCGCACCGATTTCCGCGGCGAGCTGTTTGAAGGCAGCCAGTACCTGCTGGCCTGGGCCGACGAGATGCAGGAGATCAAGACGATCTGCCACAGCGGCAAGAAGGCCACCATGACCGTGCGCGTGGACGAGCACGGCCACGCGGTGCAGGACGGCCCGCAGGTGGAAATCGGCGGCAACGAGCGCTACGTGTCGGTGAGCCGGGCCGAGTTCAAGAAGATCACGCGGGGCGAAGGGAAAATCGAGCCTGCCCAGGCGGTTTGAACCCGCATTCGCGTGTTCACCCCACGATGTGCGACGCAAACCGGGGCCCCGCCTCACCATCATCCTTATCCCCGCGCCTGTCGGCGCGCCCCCTTGAACAACAAGGGGGCTTGTCCCGCCCGTAGGACGTCAGCCCGGGTAATGCGGGTAGGCGGCTGCCAGCCCCTCAGTACAGCGTGCGCTCCGGCGCGCCCTTCGGCGGCGGGCTGTACTGGTACAGCCAGGTTTCGGTCAGCGTCTTGCCGCCACTGCGCAGGTACAGGCGGATGTCGATCTGGTCGGTGGAATCGTCCGGCGGGACCAGGTCGAACATGGCGCGGTAGCCCTTGATCTCGCGCAGCGGGCGCGCCGAGACGATCTCCACGCGGCCGCGGCTGGCCTGGACCACCGCTTCCACCTCGCCCTTGTCGATCAGCGCGGCCAGCTCGCCGCCTTCGAAATCCACCGCGAAGCGCCACGAGAAATACGCCCGCTTCTTGCCGATCACCCCGCCCAACCCGGTGCGGCTGTCCACGCAATGCGCCAGCGGCGTGCGGGCCGGCGGCTGCGCGCCCCAGTACAGGCGGTAGCCCAGCAGCAGTTCCTGGCCCGGCTGTGGCTTGGCCTCCGGGTTCCAGAACGCCACGATGTTGTCGAAGGTTTCATCCACGGTGGGGATCTCGACCAGCTGCACCGAGCCCTTGCCCCACTGCCCCTTCGGTTCCACCCACAGGCACGGGCGCTTCTCGTAGAACACCCCGTCGTCCTGGTAATGGTCGAAGTTGCGGTCACGCTGCAGCAGGCCGAAGCCGCGCGGGTTGTTGTCCACGAACATGTTGAAGCGCAGGTTGTGCGGGTTGCACAGCGGGCGCCAGATCCACTCGCCGCTGCCGGTCCACATCGACAGGCCATCGGTGTCGTGGATTTCCGGGCGCCAGTCCCAGGCCATGCGGCGGTCGTTTTCGCCCACCTGGTACATGCTGGTGCACGGGGCGATGCCCAGCCGTTCGATGGCCTTGCGCGGGTACAGGGCGCAGTCGATGTCCATCAGCAGGGTGTCGCCGTTGGTGATAGCAAACCGGTATGCGCCGGCCACGCTGGGCGAATCCAGCAGCGCATACACCACCAGGGTGTTGGAATCGGCGGCCGGCTGTTCCAGGTAGTAGGCGATGAAGTCCGGGAACTCCTCGGGCTTGCCCATGCCGGTGTCGATGGCCAGGCCACGCGCCGACTGGCCGTACTGGCCTTCCTTGCCCACGGCGCGGAAGTAGCTGGCGCCCAGGAACGCGGCGAAATCGCGGTTGGTGTCCTGGCGGGTATTGAGCCGGAAGCCGGCAAAGCCCAGGTCGGCCGGCAGGTGGCTGCCCTTCAACCCGCTCTTGCCGTAATCGAACGCGGCCGGGTCGTAGGCCAGTTCCTGCGCCTTGCCATCCACCACGTCGTACATGCGCACCGGGGAATGGAAATACAGGCCCAGGTGGAAGAACTTGGCCTGGTACTTGCCGGGCTTGTCGGCCCACAGCGCATGGTCCTGGCGGTAGCTGATGGACTGGTACTGGTCCCAGTCCAGCGCTTCCAGCGGCCCGGGCAACGTGCGCTTGTGGGTCTGGTAGGCGGCCTGCGACAGCGCGCGCGCCTGGCCCTTGAGGGTGGCGAAATCGAACGGCTGCGGCTGGCCGAGCCGGCGCAGGCCCACCTGGCTGCCCTGCGCGGCGCAGGCCGGCAGCGCCGGGAAGCCGATCGCGGCCAAGGCCAGGGAGGCATTGCGGATGAAGTCGCGACGTTGCATGCAGGCAGCACTGGCAGGAAAGGGCCGGCCATCATAGGCAGGCGAACGTTAATTCGCCGAGGTGGCGCGTGCGGGGCGTTCAGCCAGCCGGTCAGCGGGTGGTGGCCAGCGTGGCGGTGGCGCAGGTCTGCAGCGCCTGGTCGATGTCGCGCAGCGCGGCGCCGCCCTGCGGCCACTGCAACCGCGCCTCGGCCTGCAGCCGCAGCAGCGCCTCGCGGCTGCGCAGCGGCGCCTGCGCGCAGTGCAGCGCGGCCAGGCTGGTGCGCGCCTGCCAGCGCACGGCGGTGCTGGCGGGGTCCGGCGCCCGGCTGTCGGCCACCGCCAACAGCGCGCGCTCGGCCTCCACGTCCTGTCCCATGCGGGCCAGGTTGCGACCCCAGGCCAGCTGCAGGGCCTGGTGCCCGGCCATCGCCTCGGCGCCGCCCTGCCGGTGGCGCAGCATCAACTGCGCCAGTTGGTCGCCGGCCTGGCGGGGGTCGCCGTAGGCACTGGTGATCTCGGCCATCCGGAGGTCGGCCAGCTGCACCGACGGATCCTGGTCGCCGCGTTGCGCGGCCTGCCATTGGCGGCCTTCATGCAGGGCGGCCAACGCGGCCTGCCAGCGCCCGGCCTGCGCCAGGGCGGTGCCGTAGTCGTACAGGCCCTGCGGCAACACTCCCACGCAGTCCGGTTGCCGCCAGATCGCCACGGCACGTTCGAAATCGACCACCGCGTCACTACTGTCGCCGCGCTCCAAGGCCAGCAGGCCCAGCGCGTGCCAGCTCAGGCCGGTGTCGCGGTGCTGCTCGCCCAGCGCCAGCCGGGTCAGGCGGTGGACCTGCTGCAGGGTCGCGTCCGCCTGGCGCAGGTCACCGCGCTGCAGGGCCAGCACGCCGCGCAGGCGCCGGATCGACAGAGTCTCCGGATGGTCGGGGCCGTACAGGCTGACCGCATCGGCCCAGGCGATGTGCAGGGTCTGCTCGGCGGTATCCAGGTCGCCCTGCGCGGCGAGGGTTTCGCCGAGGTGGCGGCGCAGGACGATCAGCTGCGGTTGGCGCTCACCGGCGCGCATCTGCAGCAGCTGCAGCGCCTGCTGGTAACCGGCCAGGGCCGCCTGCGGGCGGCCGTCGTCACTGTCCAGCGCAGCCAGGTCGGACAGGCTCTCGGCGGTGCCGGCGGTGTCGTGCAGCACGTCGCGGCGCAGCGCCAGCGCCAGCGCGAAGGCCGCGCGCGCTTCATCGCGGAAGCCCAACAGCTGCTGGCAGCGGCCGAGCTGAGCGTGGTACTCGGCCACCAGGCCGGGCAGCGCGCTGCGCTGTTGCGCGGCCAGCGACTGCATCGGGGTCATGTGTGCCACGCACTCGCGCGAGCGACCCAGCATGCGCAGCGCGCGTCCGCGCTGGGTCACCGCTTCCAGCTGCAACGGTGGCGGCACGTTGCCTGCCTGTTCCAGCAGGGCGCGCTGGCGGTCCAGCGTCTGCAGCGCAAGCTGATAGTCCCCCATGCCGATCCGCAGGCGTCCGATCACCCCCTGCAGATCGGCCAGCGACAACGGTTGATCGGCCAGTTCGGCCTCGCCGCGCTGCTGCCCGGTGGCCAGCAGCTGGCGCACGTCGAAGCTGCCATGGCGCACGCTGGCGGCGCGGTCGAACAGGCCCACGGTGAATTCCTGCATGGCCTGGGCACGGGCGATTTCGCGGCGTGCCTGCTGCATCTGCCACAACGCCACCACGGCCAGGCCGGCCAGCGCCACGGCCCCCAGCGAGCCCACCGCCACGCCCCAGCGGTGGCGGCCGATGTACTTGCGCAGGCGGTACAGCGTGCGCTGCGGCCGCGCGTGGATGGGGCGGCCTTCCAGGAAGCGGCGCAGGTCCTGCGCCAGCGCTTCGGCCGAGGCGTAGCGCTGTGCCGGTTCCTTCTGCAGGGCCTTGAGCAGGATCGTGTCCAGGTCGCCGCGCAGGCGCCGGGCCAGCCGCCGGTCGGCCAGCGTGGCCGGGCTCCCGGCACTGCCGCGCAGCACCACCGCCGAGGCGCGCGGCGCGGTCACCTCCAGGATCGCGCGTTCCCATTCGGCGTCGCTGTGCCGGCGCAACCGGTAGGGCTTGCGCCCGGTGATCACTTCAAACAGCACCACGCCCAGCGAGTACACATCGGTGAGCGTGGTGACCGGTTCGCCCCGCACCTGTTCGGGGGCGGCGTAGTGGAGGGTGAACGCGCGCGCCTCGGTGGCCGGGTGCGGCGCGTTGTCGCGCGCCTCCCGGTCGTCGAGCAGCTTGGCGATGCCGAAGTCGAGCAGCTTCACCTCGCCATGGGCGGTGACCAGGATGTTGGAGGGCTTCAGGTCGCGGTGCACGATCAGGTTGGCGTGCGCGTGGGTGACCACCGCGCACACCTGCAACATCAGCTGCAGGCGGCGTTCCAGCGGTAGCTGCAACTGCTGGCAGTAGTCGGTGATCGGCTGGCCTTCCACGTACGCCAGCGCCAGGTAGGGCTGGCCCTGCAGGTCCACGCCGGCATCGAGCAGTTCGGCCAGGTTGGGATGCTGCAGCCGCGCCAGGATCTCGCGCTCACGGCTGAAGCGCTGGCGCAGGCCGGGGTCGGCATAGCCGCTGCGCAGCAGCTTGAGCGCCACCTGGCGCTGGTACAGGCCATCGGCACGTTCGGCCAGCCAGACCTCGCCCATGCCGCCCTCGCCCAGCGCGCGCAGCAGCCGGTAGGGGCCGATCAGGGTGCCGGCACGGCTGTCCGACGGGGCGGCGGTCCACAACGGCTGGGCCATGAACTCGTGGCTGGCGCGCTCGTGTTCCAGCAGGCGCTCCAGGTCGTCGGCCAGCGTCGGATCGGCCAGGCGCAGCTGCGCCAGCCGCTGCGCACGCGGCCCGTCGGCCAATTCCAGCAGTTGGTCCAGCAGCGAAGACACCTGCCGCCAGCGCGACGCTTCCATCGATCTGCTCCCCGAACGATGTACCACCGCCCGCGCCGCCACGCGGGACCGTCATTGCCCGCCGTGTCAGTCGTCGCGCACCGAGGCCAGCAGGAACATGCGCGCCTTCTGCCAGTCGCGGCGGATGCTGCGTTCCGAGCGCTGGCACAGGTCGGCGATCTCCTGTTCGGACAGCCCGGCGAAATAGCGCAGCTCCACCACCTTGGCCAGGTGGCTGTCCACGGCCTGCAGCCGGGCCAGCGCTACATCCAGCGCCAGCAGGTCTTCATCCAGGCGCACGCCGCTGCTGCTGTTCTCGGGCAGGTCGACCCGCTTGAGGTCGCCGCCACGCTTGCGGGCCAGCCGGTTGCGCGCGTAATCCACGACCACGCTGCGCATGGCCGAGGCGGCATAGGCGAAGAAATGCGCGCGGTCTTCGAAACGGGCCGCACCGCGTGCGCCGAGCAATTTCAGGTAGGACTCGTGGACCAGTGAGGTGGCATCGAGCGTGCGCCCCTGCTGGCCGGCCAACTGGCGCCGGGCCATGCTGTGCAGCTCCTGGTAGAGCAGGGTCAGCACCCGGTCCAGGGCGGCGCGGTCGCCCGCGCGGGCTGAGTCCAGCCATACGGTGATATCCGGTGCCTCGTCCATCGCACACCCCCGCCGGTGACGTTGGGCGGACTATACCGCCGCCAGGGCGACGGGCGTGCGAGGGTTCAGCGCTGGCAGTGGCCGCACCAGACGCTGGCGCGCTGGCCGATGGTGGCGTGCCGCAGCGGCCGCCCGCACTGCCGGCAGGGCTGGCCTTCACGGCCGTAGACCAGCAGTTCCTGCTCGAAATAGCCCGGGGCGCCGTCGGGGTTGATGAAATCACGCAGGGTGGTGCCGCCGCGGGTGATGGCGTGCCCCAGGATCTGCTTCACCGCCGTGGCCAGCCGCTGGTAGCGCCCGCGCGAGATCTTCCCGGCCTCGCGCAGCGGGTTGATGCCGGCCATGAACAGGCTTTCGGCGGCATAGATGTTGCCCACGCCGACCACGATGCCCTGGTCCATCAGGAAGGTCTTCACCGACGCGCTGCGGCCCCGGCTGCGCTGGAACAGGTAGTCGCCATCGAAGGCATCGTCGAGTGGCTCCGGGCCCAGCCCGGCCAGCAGCGCATGGGTTTCCCCGGCCGGCTGCCACAGCAGGCTGCCGAACCGGCGCGGGTCGTTGAAGCGCAGCAGCCGGCCGTTGTCCAGGCTGATGTCCACGTGGTCGTGCGCGCGCACGGGGGTATCACCGGGTAGCACGCGCAGGCTGCCGGACATGCCCAGGTGCAGCACCGCGCTGCCGATGGCGGTATCCAGCAGCAGGTACTTCGCGCGGCGGCGCACGCCGTCGATGGCCTGCCCGGGCAGCAGCGCGCTGATCTCCTCGGGAATCGGCCAGCGCAGGTCGGGCCGGCGCAGGATCACGCCATGCACGCGGCGACCTTCCAGGTGCGGGGCCAGGCCGCGGCGGGTGGTTTCTACTTCGGGCAGTTCAGGCATGGTGCAATTCTACCGGCGTCCCACGGTGGTAGAGCGGGGCTCTGCCCCGCTACCTGTCCGTCTCCCCGCGGCATGTCCGAACGTCAGGCTCACCGCGGCGGCGCGGCCAGTTCCTTCGCGCTCAGGTAGCCATCGCCATTGGCGTCCTGCTTGTGGAAGCGCTGCACCAGGGTCTGCCGCTGCTGTTCGCGGGTGATCGGGGCGCCCTTGCCGCCGGGCAGTTCATCGGCGCTGAGCACGCCGTCGCCGTTGCGGTCCATGCGCTCGAAGGCATACAGCATCCACTGCACGTATTCCTCGACGCTGACCCGGCCATCGCCGTCGGTATCCATGCGCTGCAGGTAGCTGCCGGTGTCGGCCACCTGCGCCTGCGCCATGCCCGCGGCCATCAGCAGGGCCACGCAGGAAAAACGCCGCACAAGGCGGCGTTTTTCACGGTTGTTCACGCCGGGGCGCACCGGTCAGTGCGCCGTCAGCGCGTAGCCCTTCAGGCGGGCGGCGTAGGCCTGCAGCGCAGCGATGCCGCTGGCTTCGGCCTCGTGGCACCACGCCTGCAGCAGCTTCAGGCGCTCGGCGGCGTCGTTGCCCCGCGCTTCCAGCAGGGCTGCCAGACGCGCGCGGTGTTCGACCAGCACGCGGATGCGCGGGCGCTGTTCCACCCAGGTGCTGAGCTGGGCGCGGCAGTCCGGCTTGAGCCAGCGGCCATCGTTGACCAGCCCGCGACGCATGCGGCGCGGCAGCAGCTTGCGCAGCTTGGCACCGGCCATGGCCGCCTCTTCGCGCAGGGCCGGCACGAACACGTTGCGCTGGTAGTCGGTCATGGCCTGGAAGCGGTGCGACAGCAGCGCCTTGAGGGTTTCCGCATCCGGCACGGCGATGTTCGGGCGCACGTCCATGGACGGCGCCACGCGCAGCACCTTGGCCAGGCGCAGGGCCTGCAGGCCCCGGATGGCGGCCCAGCCGATGTCGAATTCCCAGCGGCGCATCGAGAAGCGGGCCGAGCTGGGGAAGGCGTGGTGGTTGTTGTGCAGCTCTTCACCGCCGATCCAGAACGCCCAGGGGGTCAGGTTGGTGGAGGTGTCGGCCGATTCAAAGTTGCGATAGCCCCACCAGTGGCCCAGGCCGTTGACCACGCCGGCCGCCCAGAACGGGATCCACGCCATCTGGATCGCCCACAGGGCAACGCCCGGCAGGCCGAACAGCAGGCTGTTGATGGCCAGCAGCGCGACCGGGCCGAGGTTGGCATGCGGGGTATAGAGCTTGCGCTCGATCCAGTCGTCCGGCGCGCCACGCCCGTACTGCTCGATGTCCGCACGCATCGCGCGGGCTTCGCGGTACAGCTCCACGCCCCGCCAGAACACCATGCCGATGCCCTTGGTGACCGGGCTGTGCGGGTCTTCGTCGGTTTCCACCTTGGCGTGGTGCTTGCGGTGGATGGCCACCCACTCCTTGGTGATCATGGAGGTGGTGAGCCAGGTCCAGAAGCGGAAGAAGTGCGCGATGACCGGGTGGAAATCCACGCCACGGTGCGCCTGGCTGCGATGCAGGTACAGGGTGACGGCGAAGATGGTCAGCTGGGTGAACACCAGCAGCACCAGCGCCATGCCCCACCAGCCGAGGCCGACGACACCGCCGGTCAGGAAGTTGAGGAGCGTATCGAGCATCGCAGGACTCCAGGCCGCGGGCGGCCAGCAAGGGAACAGGTACACCTTCGGACATGATGGGGCCTGCAGTTGCAAACTTCATCCGTCTGGTGCGATTTTTGCGCAGTCATTCAGTTGTTTTCCTCCTTCGTTAGCATGCCCCGCATTCATGACAGTCGCAGCCTCCCCGGCGCCCCTGGCCGCCAACATCCCCCTGATCGAGCTGGACCGCGCCTGTGTGATCCGCGGCCAGGTCCGGGTTCTGCACGATCTCAGCCTGCGCATCGCCCAGGGCCAGCACACCGCGCTGCTGGGCCCCAACGGCTGCGGCAAGTCGTCCTTCATCAAGCTGATCACCCGCGAGCTGTACCCGCTGGCGCATGCCGACGGCAGCGTGGCGGTACGGGTGCTGGGGCAGAACCGCTGGCAGGTGGACCGGCTGCGCTCGCAGCTGGGCATCGTCACCGGCGATCTGAGCAGCAACCTGGCCGACATGCCCGGGCTGACCGTGGAGGAAGCGGTGCTGTCGGGCTTCTTCGCCAGCTTCGTGGTTCCAGCCTTCCGCGAAGTCACCGATGACATGCGCCAGCGCGTGCGTGAAACCCTGGCCCTGACCGGCGCGCTGCCGCTGCTGCCGCGGGGCTATGCCGAGCTGTCGGCCGGTGAAACCCGGCGCGTGCTGATCGCCCGGGCGCTGGTCAACCGTCCGCAGGCGCTGCTGCTGGACGAGCCGTCCACCGGGCTGGACCTGATCGCACGCGAGCACCTGATCGCCACCATGCGCCGGCTGGCCGCCGAGGGCATCACCCTGGTGCTGGTGACCCATCACATCGAGGAGGTCATCCCGGAGATCGCGCGGGTGGTGCTGCTGCGCGGCGGCCGGATCGTCGCCGATGGACGCCGCGACGACCTGCTGCGCGACGGCCCGCTGTCGGAGGTGTTCGGTGGCCCGATCCAGGTGGTGGAGCATGAGGGTCGGCTGAGCGCGTTTGCCGGATAGGTGACGCAGCCACCCATGGGGTGGCTCTACCTTGACGACAGCATGCACGGTTGCAGGCAGGTGCGCCCGATGAAAGGCAGCCACCCGTGGGGTGGCTCTACCGGCGGGCGACGGAGGGTGTCGCCCCCGTCGCCCGCGGCGCCTAGAACTTCAACGCCACCGCGCGTGACTCGATCGGGGCCATCCGGCCCTGGTCCTGCAATTGCAGGTCGCGCAGTTCGAATGGCGCCGCATACCCGCGCGGCAGCGCCACGCTGGCGAAGGGCAGCGCGATGGCGCCATCGCCGGCATGGTCGAACCACGCCGCGCTGTGCGCCTGCGCCACCGGCCGCAGCTGGCCGTCCGGGCCGGTGGCGTACAGCGTGCCGCGCGCCTCGTAGCGACCGGGCGCGCCCACCTGCAGCGGCAACATCACCGTGCGGCGGGCGAGGTCCACCTCGGCCTGGCCGGTGAAGCGGGCAGTGGGCTGGGCCACCGCGAAGGCGACCTTGCCATCGCGCTGTACGCCGTTGGCGCTGACGAAGGCCTGCAGTTCCCACAGCCCCTGCACCGGGCCGAGGTCGTGCGGGATCGTCACGCGCGCGCGCAGACCGTCCTTGCCAGCCACCAGCGGCACCGGCCAGCTGCGCCCGTCCGGGGCCACCAGCAACGCCTCGCCACCGGCCGCCAGGGTACGCCCGCCCGTGGTTGCACCGCCCAGCGTGGCCGTGCCGCGGTCATCCACCAGGCGCGCGCTCAGCTCCACGCTGCCCCCGGCCAGTACCTGCTGTCGGCTGGCCTGCAACTTCAGCGCCACCGTGCTGTTCGGTTCAAGCACCTGCACCACGTAACGGCCCTGCGCCTGGGTGCTCTGCAGGCGATAGGTACCCACCGCGGCGCTGCGCCCGGTGCGCACCATCGCGCTGCCCTGCCCCACCGACATGCCGGCCGCACGCAGCTGCTGGTCATCCACGACCTTGTCCACCGCCAGCGTGCCGGCTGGGTCGCGCACCTGCCACTGCTGTGGGGACAGCGCGCGGGCGCCGGGTGCCGGGCTGACCTGGATCACCGCGTCCGGTGCGGTCAACGGCAGGTCCAGGCCGCGTTGCAGGGAGGCCGCGTCCACCAGTTCCCAGTAGCTGCGGCTGGTGGCCACGAAGGGCGCCGGCGCGGACAACGTAGCGCTGGGATCCAGTGCCCAGGCAAAGCTCACCGGGGCCCGCTCGATGCCATCGGCTTGCAGCGGCGCGCTCTCCACGCGCGGCGCCAGCTGGTCGCTGCTGCGAGCCAGCAACGGCTGTGCGGCGTGCAACGGCAGTGCCACCAGGGCAGCGGCCACGGCGACCGCGATCGTCAGTCTTGAAGTCATGGCGTGCTCCTCACAGGGTCAGGTCGTTGCGCAGGATCGTGCCCAGGCCGAAGCACTCGCGGCGGCTCTGGTTGTGGCTCAGCGGCTCGGCGCCCTGGGTGCGCGCCTTGTCGGTGAACCACAGGGTGCCGGCGGCCTTCTGGCTGCTGCACTCCAGGAACCCGTCCGAGCAGCTGTTCAACCAGTTCTGGGTGAACTCCAGGCCCACGTTCTGTGCGTAGCCCCCGCAGTAGCTGTTGCTGTCCCACACGGCCGACTCCACGTCCGACCCGACCATCGCGCGGAACGGCCTGGGCAGGGCCGGGCGCCCGGCGGTGCCGTACAGGTTCTGCGCGTTGTAGGTGGCCATGTGGCCCACCTGCTGCTGGCGCACGGCATCGCTCTTGTAACCCAGCAGCCAACCCACCGACGTTTCAAACGTGTTGCCGTTGAGCGCGGCATCGGCCAGCGGCGTACCGGCCGACGATGGCGCCAGTGCGGTGACCTTGCTGATGGTCTGGATGATCTTCGGGTAGCGGCTGTCGTAGGTGGGGTTGGACAGGATCCAGCGCACCACGTTGCCGCCGTTGGAATGGGTGATCACCACCAGCTTGGTGATGCCCTTGCTGTTGATGAAGGTGGTCAGCTGCCCGGCGAGGCAGCCGGCCGCCTCGGGCTTCCACATGTATTGTTCGAAATCGCAGTTGATGACCGTGTAGTTGCTGTTGTTGGGCAGCCCCTGGCGCACGGTGTCGATGATGCCCGGCTGCCAGTAATCCGTACGCGCATCGGTCTGCTTGCCGGTGCCGTGCACGAACGCCACGCCCACCACATCGGCCGCGTGCGTGGTGCCGCACGCCAGCATCAAGCCCAGGGCGAGTCCACCGCCCGTCCATCCCGCGTTGCTTCGCATCCGTTTGCTCCCTTGCAGGTGATCCCCCTGATGACCGGCGCTACCGCGTTGCCATGCAGTGCATCTATCCATAGAGATATGACCAGTGATGGCGCCTGCGCCGAAGCTATGTCGCGGGCCGGCCGAATTCCGTGAACCAGTAGCGGGTTTCCATCATCCATCTGCCGGGCATGCCGGATCTGGCCGCATGACCAACGGCCACTGTCGAGGCCGGGTGAAGCTGCGATCATGCGGCCTCCCCTTTGCGAGACCTGCCGATGTCGTCGTCTGCCGCCCCCGTCCTGCGCCCCCTGCTGACCGCTGCCGTGCTGGTGGCCCTGGCCGGCTGTACGACCACCGGCGCACCGCGCACCACGGCGGTGGAAGCCTCGGTGACGACCAAGGCGGTCGGCTACCTGCAGGCCGACGCGGTGCCCGCCAGCCTGGCGCTGGTGCCGGCGCCGCCGGCCGCCGGGTCGGCAGGCTTCGCGCTGGACGAACAGGTCAGCCGTGAGGCGCGTGCGCTGCGTGGCAGCCCGCGCTTTGCCCAGGCCCACACCGATGCCGAGCTCGGCTTCCCGGCCGGTGCCAACCAGTTCTCCTGCGCCATCGACATGGACGTGGACGCGGTGAAGACGCCCGCGCTGTACCGCCTGCTGGAGCGCAGCCGGATCGATGCCAGTGCGGCCACCCGCACCGCCAAGAAGCACTACCAGCGCGCGCGCCCGTTCATGGTCAACGGCGAACCCACCTGCACGCCCGACGATGAAGAAGGCCTGCGCGGCAACGGGTCGTACCCGTCCGGCCACACCTCCATCGGCTGGGCGTGGGCCTTGATCCTGTCGGAGATCGCGCCCGACCGTGCCGATGCGATCCAGCTGCGGGGCCGCAACTACGGCGAGAGCCGCCTGGTGTGCAACGTGCACTGGCAGAGCGACATCCTGGAAGGCCGCTTCATGGGTGCGGCGGCGGTGGCACGCCTGCATGACAATGCCGCGTTCACCAAGGACCTGCTGGCTGCACGCAAGGAGATCGTTGCCGCGCGCAAGGCCGGGCTGCATTCCAGCCGCGACTGCGCGGCCGAGGAAGCGGTGTTGAAGGTGCGGCCAGAAAGCGCGTTGTAGTTGGGCAGCCGACCAACGGTCGGCTCCACCGGCACAACAGAAAACGGCGCGGATTTCTCCGCGCCGTTTTTATTTGCCGTGCGTACCCACCAACGGTGGGTACCTACCCTCAGAACTTCGCGGTGAACTCCAGGCCGAACGTGCGCGGCTCATTGAGGAAGCCGGTGAGGTTGTTGAAGTCGATCGCCCCCACCACGCGCACCTGGTCGGTCAGGTTGCGGCCGTACACGGCCACGTCGTACTGGCCGTAATCCCAGTTGTAGCCCAGGCGCAGGCCGCCTTCCAGCGACGAGCGGCTGCGGAATTCCGGCGACTCGTACAGGAAGAAGTTGACCGGGCTGCGGTAGGCCCAGTCGGTGTAGACATACAGCTCGCTGGCGTCGTTGATGGGGAAACCGGCGCGCAGGGTCAGGTTGTGGATCCACTTCGGCGCCTGCGGCAGCGAATTGCCGTTGACCAGTGCGTAGGTGGCGCCGTCGATGACCGTGGTCGGGTCGGTGATGGTGCAGCCGCCACCGCAGATCGCCACCGCCAGATCGCGGTCCTTGATCTCGGTGTCGTTGTAGCTGCTGCCCAGGGTGAGCAGCACGTGGTCGGTGAGGTAGGCCTCGAAGTCGAGTTCCACGCCCTGGCCCAGGGTCTTGTCGGCATTGAGCAGGGTGGCGGTATTGTTGCTGCCGCCCACCGCGATCAGCTGCTGGCCATCCACGTTGTAGCGGAACACGTTGAAGCCCAGGCGCGCACGGCGGTCGAACAGGTCGGCCTTGATGCCGGCCTCATACGAGATCACCTTCTCCGAGTCCGCCTGGGAGACGCCACCGAAGGCCAAGCGGCCCTGGATCGACGGCGCGCGGAAGCCCTTGGCCACGCGTGCATAGGCGTTGAGGTTGTCGGTGATCTGGTAGACGCCGCTCAGGTCCCAGCTGACGTCGTTGACGTCGGTGTTGGCCAGGTACGGGCCGCTGACCGGGGTACCGAACGGCACCGCCTGCAGCACGCTGGCGCTGAAGTCCTTCTTGTCCTGCGTGTAACGCACGCCACCGCGCAGCTTGAAGCGCTCGGTCACGTCGAAATCGCCGGACACGAACGCCGCCCAGGCCTTGTTGCGCTGGCTCTGCACGGCATGGCCGTTCTGCGGATTGCCCGGGGTCAGCGAGTCGTAGTTGAAGCTGTCGATGGTGACGTCTTCATCGAAGTAGAACAGCCCCGCCTGCCAGTCGAAGCGGCCCCATTCGTTGGATTCGATGCGGAATTCCTGGGTCCACTGGCGGTGGTGCGGCAGGCCATCGGCCGACTCGGAGGCGAACGGGATGTTGCCCGGGCCGTAGTTGCCCGCGCCCAGGAAGCTGGCGCCGTAACCACCGTCGATGTCGCCGTGGTTGAGCGATTCGGCGGTTTCATAGCCGGTGATGGAGTGCAGCGTCACCCGGCCCAGGTCCCACTTCAGGCGCGCGCTGGCGCCCCAGGTTTCCAGTTCGGAGAAATTCTGGCCATCGGTGGAGACCTCGTCGCGGTCGAAGTTCTCGACCAGCTGGTTGGTGCCCGGCTTGAGGATGTTGGCGCGGAACAGGCGCGCGGTGCCGTTGAGCTTGCGCTTGTGCACGTTGAACAGCGCTTCGAGATCATCGCCTTCGTACAGGAACTGCACGCGGGCGGCGGCTTCGTCATAGCCTTCAAAGCCCTGCGCCGGTGCATTGGCGCGGGTGTTGGTGACCCAATCATCGCGGCGCTGGTACAGCGCCGACACGCGTGCCGACCAGCGGTCGGTCAGCGGGCCGCCGTAGGCGCCCTGCGTGTTCCAGGTGTTGTAGCTGCCATAGGCCACCTTGACGTACCCATCGGCGTCCTGCGACGGGCGTGCCGAATCGAACTTGACCACGCCAGCCGGGGTGTTGCGGCCGAACAGGGTGCCCTGCGGGCCGCGCAGCACTTCCACGCCGGCCAGGTCGAACAGCGGGAAGCCCTTCAGCAGCGGGCTTTCCTGCACCACGTCGTCATAGACCAGCGACACCGGCTGCGAAGCATTGAGATCGAAGTCGGTATTGCCCAGGCCGCGGATGTAGAAGCGCGGGAAGGCACGCCCGTAGGACGATTCGATGTTCAGGCTGGGCACGCGCGCGGACAGGAAACGGATGTCGTCGCCGGCCGAACCGAGCACGTCGAGCTTCTCGCCCTGGATGGCCGAGATCGACACCGGGACGTCCTTGGCGTTTTCCACACGGCGCTGGGCCGTCACCTGCAGGGTGTCGAGGGCGACCGGATCCTTGGTGGCGGGGGCGTCCTGGGCTGCGGCCGTCAATGGCAGCAGGGCGGCAAGGGCGATGACGAGCGGGTGCACGGACGGAAACCGGCCGTGGGCAGTGCGGTTCGGGAACATGGCGTTTTAGGCTGTGTTGGGAGGGGTGGTGGACCGGCGCTACCAGACAATTGTTGCAGTACAGCAACAGCGTCGCAAATTCCGGTCATTCATTACCAAGATCCGGCCACCCGGATGTGAAGGCAGATCGCGGTTTCCGACGCCGGTCACGACTTCCGGCCCACTCGGGCCCACGCCGGGCCGCTCTAGACTGGCCCCCTCCTCCGTCTGCCAGGCACACCGTCATGACCCAGTGGTATTTCCATACGTCCGGCCAGGCCGACCGCACCGGTCCCCTCGACGATGCCGCCGCCCGCCAGTACGCCCACCTCAACCCGCGCGCACTGGTCTGGTGCGAGGGCATGAGCGGCTGGATGGCGATCAGCGAGGTGCCCGAACTGCTGGCCGGCAGCGTCGCCCCGCAAGGCGCGCCGCCGCCGCTGCCCGGCCCGGGCGGCCGCAGCCAGCGCGCCGACGACATCGACTTCCGCATCGTCGGCCATGAAATGCAGTTCGTGGAGATCGAGCTGGACCCAGGCGAAAGCGCCATCGCCGAGGCCGGCGCGCTGATGTTCAAGGACGCCGCGGTGCAGATGGACACCGTGTTCGGCGACGGCTCGCACAGCGGCCAGGGCGGCGGCTTCATGGACAAGCTGATGAGCGCCGGCAAGCGCGTGCTCACCGGTGAAAGCCTGTTCGCCACGCTGTACACGCATACCGGCCACGGCAAGGCCAAGGTCGCCTTCGCCGCGCCCTACCCCGGCACCGTGCTGCCGATGAAGCTGGACCAGCACGGCGGCCGCCTGATCTGCCAGAAGGACAGCTTCCTGGCCGGCGCGCGCGGCGTGCAGATCGGCGTGCAGTTCCAGCGCAAGATCATGACCGGCCTGTTCGGCGGCGAGGGCTTCATCATGCAGAAGCTGGAAGGCGACGGCTGGGTGTTCGTGCACGCCGGCGGCTGCGTGGTGGAGCGCGAACTGGCCGCCGGCGAGCGGCTGGACGTGGACACCGGCTGCATCGTGGCCTACCACGCCAGCGTGGACATGGACGTGCGCCGCGTAGCCGGCATCAAGAGCATGGTCTTCGGCGGCGAAGGCGTGTTCCTGGCCACCCTGACCGGCCCGGGCAAGGTGTGGCTGCAGTCGCTGCCGTTCTCGCGACTGGCCGGGCGCATGTGGATGGCCGCGCCCCAAGCCGGCGGGCAGAGCCGTGGCGAGGGTTCGGTGCTGGGCGGCATCGGCCGGATCCTGGACGGCGACAACCGGTTCTGAGGGGGCCGACCCGTGGCCGGCAACCCGATATAAACCGGCGCCCTGTCATTGCCGGCCAACAGCCGGCAGTACCGGTATGCTGACGCCCTCGATGCCCATTCACTTTCTGCCACGCCGATGAAATCACTGCACCGTATTCGCCTGACGCTGTCTGTTGCCGCTCTCGGCCTGCTCGCCGGCTGCGGCGGTGACCCCGTGCGCCCGACCCCGCCGCCGGTCGCCACCCCGGTGGTGCAGGCCAAGCCGGTCAAGATCGGCATCGCCCTGGGCGGCGGCGCGGCCAAGGGCTTTGCGCATATCGGCGTGATCAAGATGCTGGAAGCCAACGGCTTCGAGCCGGTGGTGGTGTCCGGCACCAGCGCCGGCAGCGTGGTCGGCGCGTTGTACGCCAGCGGCATGGACGCGTTCCAGATGCAGTCCAAGGCCGTGGCGCTGGATGAAGCCAGCATCCGCGACGTGCGCCTGTTCTCCGGCGGCCTGGTACAGGGCCAGAAGCTGCAGGACTACGTGAACGCGCAGGTGGGCAACCGCCCCGCCGAAAAACTGCAGAAGCCGTTCGCGGCCGTGGCCACCAACCTGGACACCGGCGACCGCGCCGTGTTCGTGCGCGGCAACGTGGGCCAGGCGGTGCGCGCCTCCAGCAGCATCCCCGGCGTGTTCGAGCCGGTGAAGATCGGCAAGAACAGCTTCGTCGACGGCGGCGTGGTCAGCCCGGTGCCGGTGGACGCCGCGCGCCAACTGGGCGCCGACTTCGTCATCGCCGTGGACATCTCCAGCAAGGCCAGCGGCAAGTCGCCGACCGGCATGCTGGGCATCGTCAACCAGTCCATCTCGATCATGGGCCAGCGCCTGGGCGAGCAGGAGCTGGCGCGCGCGGACATCATCATCCGCCCCAAGGTGCTGGAGATCGGCGCGGCCGATTTCAGCCAGCGTGGCTACGCGATCCTGGAAGGCGAGAAAGCGGCAATGGCGGCGATGCCGCAGATCCGCGCGAAGGTGCAGCAGCTGCAGCGGGCGCGTGCGGCCGCGGTAGCGCCGCCGCCGCCGAAGCCCAAGTGCGATGAACCGTCGCGCGTGGGCCGGCTGATGGGGCGCAAGGAAAAGTGCTGATCAAGGTTCTGTAGCGCCGGGCTCTGCCCGGCTGCTCCTGGCTCCGGCAGGGGAAGCGGACTCATAAGCATCGCTTCGGTCAGCCTCGCATACGTCAGTATCTGAAATACGTGTCGCCCAATTGAGGCGGGTCACCAGGTTGGCGACGGGCCGCGACGTCGTTGCGCAGATTGACCCATTTGACGTCGGGCCAGCCGAGTGCGGAGAAGATCGCCTCTGCCGTACGGATGAACTTCTTGAAGCGTCGTCCGATTCGATAGCCAATGAAGATTACTATCGATACGTTCATGAGGTAGAAAGTGGCTAAAGGCTTCAACGTACCTGCGAAACCGTCATCAAGGGCGTAGATTCCCGCACAGAAGGCTGCAATCACGACGGTGGCATACGGGACGCCCACCCAAAGCGAATAGCGAAGCACCCGAGCCCAATGGGCAGAACCACCGGCGCTGACGTGTGGGCAGAGCGCGATTATGCGCTTCCCTTCATCGAGAACTGCCAGCGCGAAGAAGGACCCGTCGCTGCGACGGGTGCCAACCAGCTTGAGGGTATCGCCCTCACTGAAGGGCCAAGCCGCCAGAACCGCGGTTACACCCACGCCGTTCAACTCGAATGTGACCTTCGCTGCGGTCTCGATCATTTCATCCGAGGAGAACGTCGCCATCCCGGCCGCTAGGCCGCTCAGTCCCATTGCGGCTGCCAGAACGCCGGTCGCCGCCATTTTTTCTCGATCGCCTGGGTTATCCAGAACGTTGAGTGTGATGGACGTGGACGAAACGTTGGATATTGCGCCCGAGAGGATCTCGAGCGTAATGCGTGGCTGTTGAGTCGTTGTCATTGCTCTCTTTTAACCAAGGACCGCTACGCGCCCCGCAGCGTGGGGTCGCTGGCACTGCAATCATTAGTACCTGAAGAATCGATCACCTAGCTCAACCGGGTCTCCCGGCAGCCTTTTGTCTCGCGAGGTGCGCCTTAGATTTATCTGCTTGGCATCGGGCCAGCCGAGAGCGGAAAACACTTTATCGGCCATTCTGACGAAAGGCCGGAACCTATTTCCAATCCTCAAACCGATGATGAATAGAATCACGCCGACTGCCGCGCTTCCGGCAGCCATAACCCCCACGAAGGCACCCCAGTCATCTCCAAGCGCCATAAATGCACCCAAGGTGACAAATAGCAGGAAAGCGCAGATGGTGAATCCAGAAGAAGTGAGCGCACTAATCCTAAGGACTGATAGAAGGTGTGCCCTTGATCCGGCCGATACGTGGGGGTAAAGAGCTATCAGGCGCTGGCTCGGGGAGAGAACCGCATACGCGATGAACTCGCCCGCCAGACTTTCGCCCACAACTTCGACGTCATCTCCTTCTCTAAAGGGAAACGACCACAGCAGCGCCCTTACCGACTGACCATTGACGACAAAGTTGGTCTCGACGACAGGCTCGTGCCATTCATCGGTCGACATCAAAGCCATCCCGGCGGCGATGCCGCTCAGGCCCGAAGCACTGGCAAGCACGCTGGTTGCAGCCATACCAATCTCATCGGAACCGCCGAAGAATATGGCCGCAGTCGCACCTTTCGTTTTCGGAGAACTGAGGCGGCCCTTTATAACCCTGATTGAATCAAAATCATCTTTCACAAGCATCCAACTTTCATATCCGTGTCACCCAAACAAGGCTAGGGTCCTGATGAGCCACTGTTCTCGTCGACGATCTTGAGCGCCGATGCTCTGAGCTTCGTGGCCATCTCCGGGCCATAGTCATCTGCGGTAGTCAGCTTCGGCACCGGCGCACCGGGCAGTCCGGCACGGCGAATGATCCTGGGCCACCATGTAGGCCAACACAGAAGCAGCGAGAGCCAATGGCAGATGCTGTGCAGCAGCAGCAGGGGCGACAAGAGCAGCGCGAATGTGAGCAAAAGCCCCTTATCGCCTGTGCGCCATGACGGGCCAAGGAAACTCAATGTGGAGCGGACCGAATCCCACGGCCAGGGGAATGTAGATCTCAGACGCGCGGGACGAGGCACAGCGTTCGGCCCTTCCTCCATGTACAGCCGAATGTACTCCCACAGTGCCTCAGCACTGGCGCGATCTGGGAGGGTCCCACCAATCAGACAATAGTCGTCAAAACCAGAGCCGCTGTAGCCGGCTGGCCATACCATTGCGAGTGTCCCACCGGCCGGAGAAGCAGCATCGCCACCAGATGCTTCGGCAATGGTGGCATCCCAAGGCAGCGTCACGAGCCCACCTGCATAAGTTGGCCTGTTGATGTGGACCTGACGAGTAACCCTATTGAACCTGGCAATTATTCTGCGCTGGACAAATATCTCCAGACGGAGCCACCGCCAACATATTCTAAAAAACAACACATTGGCCGATGCCCACATAAATATTATTATTGATATGAAGATATAGCCATCGGCCCGCATCGGGTTGCCAAGAGCACCAAATCCGGAGACAAGGCTCTTAGCTCCTGGGACGACGGCGCCTATGAGAAAATAGTATTGGAGCACAACCATCACACCAAGGAACAGGAACGTAACCAATCCGCGCTTGTCTTCCTGCCAAGCACCCTGAACGTCAATGAAGTTCTCGCCTACACTAAAAAGCGCGAACCCGTCATCTGGCTGAACTTCAGATCTTTGTCTGATGTTCGGGTAATCCGCGCCCTCCCGTTGGACCGTATGAACCGACGAGGCAACGTCTTCAGACGTCTTCGACTTCCAGTACAGCATCTCAAGAAGATACATTTTGGCCGGTCACTTGGAATCAACGCCAGCAGAATCTACTGCGTTATGCGGATTGGCATGGCTGCCTGGTTTCTCGACAACCGTGATGACTGATGCCCTCAGTTTCCCTGCGGCCTCCACCCCGAAATCCTCTGCAACGGTCAGTCTGGGAACAGGAGCGTCAGGCAATCCTGCACTCCTAATGGTCTTGGGCCACCACGTAGGCCAGCAAAGAAGCAGAGAAAGCCAATGGCAGAGACTGTGAAGTAGCAGCAGCGGCGACAAGATAAGCGCAAAGGTGAGTACGAGTCCCTTATCGCCTGTGCGCCATGACGGGACAAGGAAGCTCAATGTGGAGCGGACCGAATCCCACGGCCATGGGAATAGAGGTCTCAGGCGCGCGGGACGAGGAGCAGCGCTCGGCCCCTGCTCCATGTAGCGCCGAATGTACTCCCACAACGCCTCCGCTTGCTGTCGATTTTCAACTGCACCGCCAACGATACAAAGATCGTCAAAACCCGCGCCGCTATAGTGGGATGGCCATGCAAGAAGCAACGTGCCTCCTTCATTCTTTGAACTTCCCTCGCCCCCCGCCATATCAGCGATCGTGGCCTCCCAAGGAAAGGTGACAACCCCCCCGGCGTAAGTCGGCCTGTTCAGATGCACTTGTTTGGTGATCCTGTTAAAGCGCACAACGATTCTTCTTTGGACAAATATCTCAAGACGAAGCCATCGCCACGCGAATCGAAAGAACACCACGTTCGCAACAACCCACATCAGAATGAAAAGGGGAATGAATATATAGCCCTCTGCCGTCAGCGGCCTCCCCAATGGATCAAGGCCGGATATCAAGTCCTTGATTCCGGGAACTACATTCCCGAACAGTGCCATGTACTGCAGTAGGTACATGATGCCTATAAATGCAAACGTGATGATTCCACGCCTGTCTTCCTGCCAAGCACCTTGCACATCGATGTATCGCTCGCCGTACGAGAAAAGGGCCGCGCCAGGATCCGCAATTGCACCCACGGACGAATCAGTTCTCAGATGATCGTCAGCAGTCACTGATTCCATCCTACGCGGTGTATTTTCGCTGCAGGACAGCTTTGATTTCCAACTCAACATCTCAAGCAGATACATTGTTATTTCAAGCCCATTTGAATTTTGCTCTCATGAGCTCCGTCCAAAAAATAAATTCATCGGCTCCGGGCGACCATCTTTAACTACGCCCAAGCAACGCCTGTCTCAAGGTCGGCCTTGGAGGTAAGGCCGACGACCTGCGTAGAGATGAGGCAGCTTCAGCGAGCAGGTCGTTCGCGGTCGTACCGGTCAAGCCTGGAGCACCTTCCGCCGCCGACAGTTCGCCTAATACCTGAAATAGCTATCGCCGAGTGCGGGAGGGTCATCGGATCTCTTCGCACCCTTACCTGGCGCCCTAAGATCGATATTCTTCACATCCGCCCACTCCAGCGCCGTAAAGACGCCTTCTGCCATTCTCGTGAAAGGATCCAGCCTCCGGCCGAGCCTGTAGCCAACCCAACAGAACATGGAAATGCTAGCCAACGCCGCCCAGGGAAAGACCTTGTAAAGTGCCGAGAGGCTCTCATCAAGGGCAAGAAATCCAAGCAATGCCGCAACACCCCCCAAAAGCGTGGCGGGCACTCCAATAAGCAGCGATAGACGCGCCACTTTCCTCCAATGCGCAGCATGGCCAGCACTAAGATGCGGGTAAAGAACGATAATTCGATCAGCCTCATGGAGCACAGCCAGTGCAATGAAATGACCATCACCCGCGTCTCGTCCAACAGCTGCAAGCTGATCGCCCTCTTTGAACGGCCAGTTCCAGAGCAAAGCTTCCACACTGAATTCGTTGAGTTCGAAAGACGCCAGAGTTGCAGGTTCATCCATGTCCTCAACTTCATTCATCGCCATGGCCGCTGCCGGACCGCTGAGACCCATCGCGGCGAGTAGCGCACCCGTGGCAGCAATTCCCTCACGGTCACGTTGACGCAGCAGCGTACTCACTACGATATTCTTTGTTTGGATGTTACCCAGCGTTCCGCGAATGACACGGAGGTTACCCGTTGGATTCTCCACGATAGACTCAATTTTCATGATTCACTTTAGCGGTAACCCGTCCCATTGCAGCAATAAATGACTCTTCTTGCTTATCCACGTTATTGAATTTTCCACCGCCCGAGCCAAATCCAAACAAACCTGGGATCTGGCCTTTACCAAACGCATTTTTTTTGCACCATATCTCCAGCTCATTTGGACTCAGCGCCCAGATTAGCCCTTGGATGGCCGCAATCACTAATGCAACTTCCCAGCCGCCAAGTCTAAGGACCCACACCCCGACGCGCTTCATCGCATGAGATGCAAGTAGTGCCTCGCCCTCCCTTGCCGCAGCTGCGGAGAGGCCTGCCCTTAGGCCGTACAGGGAGATAGTTAACGCGTTATTCCCCGTCAAACGTTGAACTAGCGGGGCGGAGTAAGCCAGTGCGGTCAGGAATTGCGCTCCTCCGACAGAAGCTCCGGCCATTGCCTTTGTAAACAACGCAACTGATTGACTGTACCTTTCGTCTCTAGCACTTGTAACAAAGTCACCCAAGTCATAGTAAGCACCTATGAAGCTGCCCCCACCGCCCAGGAAGCCACCAACCACCTTCATTCGGCCAACGGTGCGGCTAGCATTCCCGAACAGCTCCTTGCTCACCACCTCGTGCACACTGGTGTAAACCGCAACAAGCGCCATTCCTGAGGCAAGAAGACTGGCATAGTCCTTCGCCTGTTTGTCAGCCTTGTTAGCGAGGTTTGCGAAGTTGACTATTTCAAGGATGCCCGTCAAGGAGGTGAGTCGGACCGCGTTCCTGCTGCTTTCCGACGCTCTCTTCCAGCAATCGCGCATCAAGGCAGTACCCTGATGCCGCTCGACATCCCGCAACGCGTACATCATGGGAGAGCCTGCGGTGCTGCGTTTCAATCGGTGGTGCGTTACTCGGTCAAGGAAGTAGCGCTTGGCCTCCACACCGGAACTGGCCTCCTTCGTGATCAGATCCGATGCTTCTTCCGCGCTCATCAGTGCGCGCGTGTAGAACACGAACCGGACAAGCGCGTTGCCTGCCTTGTCCTGGATCCCATTGAGAGGGAAGCTGTTCAACATAACGGCACCGGCAGTGGTGACGAAGCGGTCTACGCCGCTGTCGCGGAGCACCCTGTTGGCGGCTGTGGACGGTACGACCTGCTTCTGAACTGCCTCGAATTTCTTGTAGTAGCCAAGGAACGACTTCAGATAAGCGCTACCTTTGGCAAAGGCAGCCCAGCCGACTCCGGCCGTGGTCAGCAGCGTCTCCTTGACGGTGCTGGCATGAGACAGGACCTGTTCGAGTTCGGTGCGGGCGTCATCTTGATTCTGCGCCACGACGCGCCAGAGCAGGCAGTTTCGTTCCGTGGGCTTCAGGTTCGACGCCAATTCGGAAAGGAAGGCTCTGCCCTCCACGCTGATGGCGATCCCTTCAATGGCATCCGTTACAACTTCTTCAAACTGGACACCGCAAGTGGGCGACGCGCCATCATAGTCTTCAAGCGTGGCCAGGAAGAGTTCGCTGCCGAGCCACGCATGAAGTGACCTGGTCCGGGGCCGCAGGTGTTCAAATGCCTTCTCTACGAAGGCCTCCATGTTTTTCTTGAAGCTCTTGAAGAGAGGTTCATCGATAAGTGGCCAGTACTTCTCTTCCCACTGCTCTTTCGCCTGCTTCTGGTACGCGGGAAGCAGAACCGTCGCCACATGCTCGGCGAGCTTCGTCTTTTGCTCTTCTGTCGCACGAGAGCCGTTGATCATGCCCAACCGCGCGTACTCGCGATTGGTCGCTTCATCGGTTCCATCCATGATGGCGCGACTGGTTTTCTCGTAGTTGTCTGCGAGCACCACAGCGTTCAGCTGCAACAGCGTGGATATCTGCTCGATATGATCCACTGCATTGATTTCGAACGCCCGCTCTTCCTTGTACCGTTCGATGCCACCGATAACGTCGTGGCAGTATCCATTGAGTTCGTGCGCGATACCGATTGCGTCCCACAGTCCGAGCAACATCGGGGTATAGACCTTTCGATCATTGCCCTTGCGCCCGTTGCTGCTCATGGCACACATGAGCTGGTAGCGCTCCTCCCAAGGATCCTTCTTTCCTGTGCCGGATCGTGCTCCTCGAAGGCTCCACGGGTAGCGAGTGGCATGCACTGACAGCACGCCTTCTTTGAACGTTCCATCCGCCGAGCTCAACGGCTGTGGCTTGCCAAAGTGTGGCAGTTCGCCGGGGTCACCCCCCGAGCTCCCCCGATCCTGATATTCCATGACGGACTGAAACACCGAGGCATCACCAATCGGAGCATGATCGCCAGCCTCCTCTGCCGTCTGGATCCATTTGGCCGGCTGGATGGGCTGCATGCGCTCTGCGCGTAGCGCCCCGTCCCGGGCATATCGCTCCAGGGTGGCCGGGGTCCAGGTGTGCTGCGAATATGCCAGCCAGACAGTGCCGCACGTCTCCGGCCGCTGGATGGTTATGAACTCCTTACGAAGGTGATTGTGACCGCTGCGAGTGCAGGTCGGCAGTCCGCCACCATCGATCGCACGCGCTGCAGCCGCAGATGCCTGAGGCCACAACGTACCGTTTTCTGCCACAGCATAGGCTTCCCAGTAATTGCCCCCGTATGGCCCGCTCTGTTCGTAGTAGACATAGAGCATGCCTTTCCGTGCAGTGCGCAGCGCGTACTTGTAGCCTCCCTCGACAAGATCATTGCTACCGAGGCGCGCTGTAGAGAGTGGCGTCACATTGGCGGCGGAACAGGTGACAGGCACTACAGTGTAACGAACAGGAAGAATGGCTAGACCGGTGCTGCGGCAAGCTTCGCATGCATCCGTTTTCCGCGATGTACTGTCCGGGAAAACTGCGTTGATGGCGGGTAGATCATTGATCACCTCACCTTTATAGACGTCGCCCGGCACAGACTTGTACTGATCGTCGGCCGCGACGCCGCGCGGTGGCGTCGCCTTGGGGTCACTTGTCATACGACTTGGCCGACATTGTTTTGGTCTCCGGACATGCATCTGATTTCTTCGCGCACTCTTTGCCATGTCGCCGCGTCGATTCGACTTGCGACGTCCCTGTAGCTTCCGCCAACCTTCACTGCCGCCAGCATTTTCTTGCCGACGTGATGCAGCGGAAATTTGCGTCCGAGTTCCAGCGCGTGATGTGCGAAGAGATCCAGGTCTGGGCCCTGCATTCCAGCATCACTTGCGGTTTGCACTGAATGCTGATGCTCCATGAAGTGCTTTCTTCCTATTCTTCTGTCCTGACCGATTGCACGGATCCAGGCTTGGTTGATCGAACCAATGCCTGCAACTCGCTGCCATTCGATTTGCGCGTTTGAGTGCGCGTGCGCATCGGGTGGGCGTAGTACCGACAGTTCACTCCATCTATCGATGTATGCCCATTGGTCTACTTCACTGAAAAGCTTTGCCCGGTACTCGTCTGACAGCGCCTCCCAGAGGAGATCCACCACCATGGGGTCGTAGTAGCGCAGCCAGCGTCTGTTGGAGTGGGAGGCAGGGCATGGCACGATAGCTTGTCTCTCAAGGTGATGACGCAGTTCCTCAGCCGTTTTCGACGTCCAGATCCAAGCGCAGTTTCGCTGAGTGCATCCCCTGACCAGGGCGTTGTACTGTCTATCGTTCACTGCCATCTCCACCGCGATCGCGGACAGCGTCGCGGGCAGTCCCTCACTAAGGGCAATCGGCAGTAAGTAGGGCCGCAGCGTCTCCGGGAGTAGGGGGATTCGAAGTGGGATGAGTTCGATTCCAGCGCTGGTAGTCAGAGCTCGAAAGCGCTGATCTTCGTCCGACTCCATCTCCGCCGGTTGCATCAGCAAGTAGCAGAACCCAGGTGCACAATGAGCAAGGGTGTGGAGTTCCTCACAGAGACGCTCAGCCAACATCGACGCCCCCCTCATAGCGACGCTGAGCGAGCATAAGCTGGGATTCACAGCCCTTGAGTAGCCCTTGCTGCGGCGTGGTTTCGGTTATGACGTTCATTGCCGTGGTCCACTCCCGCTGCGTGCCCTTGAATTCCACCTTTCCCGGCGCGCCCAGCTCGATGTTGTCGCCTTCGATCCGGATGTAAGCCCCGGCCGCCGTCGCAAGCAGGTGCTTGCTCGGCGCCGAGAGCTGCACATCGGCCTGGGTACTGGTGATCTTCACGTTGGTCTTGGCTGCCAGGATCGCCTGGTTCTTGTGCGCGCGAGCACTGACCTTGCCCTGCGCGGCGTGCAGCGCAATGCCCCGTTCCTGGTTCGGACTTTCGGGTTTCGGCTCGGCGCCGGCGGTGTACAGCACCAGCCCGCCGGCTACCGCCGTCGTGATCGAGCCCTGGCTCAGCCAGTTCAGCGCCACGCCCGAGGCCAGCGTGGTGTGCGTACCACTCACCCAGACCTGATCAGCCGGGGTCAGGCTCATCACACCGGCGACGCCGCTGCCCATCAGCACCGGCTTGTCCCAACCCGGGGCATCGCCGTCGCCGCCGCTGATGCTGCCCGCCGCGCTGCCGCTCTGGGTGGCGTGCAGGCTTTCCTGCATTTTTTCCAGCGCGTCGTGGGCCTGCAGCGTGGTCGGTTCTTCGGGCAGTTGCGCCTGCTGGTTCACGGCCGATTCGTTGAGCGATTGCAGAAGCTCGGCACTTTCCTGCAGTTGGGTCAGTGCCTGGTTGGCGGCCAGCTGGGGTTCGCCCGGCTCGGTGCTGAGCAGCAACCCTTGCCCTGCGCGAAGCGACCCGAAGGCCTGCGTGGACAGCTCCGCACCGAAGCCGCGCTCGGTTTCGCGCACGTTGTCTTCGCCGCCCTTCAGGTGACCCAGGGTGAGCGTAGTGGCGTGTTGGGTGGTGGACAGCTGCGCGCGGCCCTGGCCCGGCGTGTCATCCAGCCTCATCTGCTGGTAACCGCCCTGCCCGCCCTGGCTGTCGGCCAGCGCTTGGCTTTTGAAGCCGGTGTAGACCGCGGCATGTTCATTGCCGTCGAACCAGGCGGGCGCATTGCCGGTGGCATTGGCGCCGCCGCTGGCGACCTGGTTGTGGGCGGCATCGGTCTGGCCGCGACCGTTGTAGACCGCGCCGACCACGACCGGGCGGTCGATGTCGCCTTCAAGGAACGCTACCAACACTTCCTGACCACGACGGGGTAGCACCACGCCGCCCCAGTTGTCGCCGGCCCACGGGGTCATCACCCGCACCCAGGTCCAGGCTCCACCATTGGCCGGGGCGTTGTCGTCACCGCCGGGATGGGCCAAGCCGGTGCTGGAGCTGCCGCCGCGCTGCCACGGGAACTGCACTTTGATCCGGTGGTCGCGATCAGACTGCAGCGGCTCGCCGTCGCTGACCACGATGGCGCTGAGCGTGCCGGTGATCGAGGGGCGCGGATGCAGGCGGGTGCCGTGGCCGTCTTCGGTCTGCGGGCGGTACACCACGTCGGCCGGAATGGCGACGAAGCGGTTGTCGTAGAAGGTGGTGGTGAGGTCGGCCGATGCATTCGCAACGGACAAGCCACTCAACGCGCCAGGCAGGCTGAGCGGCGCCTGCGCGGCCGGCCCCAGCTGCTGCTCCAGTGCGTCGAACACATCAGCCTCGAAATTGTTGCGCGCCTGATGCTGCACCGACAGGCACAGGAACGCGGTGCCCGCGTCCACACCCGGATGCTGGCCCAGTTGGAACTGTGCACCTGGCATCAACTGTCGCCACTTGCCCTGCCCTTCAATCGTATGCGCGCGAACACGCAACGCATCCAGGTGCTGCTGCGCGCGGCGCTGGCCACGGGCGTTGTCCTGCCAGCCATACGGGCCGCAGGTGTCGGCGTCCTCGCCGATGCCCTCATAGGGCGTCAGGGCTTCGGCACTGGCGTGCCGCAGTTCAAGACTGCGATGGTCCCACGTAGTGCGGGTCACCTTCGCAGTACACCAACGTTTCGACACCGACCACTGCTGCACGCTGTCAGAACGTTCGGCCGCATCCCCGCGATGGAAGCGAATCGACCCCAGCTGCGCGGCCGCATGCTGATGGTCGGCCAGCACCAATGTATGCGCACCCAACGACGCACTGGTCGGCTCGCCGGCGTGTTCGAACCAGTAATAGATGCCCTCTTCGGCCAGCAGGCGCTGCACGAAGGCCAGGTCGGTTTCCTGGTACTGCGTGGTCAGGCTGCGCCTGGCGTAGAGGCTGCGGTTGGTCAGGTCCCAGCGCCATGCCGGGAGAAGACTGCTGTAGTCCGCAAATACGTTCTCGACGATGTCGACCACGCTTGCGTCATGGAATACGTAGCTGTCCACGCGCTGGCCCAGGAACGCCAGCCAGGGCTGCAGGCGCAGGCGATAGCGCGCCAGGCCGCCGTTGCTACCGATGCGTTCGACAGCCGTGATGCGTCCATGGAAGGGGCGCAGGATGCTAGTGGCCAGCTCCAGCTGCAACAGCGCCGGTTGGCCGATCAGCTCATCCAGTGGGAGCCCGGCCTCCAGCGACAGTGCGGTGATGGACCATTGAAACCCCGCGCCATCGATCTGCTCGAGGCCATCGAATCTTTCGGCCACCAATACGCCAGCGCCCAGCGCCGTGTGCAGGCGCAGGAACCGGCGGGCGTCACCTGCCCGCAGAGCCGCCACCAAGGCGGCCGTCTTTGAACTGTCCATGTTCACATCCCTGTTGATTCGCCGATAGCCTTCGCATTCAACGGCTCAGTGGCCGGTCTAATGCTGGGGTCTGTCTTGCGCGTGGCACCGCCGGCGAAATGGTCCGCCGTGGCTCCGCCACGTTCATCCAAGTACAGATTCAACCACGAATCCGCTGGCGTATGTTGTGAACCGTTTCCCACTGCTCCGTGGCGTGGCGCTCCGGCACCCTTTTCCATCCGTCATCTCCCCAACGCACGCGGGCATGGTGCGTTGCGCGGCGTTGGGGGTTACAGAGGCAATTGCGTCAGCGGGAAAAGGTACGAGGTCGCGAATACAGCGCACGCAACGGCAGGACGCCTGTTTATCGGAGCAGGATTAAACGCATTTCAATGTTGAGCATTGCGACGCAGTGCACAGTCGACCAACGGCCGACTCTACCGCGTTGGGGTGGTCGCGCAGCCGACCAACGGTCGGCTCTACCGTGTTGGAATGGTCGTGTGGGCGAGCAACGGTGGGTTCCACCACGTGATCGCTGATGCGATCCGCATTATTCCAGTTGCGACAACGGCAGCGCGCGGAAATCCTTCACCGTGCGCAGCACGAAGCTGGAATTGACGTCGGCCACGCCGGCGGCGTTGAGCAGTTTGTCCAGCAGGAAACTGGAGAAGTGCTCCAGGTCGCGCACGTAGATGTGCAGCAGGTAGTCCATGTCGCCGGTGAGGGCGTGGCAGGCGACCACTTCGTCCCACTCCACCACGCTGTCGGCGAACACGCCGATGGCGTGCTGGTCGTGCTTTTCCAGTTGCACGCGGACGAAGGCCTGCAGGCCCAGGCCGATGCGCCGGGGTTCCAGCCGCGCGCCGTAGCCGGCGATCACGCCTTCGTTCTCCAGGCGCTGCACGCGGCGCAGGCAGGCCGACGGGGACAGGTTCACCCGGGCGGCCAGTTCGGCGTTGGTGGCACGGCCGTGCTGCTGGATTTCAGCCAACAGGCGCAGATCCGTGCGGTCGAACTGGGGTTCTCCGGCCATTGCTGCTCCGCAACATGAGGTGGACGCAACGATATTGCGCCAGTTGGGCATATCCGCGCAACTTTGCAAACCTCTTGCGCGGCCCCTGCCCTAGCATCGTCATATGACTTCCCAGGAGACCACCACGATGGAAACCGCCACCGCCCCGCGCCGCGTCGAACGCCAGCAGACCGACAAGGGTTACGTGCCGGTGTATACCACCGCGATCGTGGAACAGCCCTGGGACACCTACACCGCCGACGACCACGCCACCTGGAGCACGCTGTACCAGCGCCAGCGTGCGCTGCTGGAAGGGCGTGCCAGCAAGGAGTTCCTGCACGCGCAGGACGAGATGGGCATGAGCGCGCACATGATTCCGCGCTTCGACCAGCTCAACGAGGTGCTGGGCGCCGCGACCGGCTGGACGCTGGTGGGCGTGGAAGGGCTGCTGCCGGAGCTGGATTTCTTCGACCACCTGGCCAATCGCCGCTTCCCGGTGACCTGGTGGATCCGCCGGCCCGACCAGATCGACTACATCGCCGAACCGGACATGTTCCATGACCTGTTCGGGCACGTGCCGCTGCTGATGAACCCGGTGTTTGCCGACTACATGGCCGCCTACGGCCGCGGTGGCGTCAAGGCGCATGCGATCGGCCCCGAAGCGCTGCAGCACCTCACCCGCCTGTACTGGTACACGGTGGAGTTCGGCCTGATCAACACCGACGAAGGCCTGCGCATCTACGGCGCCGGCATCGTGTCGTCCAAGGGCGAATCGCTGTACTCGTTGGAGTCGGCCGCGCCCAACCGCATCGGCTTCGACCTGGAGCGGATCATGCGGACCCGCTACCGCATCGACACCTTCCAGAAGACGTACTTTGTCATCGACAGTTTCGAGCAGTTGATGGAGGCGACAGCGCCGGACTTCACCCCGATCTACGCAGCGCTGGAAGCCAAGGAGCATCTGCCGGCCGGTGACGTGCAGGACGGCGACACGGTGTTCCAGAAAGGCACTGGCGAAGGCTGGGAAGACGGCGGCGACGTCTGATCGGTAGCGCCGACCGTTGGTCGGCTGCCGTTCGCGCAGCGTCGCGGCGGGCGCCGTGGAGATGGAGCAGCCGACCAACGGTCGGCTCTACCCGTTGATGGACTTGGTGTGCGGCCAGGGTCTGCTATGGTCTTCGGCCCTGCTCATGCCGCTCGCCTACGCCATGCCGCTGTCCGCCTTCCGCATCCAGTCCATCCACTTCGACGCCACCCACGTGCACCTGCAACTGGCCAACGGCGCGCAGGTGGGTGAATTCCTCACGCGCAATCCGCGGCTGGAGAAAGCGTCGGCGAAGAATCGTGCGCAGTGGGTATTGACCGACGATGGCCTCGGCGCGAACTGGCCGGCGCTGTGGCCAGCGTCGGCTAGCGGCATGGTCAACGTGCTGGACCTGCTCTGGGATGCGCGCTACGAAGGGGCGATGCAGCGTCTGCATGCCCTGGACTGGACGCTGGACGCGCTGTCGGCGCAGGACCAGCAGCTGGTGGCGCTGTGGCGGATGGAAGCGGACATCAACAACGGTGGCTTCATGCAGTTCCTGTGCAACTGGGGCGACCCCACCTGCCAGCTTGCACTGCACGGGCTGCGTGCCATCGGTGCGGACCAGACGCATGCGGCGCTGGCCGGCATGCGTGGGCTGCTGGATCGCGTTGAAGATGATCCGGCGGTGACCGAGTTGAGCGATCTGTACGAGGCCATGACGCCCGACGAGCAGGACGCGCTGGAGCAGTTTGAAGAGGCGTACTACGCGCGCCCCGAGGACCTGGCCAGGCTCGGCCTGCTGCACTTCGGGCCGGAACCGGGTGAGGGCCACGCGCAGTAGGCAGGGCCAGTGCCGACCAACGGTCGGTACCTACCGCGGATATGCGAGCAGCACCACCAGGTCATCGTCGCCCACCTGCTGCAGCGCGTGCAGGCTGCCAGTGCGTGTCAGCAGCGCGTCTCCCGCCGCCACGTCATGCTGTTTGCCGTCCAGCACGTAGCTGCCGCGCCCGCTGACGATGTAGTAGATCTCATCCTTGTGCTGCGGATGCAGGCCGATGCCGGCGCCCTTGTGCAGCACGCGCTTGCGCAGCACGAACGGCAGGTCGGTGTCGTTGGCGAAGAACGGGTAAGCGGTGGTGGGGCCGGCGCCTCCATGTGGGCCCGGCTGGGTGATCGCGATGTCGCGCTCGTGCACCACGCGCGAGGGTTTCGACGCGTCCACGCCCTGCCCTGCATTGCGTACCTCACAATCGATATCGCGTTTGAGCGCGGGTTTCAGCGTGGGCTGCAACGCAACCCAGTCGCGCACGACCAGGCACGCGACAGCGTTCGCACCGGCGGTGCTGAAATGGGTGCCGTCGGCCTTGTTCTGTTCGGGCACGAACAGGAAGTACGGTCGCGCGCCCTGCTCGCCCAACGCGCGGATCCAGCGCGTGGAGCTGTCGTTGAGGTCGATCAGTGCCACCTGCTCGCGCGTGGCCAGCTGCTTCATCGCCTGGGTGTAGAGCGCGTGGGTGTCCAGCAGTGATCCAAAGTCGTACAGCAGCCGCGCCACCGGGGTGATCAGCACCGGCGTGGCGCCTTTGTCGCGGGCCAGCTGCACATAGCGCAGCAGGAACTGCGGGTACGTAACGGCAGGATCGGTGTAGCGCGTGGGGTCTTCGAACTTGGCATCGTTGTGGCCGAACTGGATCAGCAGCACGTCGTCGCGCTGGAGCTCCGCCGCAATCGCGTCCAGGCGTTTCTCATCGATGAAGCTGCGCGTGCTGCGGCCGCCCTTGGCGTGGTTGCGGACCTGCCACACGGTGGGATCGAGATAGCTCTGCAGTGACTGGGCCCAGCCAGCCTGTGGCGCGCGTTCCGGGCCGTACTCGGCCGCGGTCGAGTCACCGGCGATGAAGATGCGGTGCGGGGCGCACAGCGCGCCGGGGGCCGCGAGCAGCAGCGACAGGGACAGCAGCAAACGCAACATGGTCATGCTCCTGGGTGGAGAGCTGCCGGCCAGCGGCCGGCACTACCGGCGTGCATCTGGGGGAACGCCCCTTGGGTCAGGGGCAACCGCGAAGCGGTGGGGGCTGGAGGTAACAATTGCCTGGGGCCCACGATCTGCAGCGCAGATCGTGGGTGCGCCAGCGGGGCGCGACGGTGTTACCGGGCGAGCCAGCCGCCATCAACCGGCAGCACGGCGCCGTTGACGTAATCCGAAGCGCTGGACGCCAGGAACACGGCCGTGCCGCCCAGGTCTTCCGGGGTGCCCCAGCGCGCGGCCGGGATGCGGTCGAGGATGGACTTGTTGCGGTCCTCGTCGGCGCGCAGCGCGGCGGTGTTGTCGGTGGCCATGTAGCCCGGGGCGATCGCGTTGACGTTGATGCCCTTGCTGGCCCACTCGTTGGCCAGCAACCGGGTGATGCCGGCGATGCCGCTCTTGCTGGCCGTGTACGACGGCACGCGGATGCCGCCCTGGAAGGACAGCATCGAGGCGATGTTGATGATCTTGCCGCGGCCCTGGGCGATGAAATGGCGGCCGGCGGCCTGCGAGATGAAGAACGCGGACTTGATGTTGACGTTCATCACGTCGTCCCAGTCCTGCTCGCTGAAGTCCACCGCGTCTGCCCGACGGATCAGGCCGGCGTTGTTGACCAGGATATCCAGGCCACCGAGGCCTTCGATGGTTTCGCGGATGACCCGCTCGACCGGCTCGATGCTGATCAGGTTGGCTTCGATGGCCAGGCAGCGTCGGCCCAGCGCGGTGATGGCGGCGATGGTCTCGGTGGGCGGCTGGATGCCGGCCACGGCGACGTCGGCACCGGCCTGCGCCAGTGCCACGGCGATACCCTGCCCCAGGCCGGTGTTGCCACCGGTGACCAGGGCGACCTTGCCTTCCAGACTGAACGGATTAGCCATTGCGTATGCGGTCCTTTTCCAATGCGGCACAGACGCCGCCCGCGCGATGCGGGCGGCGTGCGGGGGTCACTTGAGCTGGCAGATGTCCAGCACGTGCATGTCGGTGTAATCCAGGTTCTCGCCGCCCATCGCCCAGATGAAGGCGTAGTTGCTGGTGCCGGCGCCCATGTGGATCGACCACGGCGGGGACACCACCGCCTCGTTGTTCTGGATGACGATGTGGCGCTGCGCGTCGGGCTCGCCCATGAAGTGGTACACGCGGTCGTTCTGGCCCAGGTCGAAGTAGAAATAGACTTCGCTGCGGCGGTCGTGCAGGTGCGGCGGCATGGTGTTCCAGACGCTGCCCGGCTTGAGCACGGTCAGGCCCAGCAGCAGCTGCGAGGACTGGCAGGTGGCCGGCACGATGTACTGGTAGATGGTGCGTTCGTTGCTGGTTTCCAGCGCGCCGCGATCCAGCGCCACGGCGTCCTTGATCGACAGCTGCTTGGTCTCAAAGCGCGCGTGCGCCGGCGTGGACGCCAGGTAGAACTGCGCCGGGGTGGCGGCGTCGTCGGAGGCGAACACCACGTCCACGCTGCCCATGGCCACGTACAGGCCGTCCTTCGGGCCGAGCTGGAACACGGTGCCGTCCACGGTGACGGTGCCGCTGCCGGCGCCGACGTTGATGATGCCCAGTTCGCGACGCTCCAGGAACGGATGGCCGGCGGCCGACGCCGGCTCGGTCTGCGTGGGCAGCGACAGCGGACCGTTGACCGGGGCCGCACCGCCGAGCACGAAGCGCTCGTAGTGGGTGTACTTCAGCGTCACCGCATCGGCGTTGAACAGGCCGTCGAGCAGGTACAGCTCGCGCAGGTCGTCATTGCTGGCGCCCTTGATGGCGTCGGGATGGGTGGCGTAGTGGGTCTTGCAGTACATGGCGTCTCCAGAGCAGGGGTGGGGCAGCAGGTCGGCCCCGGCGCGATTTGGTCAAAGTGTAGCGAGTTGGTAAACCGGTGTCATTTTGCGTTGCACGATATCGCCGGGCAGCCCGGGGCGGGGTCAGGACGAAAGGCGGCACCACGCGGGAAGCGTCACGACCGTGGAAGCGTCACGACCAACGGTGGGGCCCCTGCCGAGGCTTGCCCCTCCGGGTCTCAATCCTCGGGCGGTTGGCAGGAGTCGCGCACGATCAGGTGCGGGCGCACGCTGGCGATCTGCAGCGCGGCCTGGCCGTCGGGCTGGATCAGCATGGCCGCGGCGGTACGCCCGGTGTCGCGGGTGTGGCGGCGCACCGAGGTCAGCGACGGCCACAAACGCGAGGCCAGCGGGCTGTCGTCGTAGCCGATGATCGACAGCTGGCGCGGGATGTTGATGCCGGCGCGCAGGGCGACCTTGTAGATGCCGGCCGCCATTTCATCGTTGCCGGTGAAGATGGCGGTAGGGCGCTGCTTGCCCAGCAGCAGCTTTTCGGCGGCGGCCACGCCCGATTCAAAGGTGTAGCCGGCCTCGACGATGCGCGCCGGGGGCAGCTCGATGCCGCGCTTGGCCAGCGCATCGATGAAGCCGGCCGTGCGTTCGTGCGCCGAGCGGTAGGCGCTCGGGCCGGTGACCAGGGCGATGTCGCGGTGGCCCAGCGAGAGCAGGTAGTCGGCCGCTTCGGCGGCGCCGTCGCGGTCGTGGGTGACCACCATCTGCGAGGTGTCGTCCAGTGGCAGCGAGGCGATGCGGGTGAAGCGGACGCCGATCTCATCGAGCATGTCCACCAGCGCCTGGTCTTCGGACGCACGCGGCACCAGGATCACGCCGTGCAGTTTCTGCTGCTGCACGAAGCGACGCACGCCTTCGATGTAGCCGGGGCTGCGCGAGTCGCAGGGGTGCACCACCAGTTCGAAACTGGAGCCACGCAGCGCGTCCAGCGCGCCGTACTGCATGTCCACGATGTACTGCGCGGTGGGGTTGTCGTACACCATGCCGATCAGGAACGAGCGCCGGAACGCCAGGCCACGCGCCAGTGGATCTGGCGTGTAGCCCACCTCGCGCATCAGCGCTTCCACCTTGTCGCGGGTGTCTTTGCGCACCAGCGGCGAGTTGTTGATGATGCGCGAGACGGTCTTCTTGGACACCCCGGACAGGCGCGCGATGTCGTTGATCGTGGCGGCCTTGCCTTTGGTCAATCCGTGCGGCGACGGATCGGTTTTGCTGCGCAATGACATGTCGTTCAAACCGGGGATGAGTCAGGGGATTCTAGCGGGCAGCTCAATCGAGGGCGCGGTAGCGGAAGTTGCGGAACTCCACCTTGCCCTGGCCGGCGGCGTACAGGGCCGGCTTCAGGGCCAGGAACTTGCCCGCCACATTGTGATGGTAGCCGGAGACTTCCATCTGAACCGGGTACTTCTGCCAGGTTTTGCCATCGGTGCTGGAATGGAAGGTGACGATGTGGCGGTTGTTGGTGACCCGCAGCCACAGCGTGCCCCCCTGGGTGCTCGGCGCCAGCCGGGTGGGGCGCTCCTCGCCGTAGCGGTGCATGATGAACTTCTCGCCGTTGCTGCCCACCCCCACGTACAGGCGGTCGCTGTAGTAGAGCAGGGCACCGCCCACCGCGCCCGGGGCGACGTGCATCTCGACCTCGAACTGGTAGGCCGTGTCGCCGGCGATGGCGGTCAGCGGCGAGCTGTCGCGGGGGGTCTCGCCCTTGCCCTGCAGCACCAGGCCCTTGCCCGTGAAGTCCAGCCGCGCGTACTCGTCCTGGGCCGGGTTGAAGAACGACCACTGCGGGCCAAGGCGCGTGCCGCGGAAGTCATCCGACAGCGCCATGCCGTGCTGGCCCACCGAGGTGCCCGAGGGCTTGGCCAGCGGCTGGCCGAGGTCGCCGCCCTTGGCCACGAACCAGCCATCGGCGGTCCATTCGATCGGCTCCAGCAGGGCCTGGCGGCCCAGCGTCCAGTACCCGTTCTCGTAGCCGTGGTACATCATCCACCAGCGCCCGTCGGTGCCCTCGATGACGGTGGCATGGCCGCGCGACCACCACGGCTCGGCGGCCGACCGGGTGCGCATGATCGGGTTGTTGGGCGCGTTCACCCACGGACCGTGGATCGAGCGCGAGCGGGCGGTGATCACCATGTGCCCGGTGGGCGGGCCGGCGGTGCCGCCCACGGCGGTGGTCATGTAGTACCAGCCATCGCGGAAATTGATCTTCGGGCCTTCCTGCGCGTAGGCCTCCACGTCCCAGCTTTCCGGGTATTTCCAGCCGTCGTATACGTGCCTGGGCGTGCCGACCACGCTCAACCCGTCGTCGGCCAGCTGCACGTAGTCGCCGCCGCTGAGGAACAGGTAGCGCTTGCCGTCTTCGCCCACCGCGTGGCCCGGGTCGATGTACGCCCCCAGGCCGATGTCGATCGGCTCGCTCCAAGGGCCCTTGATGCTGTCGGCCCAGACCACGAAGTTGCTGCGGGTTTCGCCGGTGCGGGCGGGGAAATAGATGTAGTAGCGGCTGCCGTGCTTGACGATGTCCGGCGCCCAGATCGCCCCCACGTTCCGGGTGATGGCATGGCCCAGTGGCTGCCAGTTGACCAGGTCGCGCGAGTGCCAGATCGGCAGGCCGGGGTAGGCATCGAACGAGGACAGGGTGAGGTAGTAATCCTGCCCATCCTTGAGCACCGAGGGGTCCGGCCGGTCACCGGCGAACACCGGGTTGAGGAAGGTGCCATTGCCGAGGTCGGCCTGGCGCTGGTTCTCGATCCCGCGCTTCCAGGCGGTGGAAGGCTCGGCGGCGTGGCCGGCGCCCGCCAGCAGCAGGCAGGCGGTGGCGAAGCTGGCCAGGGTTGTCCTCAAACGCATCGTGTGTCTCCCTTGAACGTAGCGTGGGTCGGCCGCGCTCAGCGCGCCCCGGTCCCGGCAGTGCGCTGTTGCCAGCGCGGGTAGTCGGTGGTGATCAGGGCCTGTGGCCAGGTGCCGTACCAGTGGTAGCCGGTGCGGCGCTCGCGCGGAATCGCGTCGAAACGCGCCACCCGTTCGCCCTCGCGGTTGGCCAGCAGCACCGAACTGTCGTGCAGGTCGTGGAAGCGCCCCCACAGCAGCGGCGCGCCGGCATCGGCGACCAGGCGGCGGTCGACGGTGGTGCGATGGAACTGGAACTGCGCCGGGTCCGTCTCGAAGGTCTCCAGCCGCCAGCCGGTCAACGCATGCGCCTGGAACCACGCCATGGCGGCGTTGACCGAGGCGACCACCGCCGGCGACGGATCCGGGATCGACATCAGGTAGCGCACCACGCCCACACTCTCGTCGGTGACCAGGGCCGGCAGTTCGAATTTCCGGCCCTGTGCGGGCTGCAGGGTGGTGCGGTCGTACTGCCCGGCCCAGATCGTGGGCACGCCGTCCTGGCGCACCTGCAGGCGCAGCAGGCAGGCATCGCCGGCGGCCACGGCGGCCTGCACGCGGGCCCGCTGCCCGGCACTGATGAAGCCGAACAGCGGCTCGCGCAGCACCCGCCGCAGCGTGGTCAGCACCCCGCTGGTGACGTCGTCGGCGAAGGTGATGTGGCCGTGGTATGCGGTGCGCGATGGCACCGAATGCGGCCAGCCGCCACAGCTGTCGATCTGCTCGGCAAGGATGAAGTCCAGCCCGCGCACGGCCGCGTCGCGATAGCGTACGTCCCCGCTGCGCGCGAACGCTTCGCCCAGGTAGGCCACCTGGGTGTAGACGTTGCGGTTGTCGAAGCTGCCCCCGGGCGTGGCCTGGTCGGCCAGCGCCTGCGCACGGGCGGTGTCGTCGAGAATCCGCTGCGGGTCCTGGTTGACCGCCCAGCCACCGCCGCGCCGCTGCAGAAGGACCAGGTTGTCGGCGATCTGCCGGTACTGGTCCGGGCGGTAGCGCGGGTAGGTGGTGCCGTGCCCGCTCTGCCAGTGGTTGATGCCGTCCTGGAAGCCGCGCAGCGTGATCTCCGGGCCCTGCGCCAGCGCGGCGCAGGGCAGGGCGATCCACAGCAGGACCGCGAGCCGCCGCACGCTTACGCGCGCAGCAGGGCGGGCAGCCACAGCGACAGTTCCGGGAAGAAGGTGACGATCAGCAGCACGCCGAGTGCGGCGAACCAGAACGGCCAGATCGAGCGCATGCTCTCGCCCACGCTGATCTTGCCGATCGCGGTACCGATGAACAGCACCGAGCCCACCGGCGGCGTCACCAGGCCCAGGCCACCGGTCAGCACCAGCACCAGGCCGAAGTGGATCGGATCGATGCCATAGGCCTTGGCCACCGGCAGGAAAATCGGCGTGCAGATCAGGATCATCGGTGCCAGGTCCATGAAGGTGCCCAGCAGCAACAGCATCACCACGATCATCAGCAGCACCATGAACTGGCTGTGCGCGAAGGACTGCAGGAAGTCCACCGCCGCCGCCGGCACTTCCAGGTACGCCAGCAGCCAGCCGAATACCGCCGCGGTGGCGATCACGAACAGGATCACGCCGGTGCTGCGCGCCGCATGGGTCACCGTGCCCATGAACTCGCGCCAGTTGAGCTGGCGGTACAGCACGGTGGTCACCAGCAGCGCGTAGACCACGGCGATGGCCGCGCTTTCCACCGCGGTGAAGATACCGGCGCGGATACCGATGAAGATCAGCGCCACCAGGCCCAGGCCGGGCAGGGCCGACACCAGCCGCAGCAGCACCGCACGCCAGCCGGGGAAGATTTCCACGCCATAGCCGCGACGGCGCGCGACCACGTAACCGGTGATCATCAGCGCCACGGTCATCAATAGCGCCGGTACGATGCCGGCCGCGAACAGGTCGGCGATCGACAGCCCGCCTCCGGCCGCGGCCGAAAACAGGATCAGGTTGTGCGACGGCGGCACCAGCAGCGCCACCAGCGCGGCGGTGATGCTCACGTTGACCGCGAAGTCGCGGTCGTAGCCGCGCTTGACCATCTGCGGGATCATCGTGCCGCCCACTGCCGAGACGTCGGCGATGGCCGAACCGGACACGCCACCGAAGAACAGCGAGGACAGGATCGACACCTGGCCCAGGCCACCGCGCATGCGCCCCACCAGCGAGGAGGCCAGCGAGATCAGGCGCTCGGAGATGCCGCCGCGCATCATGATTTCACCGGCGAAGATGAACAGCGGGATGGCGATCAGCGAGGCCGAGCCGGTACCGGCCGAGATCTGCTGGACCAGCACCAGGGTAGGCAGGTCCAGGTACCACAGCGTGGCCAGGGCGGCCGCGGCCAACGCGTAGGCCACTGGCACGCCCAGCAGCAGCAGTACCGCAAAAACGGTAAACAGGATCGTGATACCCATGGCTCAGCGGTCTCCCTCGGCAACGGTGTCGGCGTCGACGGGCAGCACGGCCTGCACCATCTGGTTCACGGCGAAGATCGCCATCAGTGCGCCGCCAATGGACAGCGGCAGGTAGTTGATGCTCTGCGGCAGGTTGGCGCCGGCGGTCTTGATGTCCAGGCCGTCCAGCAGCAGCACCGCGGCCCACCAGGCAATCACCGCACCAAGCACGGCCACCACCATCGCGGCGAACACGTCCACCGCGCGGCGCAGGCCCGGGCCCATGTGCGCGGCCAGCAGGAAGAAGCCGAAGTGGCGGCGGGTATGCACGCCGGTGGCCGCGCCCAGGCTCATCGCGGTGGCCAGCAGCAGCAGCGTGACCGGCTCGGTCCAGCTGGGCGAATCGTTGATGACGTAGCGCGCGAACACCTGCCAGCCCTGCACCACCACCAGCCCGAGCAGGGCGATGACGGCGATATGGATGGCCACGTCGGCGATCACGTTGAGCACGCGCTGCGGCGCGCTGACGATGACGGGGGTTTCGGAAGTCGGGTCGGACATCGCGTCGGGGCCTCAGGCGAAGTCGCGGATGCGACGGGTAAGCGCGGCCAGCGCCGGCTGCTGCAGGTACTGCTGCAGCAGCGGGTCGGCGGCCTTGCGGAAGGCCGGCATGTCCACGGCGTTGAATGTGATGCCGAAGTCGGCCACGGCCTGCCGGGCGGTGTTCTCCGAGGCATCCCACTGCTCGCGCATCACCGTGACCGATTCACGCGCGGTCTCGATCACCAGCGCGCGGTCGGCCGGGGTGAGCGCCTCCAGGCTCTGCCGCGACATCAGCAGCACGTCCGGCGCGTAGGAATGGTCGCTCTGCGACCAGTAATGGGCGGCCTCGAAATGACGGCTGGAATGGAAGCTGCGCATGTTGTTTTCCGCACCGTCGATCATGTGCGTTTCCATGCCCGAGAAGGTGTCGCCCAGCGACATCGGGGTCGGGTTGGCGCCCAGCAGGCGCATCAGCTGGATGAAGATGTCCGAGGACGCCACGCGCAGCTTCAGGCCGTGCAGGTCCTTGGGCTCCACGATGGGGTGCTTGGTGTTGTAGAAGCAGCGCGCGCCGGAATCGTAGATGGCCAGGCCGACCAGGTCGCGGGTCTCGAAGCCCTTCAGCACCGCGTCGGCGATGCCGCCGTCCAGCGCGCGACGCATGTGCGCCACCGACTCGAACACGTAAGGCAGGCACAGTGCCTGGGTCAGCGGAAAGGCGTTGTTGAGCGCACCGGAGTAGACCCGGGTGATGTCGATGGCACCGAAGCGCGCCATGTCGATCGCCTCGGACTCACGACCGAGCTGGCCGGAGTGGTACTGGCGCAGCTTCAGGCGGCCGCCGGTCTTGTGCTCCAGCTGCTGGCCGATCCACTTCACCGCGGTCACGGTGGGGTAGTCGGCGACGTGGACGTCGGTGGCGGTCAGCAGCTGCGCACCGGCCGGCGCGTTGCTGGTTGACCGCGAACAGGCTGCCAGCGCAGGCACGGCAAGCGCGCCCAGACCGGTGCCAAGGAAATTTCTGCGAGTGAACATCTGCGCCCTCCCAAGCGGACTGTCCATGGCTGCGCGGTTACCCGGCAGCGATGGCCCTGCAGGTAATGTCGCCGTAACCGGCGAAACGGATCAGTGCCTGTTGGCCTACGGCAATGTCGTGGATGCCGGTGGCGTTGCCGCTGGCGATCAGGTCGCCGGCCTTCAACGGCCGGCCGCGCTGCGCCGACCGGCCCAGGGCGAAGGCATAGGCGGTACGCAGGCCACCGGGCAGCAGGGTGGCACCGCCGGTACCGACCACCTCGCCGTCGATGCGGGTTTCCGCACGCAGGTCGGCATCGTCCAGCCGGGTCCAGTCGGCGATCTCGGTACCCAGCACCAGGCCGTTGTTGTTGCCGAAATCGGACACCACCACGCGCGGGCCGAGTTTGTTGATGGTGGCCAGCGGGCTGCTGGCCACTTCCACGCCGATGAACAGCCTGGCGGCCAGCGCCTCGGCTTCTTCGGGCGTCCAGTGCAGCTTGTCGGCCGGGGCGTCTTCCTGCAGCTGGATCACGTACTCGGCCTCGACCGCGCCGAAGCCGCCGACGAACACCGGAATGTCCACTGTTCCACCGGTAGCATTTTGCAGATTGCGCGAGAAAATCGGGCCCAGCAGACGGTCATCGCCCGAGGCATCGCGGCGCTCGGCGGCGATGTAGCCCACTTTCCAGCCCACCACCTGGTCGTCCCACAGCGCGATGGCGTGGTCCTGCACCTGGTAGGCGGTCACCAGGTCGGCGGGGATCGTGCCCGGGAAATCCGGCAGGGATCGGCCGTGTTGGCGGGCGCCGACGAAGTGGCGGGCGATCTCACCCAAACCGTGGTCTGGCAGGTCCTGTTTGCCGTTGTCGTTGCTCAAGCGGGTCTCCCGGAGAAATGGTGCACTGCCAATCGACAGTGGCTGGATGAGCTGTATATGGTAAACCGGTGTCATTGGCAATGTGCAGCGCATCAGAGGCGCCATCGTCAGGCACGATCCGGGGTGTACCCCAACTGGAAAGGACCGATGCGAATGCGCCGCCCCCTGTTGCTGCCGTTGTTGATGGTGCTGTTGCTTGCCAGTTCGCTGGCCCTGGCCCGCGCGGCCGAACGCCCGGTGCCGGCGACCGAACCGGTGGCCGGTGCGCCGGACCGCATCGATCTGTGGCCGCAGGGACAGGTCCCCGGCGAGACCGGCCCGGCCAGCGTGCCCAACGTGATCGAACGCAGCACCGACCCCGCGCTGCCGGACCGCTACATCGACAACGTCAGCGCGCCCTACCTGGTGGTCTACCGGCCAGCGCGCCCCAATGGCAGCGCGCTGCTGGTGGTGCCCGGTGGCGGGTACCAGCGCATCGTGCTGGACAAGGAAGGTACCGCCCTGGTGCCGGCGTTCGTCGCGCAGGGCGGGGTGACCCTGTTCGTGCTGCGTTACCGGCTGCCCGCCGGTCGCAGCGATCGCCAAGCGGCGCTGGCCGATGCACAGCGCGCGATGCGGGTGATCCGCGCCGGGGCCGCGCGCTGGCAGCTGGATCCGGCGCGCATCGGGGTGATGGGGTTCTCGGCCGGCGGGCATGTCGCCGCGCGGCTGAGCAACGGCTTCGATACGCCGGTGTACCCGCATCGCGATGCCACCGATGCGCTCAGCGCACGCCCGGATGTCGCGCTGCTGATCTACCCGGTGATCGACATGGGCGCCCATGCCCATACCGGCTCGCGTGCGCGCCTGCTCGGCCCGCACCCCGACAGCGCGCTGCAGCAGCAGTTCTCGATGCAGGACCAGGTCCGCGCCGATACCCCACCTACGTTCCTGGTGCATGCACAGGACGACAACGTGGTGTCGGTGCACAACAGCCTGGTCTATTACCAGGCGCTGCTGCGGGCCGGCGTGTCCACCGAAATGCACCTGTTCCCGCAGGGCGGCCACGGCTTCGGCGTGCGCATCCCGCCCGGTTTGACCGTTGCGCAGTGGCCGGAACTGGCCCTGCGCTGGATCCCTTCGCGCCACACGGAGCCCGCGCGCCATGAGTGAGTCCCCCGCCGACCTGCAGCGTCGACGTTTCCTGCGCGACAGCGCGCGCTATGCCCTGATGCTGGGTGCCACCAGCCTGCCGTTGTTGCCGGCCTTTGCCGGTGTACCCGGCCCGCGCCACGATGCCGCGCCGCTGGCGCGTGTGCGCAGTGGACGGTTGCGCGGCCAGCTCGAGCAGGGCGTGAATGTGTTCCGCGGCATTCCCTACGGTGCCGACACCGCGCCCCGGCGCTTCCAGCCGGCGCTGCCCGAGCTGGCCTGGCGCGGTGTGCGCGATGCGCTGGACTACGGCAATGCCGCCCCGCAGACCGGCACGGAAGGGCCGGGCAGCGAAGATTGCCTGTACCTCAACGTGTGGACCCCGGCGCTGCGCGACGGCGGCAAGCGGCCCATCGTGTTCTACATCCACGGCGGCGCGTACAACAACGGCTCCGGCAGTGACCCGCTGTACGACGGCAGCGCACTGTGCCGGCGCGGCGACGTGGTGGTGGTCACGGTCAACCATCGGCTCAACGTGTTCGGTTATCTATATCTGGCGCAGCTGGGCGATGCGCGCTTTGCCGACTCGGGCAACGTCGGCCAGCTCGACCTGGTGCAGGCACTGCACTGGCTACGCCAGCATGCCGCCGAGTTCGGGGGCGATGCCGGCAACATCACCGTGGTCGGGCAGTCCGGCGGCGGCGCCAAGATCGCCACGCTGATGGCCATGCCGGCCGCGCGCGGCCTGTTCCAGCGCGCTTGGACCATGAGCGGGCAACAGGTCACCGCCGCCGGCCCGCGTGCGGCCACCCAGCGCGCGCAGATCGCGCTGCAGGCGGTGGGCGCGGCTGATGCCGAGGCGCTGCGCACGATGCCAATGGAAGCGCTGCTGGCCGCTACCCGTGCGCGCGATCCGTCGCGGGTGGAGAACAGCAGCCTGTACGTGGGTCCGGTGCTGGACGGTCGTTCGTTGCCGGTGCATCCGTTCTGGCCGGAGGCGCCGGCACAGTCCGCCGGTATCCCGATGGTGATTGGCAACACCCACGATGAAACCCGCGCCTTCCTCGGCAACGACCCGGCCAACTTCGCCCTCACCTGGGACACGCTGCCGGCCAAGCTGGAAAAAGAGCAGTACGTGGACCTGCTGCCGTCGGTGGTGATTGACGGGTACCGCCGCCTGTATCCGCACTACACGCCCACGGAGGTGTTCTTTGCGGCCACCACCGCCGGTCGTTCGTGGCGCGGTGCGGTGGAGGAACTGGAGGCGCGTGCGCGCCAGGGCGCGCCCACCTGGGCCTATCAACTTGATTGGGGCTCGCCGCTGGACGGCGGCAAATTCGGTGCGTTCCACACCCTGGATATTCCGTTGGTGCTGGACACCACCGACCGCCCCGGCTCGCGCACCGGTGACGGCGAGGACGCCACGCGCGTGGCCGCCACCATGAGCGAGGCCTTGATCGCCTTCGCCCGCCATGGCGATCCGAATCATGGCGGACTGCCACGCTGGCAGACCTACTCGCTCGCCCGCCGCGAAACGATGCTGTTCGATACCACCTCGCAGCAGGCCAACGATCCGCGCGGTGGCGAGCGTCGTCTGTACCAGCAGGCGCCCTTCATCCAGCGCGGTACGTTCTGATGCGCGCGTCGGCCTGGCTGCTGGGAAGCCTGTGGTTGGGTGCATTGGGCGCGGCACACGCCGCCGGTGATCCGGCGGTGCTGGATCGCCCGCCACCGACCCCGATCCGCGCCAGCAAGATCGTGCTGGTCGGCGATTCCACCACGGCCGTGCAGGGCGGCTGGGGGCCGGCGTTCTGCGCACGCCACGTGACCTCGTTCCTGACCTGCACCAACCTGGCCCGCGGCGGGCGCAGCACCTACAACTACCGCGCCGAGGGTTCCTGGGCGTTAGCCCAGGCCGAGATGCGCACACCGGGCTACGCGCGCACCTGGGTGCTGGTGCAGTTCGGCCACAACGACCAGCCCGGCAAGCCGGGCCGCTCCACCGACCTGCAGCGCGAGTTCCCGGACAACCTGCGCCGCTACGTGCGCGAGATCCGCGCGGCGGGCGCGCAACCAGTGCTGCTGACCCCATTGACCCGCCGCCAGTTCGCCGACGGCGTGCTGATCGACGACCTGGCGCCCTGGGCCGAGGCCGTGCGCAGCGTGGCGCGCGAGATGGACGTGCCGCTGGTCGACCTGCACGCGCGCAGCCGTGCGGTGGTGCAGGCGCTGGGCCCGGTGGCGGCCATGCCGCTGGCGCAGGCGGCGGCGGCCCCGGCGCAGGTCAGCGCGGCGCTGGGCGGCACCACGGTGGGGGCGGCGCCCGTTGCGGGGGCACCGACCGCACAGGACAACGCCGTTACCGAGCCGATGGGCCAGGCCAAGGTCGCGTTCGATTACACCCACCTGGGCCCGGAGGGCGCGGCGCTGTTTGCCACGCTGGTGACCGAGGAACTGGCCCGGCAGGTGCCGGCCTTGCGGCCGCTGCTGATCCCCTGATGGATAGGCATATCCCACGATTTTCTTCGAATGGATGGGTATTTCGGTGATCGTGGGGCGATTGGATGTGATTCAGATCAAACACGACATTCACCGCGATGGCCTAGACTCAGGGCATGCAAGACCAACGCAATCTTTTCCCGCCGTTCCATGGCCGTGATCGACTGATCTCGGCCATCGATCACGCGGTGCAGCACGAGAGCCCGCAGCAGATCGCCGCCACCCTGCGCAGTGCGCTGCGCGAGGCCATCGCCGACAGCCGCATCCAGCTGCCGGCCTGCGTGCACCACCCCATCGAAGACCACTACGCCCGCCGCGAGCTGTACCGCAGCGCGGCGCACGGCTACAGCATCGTGGCAATGAGCTGGGGGCCGGGGCAGGGCACGCCGCTGCATGACCACAGCGGGCTGTGGTGCGTGGAGGGGGTGTGGCTGGGCCAGCTGGAAATCACCCAGTACCGGCTGCTCGAACGCGACGGCGAGCGCTTCCGCTTCCGCGCCGAACCGGCGGTACTGGGCGACTGCGGCAGTGCCGGCAGCCTGATCCCGCCGCACGAGTACCACACCATCCGCAATACCAGCGATAAAGACCTGGCCATTTCGGTGCATGTGTACGAAGGCGAGATGACCCGCAGCGCGATCTTCGAACCCGCAGCGGGCGACTGGTACCAGCGCCGCGTGCAGGTGATGGAAACCGACGCGGCCTAGTGCCGCGCTCGACCCGCGGCCTGCGCCGCGCGCATCATCCGGTTCCCGCCTTTCGATGTGCCGCCATGCGTTCGTTTCCGTTCCAGCAGGTCAATGTGTTCAGCCAGGATCCCCTGCGGGGCAATCCGCTGGCCGTGGTGCTCGATGCCGAGGGCATCGACGACGCGCGCATGGCCGCGTTCGCGCACTGGACCAACCTGAGCGAAACCACCTTCCTGCTGCCGCCCACCGATCCGCAGGCGGATTACCGCGTGCGCATCTTCACCACACTGGAAGAGCTGCCGTTTGCCGGGCATCCCACCCTGGGCAGCTGCCATGCCTGGCTGGCCCACGGCGGCGTACCCAAGAGCGAGGAGATCGTGCAGGAGTGCGGGATCGGGCTGGTGCGGATCCGCCGCAGCGACGCCGGCCTGGCCTTCCTGGCGCCGCCGTTGCTGCGCGGTGAGGCGTTGGCGGCGGACCTGCGCGAGCGGGTGCGGCGTGGCTTGGGCGTGGCGGCCGAGGACGTGGTGGACGCACGCTGGGCGGACAACGGCACCGGCTGGCTCGCGCTGCGCCTACGCGATCGTGCCGCGGTGCTGGCGGTCCAACCGGACTATGCGCAGCTGATGGGCCTGAAGGTGGGCGTATTCGGGCCGTGGCTGTCCAGCGAAGGCAGCGAGGCCCAGTACGAGAGCCGCGCCTTCATTGCCGGCGATGGCGCACCGGAGGACCCGGCCACGGGTAGCCTCAATGCCGGCATCGCGCGCTGGCTGCTGGCCACCGGCGAAGCGCCGGACCGCTATGTGATCAGCCAGGGCACGGCGATCGGGCGTGCCGGGCGGCTGCGCGTGGAGCGGGTGGGCGATGCGCTGTGGATCGGGGGCGACTGCGTGACCTGCATCGAGGGCAGGGTCACGCTGTAAGCCATCGCAGCCATGCAGGGCACGGGCACTACCGATCCAGCGTCACCACGTTGTTGCGCTGGGTCACCTCGGCCGTGCCGTCGGCCTGCATCACGCGCACCCGCCAGCCGCTACGGTTGCCGGCCGGCAACGGCAGGCGCACCGTGGCGGTCTTCGGCAGCAGGTCGGTCGGTGCAGCCAGCGCGGGAATGTCCGCCCGTGCCAGTTCGCGGCCCTTGGCATCCTCCAGCACCGCCACGCCCGCGCCCGTGGCCACGTGGCCCAGGCTGTGCACGGTCACGTGCAGTTGTTGCCCGTCCACGCGCACATCGCCGCGGCCGATGCCGAGGTCGGCGCGCTGTTCGACCGGCGTGCCGGCCTGCACCAACGCGAACTCGAACACCTGGCTCTGGCCCGGTGCGAAGCGCAGCGTGGTCGAGGCACTGCGTTCCAGGGTGAGGTCATGCGTGGTCGCCTTGCCGTCGATGGTGTCGTCGCCGTCGCGGTCCACGCCGCTGGTCATCCGCCATTGCCCGGCGGTGACGTTCCAGGTGCTCATCTCCGCGTCCACCGCGCGCGTGCCCAGGTTGTAGGCGATCACCTTGAAGCGGTCCGGCGAAGGCGCGTGCACCAGCAGCGCCACCTGTTCGGCCGCGTCGGGCTGGGCGAAGCGCCAGCTCACGGTGTGGCCCGGCCAGCTCTGGTTGCGCTTGAGCGCGATGCCGCCCAGCCGCGCACGCTGCAGGAATTCGCTGGGCGCCTCGACACGGTCGGACCACCAGTGGCCCTCGGTGTTCATGTACTCCCGCTGCGCCTTGGCCTGGATGCCATCGGCGTGCAGCGCCGCCAGGTACCTTTTGTCGCCGGTGGCCTGCCACGCCATCAGGCTGGAGAAGCCGGTATTGCCGGCGTCGGCGTCGCTGATGAAACGTGGGTTCCACTCGGCGCCGCGCCCCAGTGCGTCCACGTAGTTCTCGCCCAGGTTGGACAGCGCCCCCGGGCCACCGCGCTCAACGCGGTAGTCCAGCGCCTTGAGGTATTTGTCATCGCCGGTCCAGCGCCATGCCGCCCAGAAGGTGTGCATGATGTCGCCGCTGCCCGAGCCGTTGTTGAGCTCGCCGCCACGGGTCTTGCCGGTGGCCCAGTGGATCTCGTTCGGCAGCGCCCAGCGGCCCTTGTCGTCGGTGTAGGCGTGGGCCAGGTAGCTGTCGGCCAGCCCGGTGACCAGCTTGCGGCCGGTCGGGTCGGCGTTGTACTGGCCCATCAGGAAGGCCGGGTGCAGCACCGGGAAGGAGTACGGCTTCTGCCACTGCCAGTTCGGTTCGCGGTAGACCTTGTTGCCGCCGAACCAGTTGCTGGAGAACAGCAGGTGGCCCTGCGGGTTGGGCAGGATGATGCGCTCGTCGAAGGCCTTCACCGTTTCCATCAGGCGCTCGACGGTGAGCGGGTCGCCCCAGTTGAGGTAGAGCATCGCGCTGTTGGTGTTGATGCCTTCCTCGTAGGCATGCAGCTCGTCGGTCTCGATGGTGCTCAAGCCGTTGCTGAACATGCCATTGCGGTACACCGCGTCGGACAGTGCGGTGAGCGAGGCGTTGAGCTTGTCCGGCTGCACACCCACCAGCGCCAGCCCCGGCCACTGCTGGGTCAGGTCGGAGTCGTCGGAGATGCCGCCGCCGAAGTCGCCATAGGCGATCTGGCGGTTGTCGATCCACCAGTCGATGAAGCGGCGCACGTATTTGAGGTCTTCGGTCTGCGCGAACGCCCACTGCGGCACGCCCTTGGGCGCCTGCGGCTGGGTGAACGGCGGTTTGCCCTGGCTGTTGTAGCTGATGTAGTTCCAGTACAGGCGGCCGTTGACGTGGTCCGGATCAACCCGCAGCAGGTCGCTCAGGTCGGCGTAGACGCGCGCGTACAGGCGCTGCCGCTTGGACGTGGTGTGTTCTTCCACCAGGAAGCCCCAGTTGTCGCGCGCCTGGTTGAAGCGGTCGGCGATGTGTTCCTTCTTCGCCTCCTCGCGGTCCTTGTAGACCATGCGGATCTCCGCTCCGTCCAGCGAGGCGGCGTTGAAGCCGGGCGCGGCCGAGGCGATGGAGATCCACAGGCTGTCGGCAGTGAGAATGCGGTCGCGCAGGTCCAGCCACAGGGTGCGCTTCTGACCCGGTTTCACCGACACCGACACGTCGATCATGTCGCGCGCCGGCCAGATCGGGTCCTTGATGCGGATGTTGAGCGGGATCAGCCCATCGTGGGTGGCGGGCAGGTCCAGCGCGGGCAGGTCGATGGCCACGCCATCCAGGCCGTCGTGCATGTTCTCCCAGCTATGCGCCCAGCTGCGGATCAGCGGCTGCGCGGCCGGTGCATCGCTGACGCCGGAGGGAATCAGCACGTGCACGATCGGCAGCGGTTGCGCGGGCAGCGTGTCGGCGCTGCGCCTGCGTGCGCCGGCGCCCTTGGGCAACGCCATTACCGTGCTGCGTTCGGCGGCCGGGTAGCGGCCGTCGATGTAGTCGCGCAGCGCGGCGAGGTTGGTGTAGTCCGGCAGCGCCTGGCTGTCGATGAGGTAGCGCTGCGTGACCGTGCCTTCCGGCTCGGCCGCGTCGCTGACCTGGTAGGCCCAGATTTCCTGGATCGGGGTTTCCTGTTCGGTGTTGCGGAAGTGCAGTACACCGCCGGTCTGTGCGGCAATGGTGTTCACGCTGCGCACCACGCCCTGCGGGCGCTGGAACAGGGTCTGCGGCGGCTGGCCATCGGCGCTGTGGCTGAGCCCGCCGAAGGCGGCGCCACGCACTTCGATGCGGTTGACGGTTTCACCGGCTGGCAGGGTCAGGTCCAGCTGCTGGCCGCCCTCGACGTAGGTGTTCCAGTCGGGCAGCTGGAAGTAATCGTTGCGGCCGGGCAGGCGCGAGCGGTTGTACACGCCCGGCCAGGTGGTTTCGGCGATGCCGTCGGTGGCCTTCCACATCCACTGTTTGTGGTCCTTGGTATCGGCAAACTCCACCTTGCGGATCGTCGTGGTCGCGGCGGTCAGCGCCGGCGGCGGGCTGGCATCCCAGCCATGGCGGTGGCGCCAGGCGCGCATCGGGTCCGGCGCGGCTACCGCTGTGGTGGGGGCGGCATTGCGCGCCAGCGCGGCCATGCCGGCTGGATCGAGCAGGCGGTCGTAGACGCGGATCTCGTCAACGTCGCTGCCGCGCAGGAAGTTGTAGCGGCTCTGTACCTGATAGGGCGCCATCACGCGGGCCGCCAGGCCGAGCTGGTCGAGCGCGGCGTCATAGTCGGCGGTGGTCTCCTGGCGGGCGACCTCCTTGCCATCCACGTACAGGCGCACGCCGTGGTTTTCGTCCCAGCCGAAGGCGATGTGCTGCCACTGCTGCGGCGAGGGGTTCTGGTCGAGCGTGAACGACACGCGCGTGCGCGCCAGGTTGGCATCGGTGACGAAGGCATCGAAGCCGTGGCCGTTCCAGTCGATGCGCAGCCAGGCCATGTCCCAGCTGCTGTGGTCGGCATAGCCGACCCGGAAGATCACGAACGGCGCGTCACCCACCGCGTAGCGGGAGCGCCAGAAGAAGCCGAGCGTGCCGCGCTGGGCCTGGATGTTGCCCGGCGCGTTCCACGACAGTACGCCGTCGTCGGCCCATTCGATGGCGCTGCCGTGCGCCCCGTTCGGCACCCGCTTCACCTTGTCCACGAAGTTCGGTACCGGGTCACCCGCGGCGGTGTCGGCCTGCAGGCCCTGGTCGGCCGAGACGTGGAACAGCAGCTGTGGGGCGGCCTGCGCCCAGGCGGTGCCGCTGCCGGCAAGCAGCAGCGCCAGCAGGCTGGCCGACAGGCGGGACGGACGGAGCGAGGGGGCGACAGGGCGATGCATGGGACCTTCCTTTCGACAGCAGAAACAGTACAGCGGAACCACCGGCGGAGCGTCAGCCGCTCACGGTGGCCTCCCGCCCCGGCACCGCGCCCGCCATCCCGGAGAGAAGGACGGGGACGGACGCGGTACAGGTGGCGGAAGGCGCGGCACGGTCAGAACTTGTAGCGCAGGCCGAGGTAATACTGGCGGCCGGTGTGGGTGTAGCGGTCCGGCAACGACAGCGCCGAATCGACGTAGCGCTCATCGGCGGTGTCGAGCAGGTTGATCGCTTCGAAGGTCAGCGAGAGGTTCTTGTTGACCTTGTAGGACATGTTGAAGTCCACGTTCTCCACGCTGTACTTGCCCTGCACGTCGGCAGTGGCGAGCGGGTTGCCGTCCAGGTCCCACACGTTTTCCTGCGACAGGATGGTGCTGATGTACGCGTCGCGGTAGCTGGTGGACACCCGGGCGCTGAAGCGGCCGTCGTCGTAGTACAGGGTGGCGTTGTACGAGTTCGGCGACAGGTTCAGCAGGTCGTTCTCGGTGTAGGTGGTGACGATGGTGCTGCCGGTGCCCGAGCTGAACATGTACTTGATCTTCGACTCGACGTGCGTGTAGTTGAGCTGCACGCCGAAGTTGCGCCAGAAGCCGGGCAGGAAGCTGAAGGGCTGCTGGTAGGACACTTCATAGCCCTTGAGCGGGCCGCCCGGGGTATTGAAGTAGCTCTGCACGTTGAACACGGTGTCCGCGCTGAAGCCGGTGGGCAGCAGATCCAGCGAATAGCCCATGTCAGCCCAGGTGGTCATCAGGCGGGTGCGCTGCACGTAACTGTCGATGTCCTTGTAGAACACCGCCGCCGACAGCAGCGCGCCCTCGTCGAAGTACCACTCCGCGCTGAGGTCGTAGTTGGTCGAGCGGAACGGGTCCAGCTTGGGGTTGCCCAGGTTGATCGAGTACGCGCGGTCATCGTCGAAGTACGCGGTGGGCCCGCCGCTGACGCTTGGGGACAGGTTGGACAGGGTCGGGCGGGCCATGGTCTTGGCCGCGCCGAAGCGCAGCACGACGGTGTCGGTCAGGTCCCAGGCCAGATTCAGCGAGGGCAGCCAGTCGTCGTACTTGTGGCCCACACGGGTGGCCACCTGCAGGCGCTCGCCGGGATCGGCGGTGGCGCTGGCCACGCCGAAGAACGGCGCGCAGGCCGAGGACAGGTCGTTGGCACTGGCGGCCGTGCATGGCGCATAGCCATCGGCGGTAATGCGGGTCTGCACGTAGCGCACGCCAAGGTTGCCGCGGAACGCACGACCCAGCAGGTCGGTGTTGAAGTCCAGCTGCAGGTAGCTGCCGTAACTCTTTTCGTTGACGTCGAAATTGTTGTTGGACGCGCCGAAGTGGCCGACGCTGGCCAGCCGGTAGTCACCGCCCAGGGTGCCGGTGTTGCAGTTGCAGTAGATGTCCAGCAGGTTGGCGATCTGCTTGAAGTCCGGCACCAGCCACGCGTTGGGCAGGCTGCCGTCCATGCCCTTGCCGAACCCGCTCAGCGAGCTGCTGAGGTCACCCACGGTGACGCCGTCCGGCAGCGCCTGCGACAACCGGCCGTAACTGATGTTGCGGTACTCCTGCGTGCTCATGTCGTAGTCCTTGTAGGCCAGACCGCCGCGCAGGGTGAAGGTGGGATTGATGAGGAAGGTGAGGTCCACCTTGGCCGTGTCGAAGGCGTTGTCGACGTACTGCGGGTTCAGCCGCACTTCGCTGATGTTGCCGCCGCGTGCGGTGCCGTTGGCGTTGACCGGCGTGCTGCCGTAGCCCAGCCACTGCCAGTTGTCCACGGCGCTCAGGTCGAACGGGAAGGACATCGCCGGCACCTTGCCGTTGCGCATGTCCAGCACGAAGCCGTCCAGGTTGCTGTTGTCGAAGCTGACCATCGAGAACACCGGCCGTTCGTAGTTCGACGCGGAATGACCCACCACCGCGTCCAGCCGCACCGCGTCGTTGAAGCGGTGTTCCAGGTTCAGGCTGAACTGCTTGAACTCTGTACTTTCTTCGATCGCGGTGGATTCGGTGCGGAAGTCCACGTTGTCGAACACGCCGTAGGTGAGGCGGTTCTGCGCATCGGCCTGCGCCTCGCGCACCACGATCTGGGTCTTGCCGCCGTACTGCGCGGTGCGGTGCAGGTTGGCGCCGATGGAGTCTTCGCGCACGTCCTTGTCGAGCTTGGAATACAACATGTCCAGGTTCAACTGGGTGTCATCGCTGACCTTGAACTGCAGCGCGCCGGTCACGCCCAGGCGTTCGATCTCGTGTTCGGTGCGCACATAGCGCGGGTAGCGCGGGATCCACGCGTTGGTCGCGGTTTCGTAGGCGGCGATGGTGTCCGCCGTGGCGGCGGGCCGGTCCAGGCCGGGGCCGCAGTGGGTGGCATCGATCCCGTAGCTGCCCCAGCCGTTGCTGCGCGCCTGGTTGGCCGCGCTGCCCACGCCGGCGGCGGTTTCATTGGCCAGCGGGTTGCGCGGGGTCTGCGGGTCGTAGCCGGCCGGGCTGCAGAAGCCGTACGTGCCGTTGTTGGCCGCGGTGCTCTGGTTGGAGTTGCGGTAGTTGCCGTGCTCCCAGCGGACCGGGTTGTAGCCTTCTTCAAAGATGGTGCGCTTGCTGTAGGCCACCGACATCAGCGCACCGAAGCGACCGTCGGCCCAGGTGTTGCTGATCAGCCCGGAGATGCGCGGGTCTTTGTTCTTGGACAGCTCGTTGTAGCCGTACTGGCCGCCGAGCGATGCCTGGAAACCCTCGAAGTCGAACGGGCGCGAACCGCGCAGGTCGACGGTGGCGCCCAGCGAGCCTTCGTCGGTCTGCGCCGACTGGGTCTTGCTGATCTTGACCCGGCTGAACAGCTCGGAGGCGAAGGTGTTGAAGTCGAAGCCGCGGCTGCGGTTGACCCCGGTGGTGCCGCTGCCGGCGGTGGACAGCGCTTCCAGCCCGTTGATGCGCACGCGGGTGAAGTCCGAGCCCAGGCCGCGCACGGAGATCTGCTGGCCTTCGCCGCCTTCGCGGTCGATCGACACACCGGCAATGCGCTGCATCGACTCGGCCAGGTTCAGATCGGGAAATTTGCCGATGTCTTCGGCGTAGATCGCATCGACCTGCTCGACGCTGTAGCGCTTCTCATCCAGCGACTGCTGCAGGCTTTCGCGGTAGGTGGCCTTGACCTCGACCTTGTCCAGGTCGACCGCATCGAGTGCAGCCGCCGCTTCGGGCGTCTGCTGGGCTGCGGCGATGCCGGCGGTGCCCTGCAGCGCGAACGCAATGGCCAGCGCAAGCAAGGTAACCGGTGTCTTTTTACGGGGGAACGATCGATCCATCGTGTGTTTCCTTCCAGGGTGCGCCGCCATGCGAGCGTGATGGTGATGAGTCATGGACGTCCGGCCTCCCCCGGAGCGTCTGTCGCGCATGTGCCGCTGTGACACCGTTGGTCATCCGAAACGTAACAAACCCTTCACGCGGCGGCATCTTGCGCCGCAGCAGCGAGGCTGCATGCGATCAGGGCGTGGATGGCAACGACGGCGGCGCGCGCAGCCGGCGGCGTGATCGCTCACGCCGCCGCTGGGTCCTGCCGGTGAATCAGAACTTGTAGCGCACGCCGAGCAGGAACTGGCGGCCACTTTCGGTGTACTGCAGCGGCAGCTCGCCGGTGCTCGGCGAGTACACCCACTCGTCGGACGCCTCGTTGGTGAGGTTGATGCCTTCCAGGCTCAGTTCCAGCTGGTCGCTGATGCGGTAGCGCAGGGAGGCGTCCAGCACGGTGGTGCCGGTCATGCCGTGGTAACCGTTCTCGTTGAAGCCGGTTTCCTGGCCCGGGGCCTGGGTGAGGTAGTCGCTGCGGTTGGTTGCCGATACCCGGCCCGACCACACCTCACCTTCGTAGAACAGCGTGGCGTTCCAGGCGTTCTTCGAGGTACCGGTAAGCTGGTTCTTCATCACCGGCACACCGGCGCCGTTGACGTACTGGATGCTGGTGTCCACCCAGGTGTAGTTCAACTGCACGCCCAGGTTGGACCACTTGCCCGGCAGGAAGGTGAAGGGCTGGGTGTAGTTGGCCTCGACGCCGTACAGTTCGCCGCCCGGGGTGTTGAGCGGAATGGTGAAGGTGAAGTCATCGTTGACCGACGCACCGGTGCCGTCGAGCAGGCTGGCCGGCAGGCCGCTGCTGGAGTACGGACGTACTTCGCGGGTGGTCTGCACGAACGATTCGATGTCCTTGTAGAACAGGCCGATGCCGGCCATGGCGCCTTCGTTGAAGTACCACTCGAAGCTCATGTCCACGTTGGTGGCGCGGAACGGATCCAGGTTCGGGTTGCCACCGGCCACGGTCCGTGCGCCACCCGCCACCGCCACGGTGACGCCCGGCGTCAGGTTGCCCAGCCCGGGACGGCTCATCACCTTGGCCGCGCCCAGGCGGATCAGGAAGTCCGGGGCGACTTCCGCCACCAGGTTGAACGAGGGCAGGGTGTCGTTGTACTTGCGGTTGGTGGTGGCCTGTACCAGCGCGCCGGCCACGGTGGCCGCGCCACTGGAGGTCTGCTCGGTCTGCACGTAGCGCACGCCGAAGTTGCCCGACAGCGGAATGGACCCCAGGTCGGTGGAGAACTCCCCCATCAGCCAGATGCCGCGGTCCTTCTCTTCCACGCTGCGGCTGTTGTTGGCGCGGGGCGCAACGGCGAAGGTGCCGGTGTTGCTGTAGATGTCCAGCGCGTCGGCAATGGCATCCAGGTTGGGCACCACCCAGTTGGACGGCGAACCGGAGATGCCCTTCAGACCGGCCTGGCTGGTCAGGTCCGGCGACACGATGCGGGTGCCGTCGGCAAAGGTTGGCACGGCCACTTCGCTGTTGCGACGCAGCTCCACCGTGCTGAAGGTGTAGTTCTTGGCCAGCACGCCGCCCTTGAGGCGGAAACCGGGGCTGATGTTCCAGTTGAAGTTGACTTCGGCGGTGTCGAAATCGTTGTCCACGTACTGCGGGCGCAGACGGATTTCGGCCAGCTCCCAGCCGTTGGGATCGGTCGGGTTGATCCCGTAGTTCAGGATCGGCGCACGGCTGTTGCCACGGTAGTCGTAGCTGTACCCGTCAACGTCGTACTTGTCCATGATGATGGTGGTCTGCACGGGGTTTTCGTGCGCCGAGCGCGAGGCGCCCACCCTGCCGTTGATCGAGAACGCGTCGCTGAAACGATGATCGAAGTTGAGGCTGGCCTGCTTGAACTCGGTGCTCCACTCGTCGTGGCGGTTCTCGGTGCGGATGTCGACGTTGTCGAACTCACCGTAGACCAGCGCGTTGTTGCGGATCTCGCCGTTGCGCACCACCATCGCCGGCTTGCCGTCGCGCTCGGGGCGCCGCGGAGTGCCGGTATCACGGTTGCGGCTGAAGGAAATGGCTTCGATGTAGTGCTCGTCGCGGGTGGCGTCGATCTTGGAATACAGCGCGTCCAGCGAGATCTCGGTGGCGTCACTGGGCTTCCACTGCAGCGAGCCGGTGATGCCCAGACGTTCCTGCTGGTGTTCCAGCTGCACATAGCGCGGGAAGCGCGGGTGGTAGACGTCGGCACTGCGCGCGGCCGGGAAGGCCGGGCTGAGGGCGAAGTTACCGTTGCTGGGGCCATTGGCCCAGCGCCCGGTGTTGGAGCCTTCTTCCAGCGCCTGGCGCTCGGAATAGGCCACCGACAGCAACGCACCGAAGGTGCCATCGGCAAAGGTGTTGGAGATCAGGGCCGCCAGTCGCGGGTCGGCCTTTTCGGCCATGGCGTTGTAGCCGGCCTGGCCGCTGGCGGCGAAGGTGAAGCCGTCGTAGTCGAACGGGCGCGCGGTGCGCAGGTCCACGGTGGCGCCCAGCGACCCTTCCTCGACGTCGGCCGAGGCGGTCTTGCGCACCACCATCTGCGAGAACAGGTCCGAGGCGAACACGTTGAAGTCGAAACCGCGGCCGCGGTTGGTGCCGCCGCTCTGGTCGCCGGCGCCGACGGTGGTCAGCGCTTCCATGCCGTTGATGCGCACGCGGGTGAAGTCCGGCCCCAGGCCACGCACGGAAATGTTGCGACCTTCACCGGCTTCACGGGTGATGACCACGCCCGGAATGCGCTGCAGCGACTCGGCCAGGTTGAGGTCCGGGAACTTGCCGATATCCTCGGCGACGATGGCATCCACCACGCCGGCTTCGCCGCGCTTGATGTCCAGCGCCTTCTCGACGCTGGCGCGGTAGCCGGTCACGGTGACGGTGTCCAGGTCGGTAGGGGCTTCCTGGGCCAGCGCGGTACCACTCAGCGCCAGGCCGATCGACAGGGCAAGCAAGGTAACCGGTGTCTTTTTCTGGATGTTTCGAGATTGCATGTTTTCCCTCTCCCAAGGTGCTACATGAAACAGCTATCCGGCGACATGTCAGTGCAATGACACCGCTGGTCAGGGCGGACGTTAACAGCCCGTTCCAGAAGGAGCATCTTGCAGCGCAACAGATTTTCAATGTCCCCCGGAGGCTTGCGGGACAATGCTTTCGACATTCGGCGCGGTAGACGCACGGCCGTCCATGGCTAGAATGACACCGCTAGCCATTCCATCCGGGTGCCGCCCACGCGCCCTCGCTTTCACAAGGATCCACCGCCATGAGTCGTGTTGTCTGTTTCGGAGAGTTGCTGCTGCGCATGAGCGCACCGGGCCGCGAGCTGCTGCTGCAGAGCGCGCAGCTGGCGGTGCATCCTGGCGGCGCGGAGGCCAACGTGGGGGTGTCGCTGGCCCACCTGGGCCATGCGGTGGCGATGGTCAGCACGTTGCCGGACAACCCGTTGGGCCGGTTCGTCAGCGGCGAGCTGCGCCGGCATGGCGTGGACACCGGCCACGTGCAGGTCCGGCCCGGTCGCATGGGCCTGTACTTCCTCACCACCGGCGCGGTGCAGCGCGCCAGTGAAGTGGTCTACGACCGCGCCGACTCGGCGTTCGCCAGCGGCACCGCCGCCGACTACGACTGGGACGCGCTGCTGGAGGGCGCCGACTGGCTGCACCTGTCCGGGGTCAGCCCGGCGCTGAATCCGGCCATGGCCCAGGCCACGCTGGCTGCGGCACAGGCGGCCTGCGCGCGTGGCGTACGGGTGTCCTTCGATGGCAACTTCCGGCCGTCGCTGTGGGCACGCTGGCAGGGCGATGCGCCGGCCATCCTGCGCGCGCTGTTCGCCTGCGCCGACGTGCTGTTTGCCGACTACCGCGACATCGGCGTGGTGCTGGGCGGAGAGTTTCCGCACCCGGACCCCGCCGATCGCGTGGACGCTGCGGCCGCGCAGGCCTTCGCCGCGTTCCCGCGGCTGCAGTGGATGGCCTGCACCCAGCGCACCCCGCACAGCGTGGACAACCACGCGCTGGGCGCGATGCTGCTCGGCCGCGACGGCACGCGCGCGGTGGCCCCGACCCGCGAAATGGTGGGCATCGTGGACCGCATCGGCGGTGGCGATGCCTTCGCCGCCGGCATCCTGCATGGCATGATGCGCGGCTTCGCACCGGAGGCGATCGTGCGCTTCGGCCTGGCTGCGGCCTGCCTCAAGCACTCGATCCCGGGCGACTTCAACCCTGTCAGCGAGGCTGACGTGATGGCCCTGACGGGCGAGGAGCGATTCGATGTCCGGCGCTGATCCACGTGTACGTGCAGTCCTGAAACTGGCCCCGGTGATTCCGGTGTTCACCCCGGAGAACATCGACGATGCCGTTGACGTGGCGCGCGCCCTGTTCAACGGCGGCCTGCCGGTGATCGAGGTGACCCTGCGCACCCCCGTGGCGATGGAGGCGATCAAGGCCATGGTCGAGGCCGTGCCCGATGCCGTGGTGGGCGCCGGCACCGTGCTGACCGCCGCGCAGATGGAGCAGGTCAAGCAGGTGGGCGGCCGGTTTGCGGTGTCACCCGGTGCTACCCCGCGCCTGTACGCCGCTGCGCGCGACACCGACCTGCCGTTCCTGCCTGGCGTGGCCACCTCCTCGGAGCTGATGCTGGGCCTGGAGCACGGCCTGGATACCTTCAAGTTCTTCCCGGCGGTGCAGGCCGGTGGCGCAGCGATGCTGTCGGCGTGGAACGGGCCGTTCGGTGACGTGCGCTTCTGCCCCACGGGCGGGATCAGCGCGCAGACCGCCTCGCAGTTCCTGCACTTGCCCAACGTGTTGTGCGTGGGCGGGTCATGGCTGACCACGCGCGCCTTGCTGCAGGCCAGGGATTGGGCTGGCATCGAACAGCTGGCGCAGCAGGCGTCGGTGCTGGCCGGATAGGCCAACCATGGCACCACCTGTGCGATTTCCGCACAGGTGGTGTCTGCGCGCGCGGCTGTTTGCGAGGCAACCGCGCTCCTACAGTGGCCCCTCCTCAACCGAGCCGGGAACCACACCATGATCCTGACCCATCGCCTTGCCCTTGCCGCCCTGATCACCCTCACCGGCAACGCCTGCGCCGCCAGCCCGACGCCCCCCACTACCGGTGCCGATCCACTGGTATCGCTGCCTTCGGACCAGCTGCACTGGCAGGACGTGCCGGGCACGCAGGGCGCGGTCCGCTACGCCAACACCCAGGGCAACATCCTCAGCGACGGCGAGGGCTTCTATTCGGCATTCGTGCGTTTCAAGGCCGGCACCGACAACGGCCTGCACACGCACAGCCAGACCCTGCCCACCGTCGTGCTCAGCGGCACGTTCTACGCGCGCATCGACGGAAAGGAAGTGCTCTACCCGGCCGGGTCCTACTACAGCCTGCCGGCCAACCTGGTGCATGAGAGCGGCTGCAAGGCCGGCACCGACTGCCTGCTGTTCCAGTACCAGGCCAACAACTTCGACCTGGTCCCGGCCTCGCGCTGACGCTCAGCGGGCCGGACGCCCCAGCCTGCGGTACAGGGTGCTGCGGCTGATCCCCAACCGCCGCGCCGCCTGCGCCACGTTGCCACCGGCATTGGCCAGGGCGGCGCGCATCGCGGCTTCGGCGATGGTGTCGAGGGCGCCGGCATCGGCGGGCGGGGCGGGAGCCTGTGCGCTCAGCGGCACGCGCAGGTAGGTCGGCAAGGCATCACGGGCGATCACCTCGCCCGGTTCACTCAAGGCCACCAGCGTGCGCAGGCACGCGCACAGCTGACGCAGATTGCCCGGCCAGACATACGCAGCCAGCGCGGCGAACGCGTCGTCGGCCAGCGAGCGGCCCTGGCCCAGCCGCTGCCACAGGCCGCGCAGCAGCTCGGCCCGATCAGGATGGTCACGCAGCGCCGGCAGTGGCACCGCATGGTCGGCGATGCGGTAGTACAGGTCGCTGCGGAAGTCGCCCGCCTGCATGGCCAGGTCCAGGTCGCGGTGGGTGGCACAGATCAGCGCGAAATCCAGCTGCACCGGCTTGCCGCCGCCCAGCGGCGACAGCGTGCGTTCCTGCAGCACGCGCAGCAGCCGCGGCTGCAGGGCCAACGGCATGTCGCCGATCTCGTCCAGGAACAGCACGCCGCCCTGCGCCTGGCGCAGCAGGCCGGTACTGCCCTGGCGCCGCGCACCGGTGAACGCGCCCTCTTCATAGCCAAACAGCTCGGCCTCGATGAGGCCCTCCGGCAAGGCCGCGCAGTTGACCGCGACGAAGGGTTTGTCGGCGCGCAGGCTGCGCCGGTGCAGTTCGCGGGCGAAGACCTCCTTGCCCGTGCCCGTTTCACCCTGCAGCAGCACCGGCAACTGCGCATCCAGCACGCGGCAGGCGCGTTCCAGCGCGCGCTGCTGGGCCGCATCGAACAGTGGCGTGGCATCGGCCACCGTGGCCGCCGGCCGGCGTGACCCCAACGGCAGCGCGGCGGCCCGCGTCTCCGCACGGCCCCGCACCGGGGCGCGCTGGCCGTCGCCCAGCCGCCCGTACAGCGCGCGTCCCTGGCGGTCGATCAGCGCGCCGTCGTCATGCAGGCGCGCCAACGGCCCATCGAACAGCGCGGCATAGGGCGCATGGCCGATGTCGGCATGCTCCAGCCCGAACAGCGCAAGGCCGGTGCGGTTGGCAGCCACCAGGCGGCCGCCGCGGAAGCCCAGGATGCCTTCGCGCGGGGTGCCCAGCAGGGTGGCGTCGTGGTGCAGCCGCACCAGCTCGCAGTCGGCCAGGCCCGCGTCGAAGTAGCGGTGCTCGATGTGCGCCACCGCCTGCCGCGCCAGTACCCGCGCGTGCAGGTGCTGCAATCGGGCATCGCCGGAGATGTCCAGCACGCCCACGCGCTGGCCGTAAGGGTCGAAGATCGGCGTGGCCGAGCAGGTCAGGATGCCGTGCGGGGCGAAGTAGTGCTCGCCGCCGCGCACTTCCACCGAACGCCCTTCGACCATCGCGGTGCCGATGGCGTTGGTACCCACCGTGGTCTCGTCCCAGCGCACGCCCGGCATCAACGCTACGCGGCCGGCCTTGTCGAGGAAGCCCGGGCTGCCTTCGGCATCCAGGATCCAGCCGTCTTCATCGGTGAGCAGCACGATGCTGCCGGCGGCGGCGATGTCGGCGGCCAGACCGTCCAGCTCGGGGCGGGCCAGCCGCCACAGCTTCTGCTGACGCTCGCGCAGTTCGCGCAGGCGTGCGTCCGGCAACGGCTCCACGTCCGGCTGCGCATCCACCGACAACCCACCCCGCAGGCAGCGCTGCCACGACTGCAGGATGGTGTCGGGCACGATGCCGATCGGCGTCGCGCCGCGCTCGAAGAACGAGCGACGCGCATTGCCGACGCGGTGCAGGAGCGGCTGCTGGGACACCTGTTTCTCCAGTGTCGCATTCTGCGACAGTTGTAGCGGGACCTGTTTCGATAAACAGCACAGCCGGCGTTACCGCGCAATGACCTTCGCTGCTGCACCGCCGCAGATCACGGTCATGCCGCGTGGCTGGCTGCGGTCGGACGGCGTGCCGCAGCGCAGCAGGCCAGAGTTGGCATCGTCCTTGCGGCAGGGAAGGACCCTTACGGGCCTTTCCCTATCTGCTGGAGATGCACCCCGATGAACGCCGTCACGTCCGCCAAGCCGCACGCCACCGACCCGCAGTCCATCTTCAAGCCGCGCTATGGCAACTTCATCGGCGGCCAGTGGGTGGCGCCCCGCAGCGGCCAGTACTTCGAGAACACCACGCCGGTCACCGGCAAGGTCTTCACCGAGGTAGCCCGCTCCAACGCCGAGGACATCGAAGCGGCACTGGACGCGGCGCATGCCGCCAAGCGCGCCTGGGCCGAAACCTCCACCACTGAACGCGCCAACCTCCTCAACAAGATCGCCGACCGCATCGAGGAGAACCTCGAGCTGCTCGCGCATGCCGAGACGTGGGACAACGGCAAGCCGATCCGCGAAACGCTCAACGCCGACATCCCGCTGATGGCCGACCACTTCCGCTACTTCGCCGGCGCGGTGCGCGCGCAGGAAGGCAGCCTGTCGGAGATCGACAAGGACACCATCGCCTACCACTTCCACGAGCCGCTCGGCGTGGTCGGGCAGATCATTCCGTGGAACTTCCCGATGCTGATGGCCGCCTGGAAGCTGGCGCCGGCGCTGGCGGCCGGCAACTGCGTGGTGCTCAAGCCGGCTGAACAGACCCCCGCCTCGATTCTGGTGCTGATGGAGGTGATCGGCGACCTGCTCCCGGCCGGCGTGCTCAACGTGGTCAATGGTTTCGGCGTGGAGGCGGGCAAGCCGCTGGCGTCCAACCCGCGCATCGCCAAGATCGCCTTCACCGGTGAAACCACCACCGGCCGGCTGATCATGCAGTACGCCAGCCAGAACCTGATTCCGGTGACGTTGGAACTGGGGGGCAAGTCGCCCAACATCTTCTTCGCCGATGTGATGGCCGAGGACGACGATTTCCTGGACAAGGCCATCGAAGGCTTCGTGCTGTTCGCCTTCAACCAGGGCGAAGTGTGTACCTGTCCGTCGCGCGCGCTGATCCAGGAATCGATCTACGACAGGTTCATGGAGCGCGCGCTCAAGCGCGTGGCCGCGATCAAGCAGGGCAACCCGCTGGACCCCAACACGATGGTCGGCGCGCAGGCGTCGTCCGAGCAGTTGGAAAAGATCCTGTCCTACTTCGACATCGGCAGGCAGGAAGGCGCGCAGGTGCTGATCGGCGGCGAGCAGGCCAGCCTCGATGGCGACCTGGCCGGGGGCTTCTACGTGAAGCCCACCGTGTTCAAGGGCCACAACAAGATGCGCGTGTTCCAGGAAGAAATCTTCGGGCCGGTGGTGTCGGTGACCACCTTCAAGACCGAGGAAGAAGCGCTGGAGATCGCCAACGACACGCTGTACGGCCTGGGTGCGGGTGTGTGGAGCCGCGATGCCTCGCGTCTGTACCGCATGGGCCGCGGCATCCAGGCCGGTCGAGTGTGGACCAACTGCTATCACGCCTATCCGGCGCATGCCGCGTTCGGTGGCTACAAGCAGTCCGGCATCGGCCGCGAGAACCACAAGATGATGCTCGACCACTACCAGCAGACCAAGAACCTGCTGGTGAGCTACTCGCCGAAGAAGCTGGGCTTCTTCTGAGCCCGCGCCCTGCTTGATCACGATCAAGGCGCCGGCATGAGGCCGGCGCCACAGTGCTGTCATTGGCAATCCACGGAGATCCACGCATGAACAAGACCATGAAGGCCGCTGTCGTCCGCGAATTCGGCAAGCCGTTGCGCATCGAGGAAGTGGAGGTACCGCGGCCCGGCCCCGGCGACATCCTGGTGAAGATCGAGGCCTGTGGTGTCTGCCACACCGACCTGCATGCGGTGGAGGGCGACTGGCCGGTCAAGCCCAACCCGCCGTTCATTCCCGGGCACGAAGGGGTGGGCCACGTGGTCGCGGTGGGTGCGGGTGTCAGCCATATCCGCGAAGGCGACCGCGTCGGCATCCCGTGGCTGTACTCGGCCTGCGGCCATTGCGAGCACTGCATGGGCGGCTGGGAAACGCTGTGCGAAGCGCAGCAGAACACCGGCTACTCGGTCAACGGCGGCTTCGCCGAGTACGCGTTGGCCAATGCCAACTACGTGGGCCTGCTGCCCAAGGGCGTGGGCTTCATCGAGGTCGCGCCGATCCTGTGCGCCGGCGTGACGGTGTACAAGGGCCTGAAGGTTACCGACACCCGTCCTGGCCAGTGGGTGGTGATCTCCGGCATCGGTGGGCTGGGCCACATGGCGGTGCAGTACGCCAAGGCGATGGGCTTGAACGTGGCCGCCGTGGACATCGACGACGGCAAGCTCGCCCTGGCCGAGCGCCTCGGTGCCACGATCACCGTCAACGCGCGCACTACCGACCCGGCTGCGTTCCTGAAGAAGGAAATCGGCGGCGCGCACGGTGCGTTGGTCACGGCGGTATCGCCGAAGGCGTTCGAACAGGCGCTGGGCATGGTCCGCCGCGGTGGCACGGTGTCGTTGAACGGGCTGCCGCCGGGCAACTTCCCGCTGGACATCTTCGGCATGGTGCTCAACGGCATCACCGTGCGCGGCTCGATCGTCGGCACCCGCCTGGACCTGCAGGAATCGCTGGAATTCGCCGAGCAGGGCAAGGTCGCCGCCACGGTCACCAGCGATTCGCTGGAGAACATCAACGACATCTTCGCGCGCATGCACGCCGGCAAAATCGAAGGCCGCGTGGTGCTGGACCTCAACGCCTGACGCACAAGGCAGGCCGCACCCCGCACCGGTAGTGCCGGCCGCTGGCCGGCGCCCAGGACCCCCCAACGATGAACACCCCACCACCCCAGGTAACCGCCACCCTGGCCGCGCTACAGCTGATCCACACGCTGCACGCCCGCCACGGACCGCTGTTGTTCCACCAGTCCGGCGGCTGCTGCGACGGCTCTTCGCCGATGTGCTTCGCCCAGGGCGATTTCATCGTGGGCGACCGCGACGTGCAGCTGGGCGAGATCGGCGGTGCGCCGTTCTACATCAGCGCGCCGCAGTTCGCGTACTGGAAGCACACCCAGCTGATCATCGACGTGGTGCCGGGGCGCGGCGGCATGTTCTCGCTGGAAAACGGCGAGGGCGTGCGCTGCCTGGTGCGCTCGCGGCTGTTCAGCGATGACGAGTTCGCGCAGCTGAAGGAAGCCGGCAAGGTCTGAGCCCGCGCACGCGTCCATAATGGGCACCGTCCCGTTGCCCTGGATCGCCATGTCCGCGTTGTCGCTTGCCAAGACCGTCGTGCTGTCCGTGCTGTGCGTGGTGGTGGCGCTGTTCGTGCTGGGCATGGTCAGCGGTGCCGCCGGCTGGATCGCGCCGTGGATCGGCCTGGGCGATGGTGGGCAGCCGCGCCTGGCCTGGGACCTGGGCTGGACCATCCTCGGCGGGCTGGCCGCCACCGCGTTCGCCGCGCGCTACGCGCCGACGCTGCCTTACGTTCACGGCGGCGTGGTGTGGGCGGTGATCACCGCCGCCTCGGCCTACGCCGCCTGGGACCTGGGCAGCGACTTCCCGTTCTGGTTCGTGCTGGTGCTGCTGCTCTCGCTGCCGCTGCAGGCCGTCGGCATCTGGCTGGGCGCGCGCTATCGCCCGCAGTAGGGCGACCGGCCGTTGGCGCGCGCCTTGCGGCGTCACGCCCCCGGCAGCACCTGCTTCACCGCGTCGATCCCGTCCCACGGATCCTGCTTCAGGCGCTGTGCCCGCTGCAGCGCCTTGGCCATGGGGAACGCATCGGCGGCAGTGATGCGGCCCAGCTCTTCCCAGCGCAGCGGCACCGCCACGCCTGCACCCGGTCGCGCGCGCAGCGACCACGAACTGACACTGGTGGCGCCCCGCGCGTTGCGCAGCCAGTCGATGAAGATCACCCCGGTGCGCTTGGCCTTGCTCATCGTGGCCACGTAGCGGTCCGGCGCATGTTCGGCCATGGCCTGCGCGAACGCCTCGCAGAAGTCCTTGGCCTGGGCCCAGTCGGCCTTGGGCTGCAACGGCACCACCACATGCACGCCCTTGCCCCCGGACAACCGCACGAAGCTCTGCAGGCCGGTGTCCAGCAGCCGGTCGCGCACATCGCGTGCGGCCGACTTCACCTGCGCCCAACTCACCCCGTCGCCGGGGTCCAGGTCGAACACCAGCCGGTCCGGATGCTCCGGATCGGCCACGGTGGCGCCCCAAGGATGCAGCTCCAGGGTGTTCATCTGCACCAGTTGCAGCAGCCCGGCCACGTCCTCGATGTACAGGTAGTCTTCGCGCCCGCTCTTCTGTTCCAGCGGTATCGCGCGCACCGCCTCGCCCAGCCCGGTACCGTGGTGTTTCTGGAAGAAGCAGGGCTTGTCCACGCCGTCCGGGCAACGCAGCACCGACAGCGGCCGCCGCGCCACTTCAGGCAGCACCCAGCGCGCCATCTGCCGGTAGTAGTCAGCCACCTCGCCCTTGGTAATCTTCGCCTTGGCGAACACCACCCGCTCGGGATGGCTGATGCTGACGCCATCGGGGGCGTCGCCTGCCGTCTGTGCACCGGCCTTGGCCTTGCGCGTTGTCTTGTTCATGCCCCTGGCCTTCTCCGTCGCCTGGCCTGCCGCGCCCAGGTCGCCGGCAGACTTGTCCTCGCGCAGCCGCTTGAAGCTGGCCTGGCGCAGCAGCCCTTCCTTGGCCCAGCCGCGGAACGCCACCTCGGCCACCAGCACCGGTTTCACCCAGTGCACGCTGCGCGCCTTGAACGGCACGTGCGCGGGCAGTTCCACCCCCGCGTCGGCTACGGCCAGCGGCTTCAGCTGCCGGGTGAGCGCGCCCAGCAGCGCATCATCGAACCCGGTGCCAACCCGCCCCACGTAGCGCAGGCCGCCCTTGTCCGGGGTGGCCATCAACAGCGAGCCGAAGCCGCTGCGCGCGCCCTTGGGGTCGGTGTAGCCCACGATCAGGAATTCGTCGGTGCTCTCGTGCTTGATCTTGATCCACGCCGGCGAGCGCGCGTTGACGTAGGGCGCGTCCACGCGCTTGCTGATGATGCCCTCGAACCCGGCCTCACCACTGGCGGTAAACACCGCCGGTCCATGGTCAAGCACGTGGTCGCTGTAGGCCAGCGTGCCCGGCCCCGGACCGATCAGCTCCTTGAGCAATGCCTTGCGCTGCAGCAGCGCGCAGCGGCTGATATCCACCCCGGCGATGCCGGGCATGTCGAACACCACGTAGCGCAGCGGCTGTTTGGCGGTGCCGTCGATGACCTTCTGCAAGGCGGTGAAATCGCTGCGGCCCTGCGCATCAAGCACCACCAGTTCGCCGTCCAGGCGCAGGTCGCGCACCGGCAACGCGGCGATGGCCTGCACCACTTCGGGAAAATCGTCGGTCCAGTTCAGGCCGCCACGCGAGCGCAGCGCTACCACCCCGTCGTTGACCTCGGCCAGCAGGCGGTAGCCGTCCCATTTGATCTCGTGCAGCCAGCCGTCGCCGTCCGGTGCGGTTGCGCGGTGGTCGGTGAGCTGGGGCTTGAAGCCGGGCGGGTAAGGGGCGTCGCGCGCGCCATCCAGCGCCAGCGCGCGGGTGCGCCAGCGCGCATCGGCCTTGCGCGCGGGCGTGGCCGTGCGTTTGCCGGCCTTGGCGGCGGCGGGTGCGCGCTTGGTCGCTGCCGCACGCGTGCGGGCGGCGCCACGTGGCGGCGGTGTGTCCAGCATGTCATCGGCCTCTGCGTCGCGTGCCTGCGCATCGTCGCGCTTGATCAGCAGCCACTGGTGCTGCTTGCCCTTCATCGCCGTGCGCACCAGCTTCCAGCCGCCGTTGAGGCGCTCACCGTGCAGCACGAAGTCGAGCTTGCCGGCGGCAATCGCCTCCAGCGGGTCGCCGTCGCAGGCCCAGGTGCCATGGTCGTACACGTCCACATGCCCGGCGCCGTAGTGACCGGCAGGAATATCGCCTTCGAAACCCGCATAGGACAGCGGGTGGTCCTCCACCTCCACCGCCAGGCGCTTTTCGCCCGCGCGCAGCGACGGCCCTTTGGGTACCGCCCAGCTCTTGAGCACGCCATCGGCTTCCAGCCGGAAATCGTAGTGGCGCGAACTGGCATGGTGCAGCTGCACCACGAAGATCGGGCGCCGCGCCGGCGCACCGCGGCGGTCGGCGTCCGGCTCGGGGGTGCCGTCGAAACGACGCTTGCGGCGGTATTCCTGCAGCGACATCGGCGTTTACCCGGCCTTGCGCGCAGGGGTGGCGCGCTTGGTCGGGGATTTCTTCGCGGCCTTGGCCACCTTGGCGGCTGCCTTCGCCGGTGCCTTGGCTTTCTTCGCCACCGCCTTCTTCGGTGCCGCCGTCACCGCGGTCTTCCTGGCCGGTGTGCGCTTCTTGGCGTCCAGGCTCTTCTGCAGCAGCGACATGAAGTCGACCACGTTGGTGGCGTCGTCCTCGCGCGGCGTCGGCTCTTCGTCCACCTTGGTGGTGCCGCCCTTGGCCTTGATCCGCTTCTTCAACAGCGTCTGCAGCCGCTCGCGGAATTCGTCGTGGTAATCATCGGGTTTCCACTCGCCGGACATCGACTCGATCAGCTGTTCGGCCATGGCCGTTTCCTTGCTGTTGATCCGGTAGTCGGCCAGTGACCCGGCGGGCAATTTATAGTCTTCCGGGTCCACCAGTTCCTGTGGATAACGCAGGATCATCAGCACCAGCGCGTCGCCGTGCGGCATCACCGCGCACAGGTACTCGCGGGTGCGCACCACCACCCGGGCAATGCCCACCTTGTCGGTCTTCCGCAGGGTTTCGCGCAGCAGTACATAGCCCTTCTCGGCCTTCTTGGCCGGCACCAGCAGGTAGGGCTTCTCGTAGTAGCGCGGGTCGATCGTGCTGGCATCGACGAAGGTCTCCACCTCGACCGCCTCATGGCTTTCCGGGGCCGCCGAGCGGATGTCGTCCTCCTCCAGCACCACGTAGCTGCCCTTGTCGTACTCGTAGGCCTTGACGATGTCCTTCCACGGCACTTCTTCACCGGTGTCGGCGTTGACCCGCTCGAAGCGGATCGGCTTGCGGTCGCGTGAATCGAGCATACGGAACTGCAGGTCGACCTTGCGCTCGCCGGACATCAGCGACACCGGGACATTGAGCAGGCCGAACGAGAGGGTACCGGTCCAGATCGGTCGGGCCATGGCGGGGCCACTCCAACGCTACAGGGGGAGGGCAGCTGTACCGCGACACACGTGAAACGCCCGTGTCCGCGCCGTGCAGGGGCCCTTTACGGGCTACTGCAGCAGGCCGTGCACCGCCGCCGGTGGCATGTGGTCCAGCGCCAGCCAGGCATCCTCGACGATGCCGCGGGCCTGCCCCCAGCCCAGCCGCGACTGCCCGCGCATCTGTTCCCAGTGCTCGGCCAGCTCGCCGTCGGTGTCGTCGTCGTTGCCGCGTGGCCAGGCCGCATAGTGCGTGGTCAGGGCGAACGCATACGCCGGGTACAGATCACGCCAGCTGCGGTGGCCATGCCCGCGGCGGCGCTCGTAGTCGTTGCGCATGTACTGCAGGTAGTCCTGCGCCACCGCCTGGGCTTCCTCGGTGCGCTCGCGGCGCACGCGGCGCGTGTTGCGGGTCGGCTGCAGGTAGGCGTTGAACAGCGCGGGGACGGCGCGACGGTCCAGGCGGGGCATGGCACGACTCCGGCGGTACGGGGCAGGCAGGAATAGTCCCGCCGCCGTTAGCCAGCCGTGACAGATCCGTTCACGGCAGGCGATTCGCAGGGACTTCACCCGCCAAGCGCTGTAGTGGAGTTCCCCCCGTTCCGGAGTGATTCCCATGCCACGCGATCCTCTGCGCGAAGCCAGCACCCCGGTGCCTGGCGAACAGCACGCCAAACATGACAACCAGGACGCCGAAGACCGCGGCGCCGGGATGTCTCCCCCGACCGAAGCGGACCACCTGCCGGTGGTCTCCGGCCCCAGCCACGGCTACCGCGACCGCAAGGACCCCACCGGCGTGCCGCACCCGGGCGGGCGGGAAAACCAGGAACAGCGCCAGGCGCGCAAGGAACACGCCAGCGACAACCAGGATGAAGCCCTGGACGAAACCTTCCCGGCCAGCGACCCGACCTCGCCGTTCGTGCCGGCCAAGATCCCGCGGTAAGCGTCAAGCGGTGGCCGGTGACCGCCAAGCGGCCATCGGCCCGCTGATCACGGCGCCCACTGCCACTGCAGGCCCACGCCCACCCGACGGTCCGGGCCGGGCTCGAAGTACCGCTGGTTGCCGTCGTTGACGATCACCGAGCCGATGTAGCGCTGGTCCAGCACGTTGTCGATGCGCGCGAAGGCCCGCAGCGTGCCCTGCGCAGTCTTCCAGCGCCGCGCCGCTTCCAGATTCAGCAGTGCATACCCGGCCGCCTTCTCGGTGGCCAGGTCGTTCACCACCGTGTCGCTGGAGGCCACCAGTTCGGCGGCCCACTGCCACGGCCCGGGCGTGTACTGCATCCGCGCGTTCCACTGCTGCCGGGGTACGCCGGGCAGGCGCGCGCCGGCCGGCACCGTGTTGCAGCCGGCCGTACCGCAGAGCGGGTACGCATCGCGCACCGTGGCTTCGATCCAGGTGTAGGCCACGGCCAGCTCGGTCTGTGCGCCCAGGGGCTGCACGTAGCTGGCTTCGGCGCCCTGCCGCCGGGTACGGCCGATGTTGCGGTAGGTGGCACGCCCGCCGCTGTTGCTGGCCACCGCCAGTTCGTCATCGGTGTCCGCCCGGAACAGGGCCGCCTCCAGCCGCGCGCCGCTCTGTGCGTGCCATTTGCTGCCCACTTCCAGGTTGCGGCTGCGCGCGGCCGACAGGTCCAGCGCCAGCCCGGCCTGGCCATCGGCGCGGTAGCCCAGCTCGTTGAACGTGGGCGTTTCAAAGCCCCGCCCCGCCGAGGCGTACAGCCGCCAGGCATCACTGGCGCGGAACACCACCCCGGCCACCGGCGTGGTGGCTTCATAGCGGCGCGCACCGCTGTCATCGGGGTTGCGGGCGGTGATGTAGTGGTCGTTGGAGCGGAACCGCACGGTGCTGTGGCGCAGGCCCAGCAGCAGCGACCAGCGCGGAGCCCATTGCCACCACGCCTGGGCGAACTGATCAAGGTTCTCGACCCGGTCGGCCTGGTCGCGGCGCAGGCGGCCCTTGACGCCCAGCTCGTCGCCCACGAAGTTCTCGTAACCGCGGCGATCCTGCAGCTGACGGTCGGCATTGGCGCCGATCACCAGGTCCAGCGGCCGCCCGGCCCAGTCGCCGTGCCAGCTCCAGCGCGCGTCCACGCCGCCGTAATCGCCGTCCAGGTCGATCACCCCGCCGGCATGCAGCGGGCTGGCCTGCGGCCCGGGGGGAATGGCCAGGTACTGTTCCACGCTGCGTTGCCCGGCATAGCCCATCGCCCGCCAGGTATGGGCGCCGTCGGTGCGGGTGAAGACCAGCCCGGCCTGGGCCTGGCGCACCGATTTGCGGGTGTTGTACTGGGTGGCCACGGCGGTGGCCTGGCGCGGATCGGCATTGACCTGGGCCCGGCTCAGGCCGAGCGGGTCCTGCGCGTCGGGCGAATCGAAGTAGTTCAGCACCAGGTCCAGCTGGCCGCCGCCCACATCGGTGCCCAGCCGCGCATTGACCGACTCGCGGCGGGCCGCGCTGTGGTCGCGCCAGCCATCGGTGCGGAAGTGGTTGGCGGCCACGTTGTAGCGGATCGGTCCCTGCTGGCCGCGCAGCTGCGCGCCGGCGCTGAGGGTGTTGTCGCTGCCCGTGTCCAGGCGCAGTCGCCACGGGTCGCCCGGCGCGCCGTCGGCGCTGAACACCTGCACCACGCCACCGGAAGAGTTGCCGTACAGCGCCGAGAACGGCCCGCGCAGCACGTCCACCCGCTGCGCCGAGAGCAGGCTCGCATGGGAAAGTTGGCCCTGGCCGTCGGGCATGGTGGCCGGCACGCCGTCCACCAGCACGCGTACCCCGCGCACCCCGAAGGTGGACCGTGCGCCGAAGCCCCGGATCGACAGCTGGGTGTCCTGTGCATAGTTCTGGCGGTCGCGCGCCACCACGCCGGGGATGCCGCCCAGCGCTTCGGAGATCTGGGCCAGGGTTCCATTGGCATCGTCATCCAGCCAGACCGTGCTGATCGAGGCCGGCAGGTCCGCATCGTCTACCTGCTGCACGCGCGCCGCCTGCACCTGAACCGTGGGCAGGCGCTCGATCGGCGGGGTTTCGGCCGGGGCAGGCGCGGCCTGTGCCGGGTTCGGCAGCAGCGCCGCCGAAAGCAGCGCGGAGGGGACGACAAACGCGGAAAAACGCAGCATACGGGCAGGGGTCCTCAGCGGCAGGGCACGCCGCACGCCATGGTACGGAAGATGACGTGACGGCGGCTGCCGCGCCCACGGCGCGGCTTTGTTAGGATGGCTTGGTTTTGGCTGATTCTGCCGCAACCTGCGTCGCGCCAACCTCCCCCCTTCCGTCATCCGAATGAGTACCGCCGTGTCCTTCTTTGCAAATGTGGAACTGGTCCCAGGCGACCCGATCCTGGGCCTGACCGAGGCTTACAACGCCGACAGCCGCTCGACCAAGGTCAACCTGGGCGTGGGCATCTACTACGACGAAAGCGGCCGCATTCCGCTGCTCCGCGCCGTCAAACAGATCGAACAGCAGCTTGCCGATGAAGCCAAACCGCGCGGCTACCTGCCGATCGACGGCCTGCCGGCCTACAACCAGGCCACCCGCGAACTGGTGTTCGGCAAGGACTCGCCGCTGCTGGCCGCCGGCCGCGTGGCCACCTCGCAGACCATCGGTGGCAGCGGTGCGCTGCGCGTGGGTGCCGACCTGCTGCACCGCCTGCTGCCGCACGCCACCATCGCCATCAGCAATCCCAGCTGGGAAAACCACCGCGCGGTGTTCGGCGCCGCCGGTTTCGAGGTCGTGGAATACAGCTACTTCGACCCGACCACCCACGGCGTGGATTTCGACGCCATGCTGGCCGATCTGGGCAAGCTGCAGCCGGGTACCGTGGTGCTGCTGCACGCCTGCTGCCACAACCCGACCGGCGCCGACCTCACCGTCGCGCAGTGGAAGCAGGTGGCCGAGCTGTTGAAGGACCGCCAGCTGTTCCCGTTCATCGACATGGCCTACCAGGGCTTTGACAAGGGCATCAGCGAAGACGGCGCCGCGGTGCGCATCATCGCCGAGGCCGGCATCGACAGCTTCGTGGTCGCCAACTCGTACTCCAAGTCGTTCTCGCTGTATGGCGAACGCATTGGCGCGCTGTCGGTGGTGGCCCCGGACGCGGCCTCGGCCAAGGCCGTGCAGTCGCAGGTCAAGCGCATCATCCGCACCATCTATTCCAGCCCGTCCAACCACGGCGCTGCGCTGGTGGCCGGCGTGCTCAACAGCGTTGAGCTGCGCCAGGTGTGGGAAGCGGACCTGACCGAGATGCGCGAGCGCATCCACGCCCTGCGCCACGGCCTGGTGGAGAACCTGGTCGCCGCCGGCGCGCCGCAGTTCGCCTTCATCAACGACCAGGCCGGCATGTTCTCGTACTCGGGCCTGACCCGCCCGCAGGTGGACCGCCTGCGCGACGAGTTCGGCATCTACGCCGTCGGCACCGGCCGCATCTGCGTGGCCGCGCTGAACCAGGGCAACCTGGCGTACGTGGCCAAGGCCGTGGCGACCGTCGCCAAGGGCTGATCGGCGCGCGCTGCAGCACCCCAGGAACGGCCGCCCAGTGCGGCCGTTCCTGTGTCCGGGTCCCTGCGGCCTGTGCGGCCCTGACTTCCTGACCTGACGCGCTGTCCTGCGCCTGCCTCGTAATGCCCGCGGCAACGGGCGACAATACGGCCCCCAAATGTCTTTGGCAGCCATTCCATGTCCCGTACGTCGCTTACCCGGTACCTGATCGAAGAGCAGCATGCCGGCCGCATCAACGCCGACCTGCGCCAGCTGATCGCCGTCGTCGCCCGCGCCTGCACCAGCATCTCCATCGCGGTCAGCAAGGGCGCGCTCGGTGGCGTGCTGGGCGAGGCCGGCACCGGCAACGTGCAGGGCGAAGCGCAGAAGAAGCTGGACGTCATCAGCAACGAGATCCTGCTCGAGGCCAACGCCTGGGGCGGTCACCTTGCCGCCTGCGCCTCGGAGGAAATGGACCACTGCCAGCCCGTGCCGGACACCTACCCGCGCGGTGACTTCCTGCTGCTGTTCGATCCCCTCGATGGCAGCTCCAACATCGACGTCAACGTCTCGGTCGGCACCATCTTCTCGGTGCTGCGCTGCCCGCCCGGCACCGAACAGCCCAACGACGCCAGCTTCCTGCAGCCGGGCACCGCGCAGGTTGCCGCCGGTTATTGCATCTACGGCCCCAGCACGCAGATGGTGCTCACCGTGGGCCACGGCACCCATGCCTTCACCCTGGACCGCGAGAAGGGCGAGTTCGTGCTGACCACGCCGGACATGCAGATTCCCGCCGACACCCAGGAATTTGCCATCAACATGTCCAACCAGCGCCATTGGGAAGCCCCCATGCAGGGCTACGTGCAGGACCTGCTGGCCGGCAAGGAAGGCACGCGCGGCAAGAACTTCAACATGCGCTGGATCGCCAGCATGGTGGCCGACGTGCACCGCATCCTTACCCGCGGCGGCATCTTCATCTACCCGTGGGACAAGAAGGACCCGTCCAAGGCCGGCAAGCTGCGCCTGATGTACGAAGCCAACCCGATGGGCCTGCTGGTGGAACAGGCTGGTGGCGCGGCCACCACCGGCCGCGAGCGCATCCTGGACATCCAGCCCGACCAGCTGCACCAGCGCGTGCCGGTGTTCCTTGGCTCGCGCAATGAAGTGGCCGAAGCCACCCGCTATCACCGCGAGCACGACAGCGCGCAGGGCTGATCGCAACGCACGGGGCCGGCCCGCCGCCGGCCCTGTGCGTGCCATGGAAAAACCTTACGTGGCAACGGCGTGACATCGGCCAGCGCAGCGGTCACCATCGGGGCCAGATGCCCACGGATGACCCCATGACGGCCGATACGCAGCACGACTTCATCGAAGTAATCCACAACGCCATCCCCGCCGATGTGTGTGCCGCCATCCAGGCCAGGATGCGAACCAGTGCGCAGTTGCGGCCCGGCGAAGTGGGCAGCGGCGTGTTCCCGGAACTCAAGCACAGCAAGGATCTGCGCATCAGCGGCGACGCGGCGTGGCGCGATGTGGACATGCTGTTGCAGCAGGCGGTGTTTCGCGGTGTTTTGAGTTATCTACGGCGTTATCCACAGGCACTGATCTCGCCGCTGATGTTGCAGATCCAAGACAGCGAAGGCAAACCGCGCCGCCTGGCAGCCGACGATTTCCCTGGCATGGACGATGCAACGTTGTCGGATCTGGCCCGTACGTGCCTGCGACCCGGTGCCATCAATCTGCAATGGTATGCAGCGGGCGAGGGTGGCTATCCCTATTGGCATTGCGAGCTGTACCCGCGCGATCCCGCCGGCGAAACGCTGCACCGCCACCTGCTGTGGACGCTCTACCTCAACGACGATTTCGAGCAGGGCGAAACCGAGTTCCTGTTCCAGCAGCGCAAGATCGCCCCGCGCACCGGCAGCCTGCTGATCGCCCCGACGGCGTTCACCCACACCCACCGCGGCAACCGCCCGCAGGGTGGGGACAAGTTCATCGCCACCAGCTGGGTGCTGTTCCAGAGTGCGCAGAAGCTGTTCGCAGGCAACTGACGGCGACACCACGCAAGCCCCGGTAGTGCCGGCCGCTGGCCGGCTCCCGACACACCTACCGCAGACCCGTCGCCATCACGGCAACGCGTCCGCAGTGCAGGTTCCCATGCATCCCGTCGTCCCGCGACGCTCTAGAACAACGACCCCTGCGGCGACTCCACCCGCGGCGGCAACGGTCGGACGAACTTGTCGCAGTCCAACTTCGGCCAGTGGCTGTTCTGCGCGTCGAACCCCAATCGCCTGCGTGCAAGCTTGAAGCGGCTCGACAATAGATCGGCATACACACCTTCGCCGCGCATGCGGCTGCCGAACTCGCTGTTGTAGTCCTTGCCACCGCGCAGCTGGTTGATGGTGCTCATCACGTGCGCGGCGCGGTCGGGGTGGTGGGTATCGAGCCAGTCGCGGAACAACGGAGCCACTTCGAGCGGCAGGCGCAGCAGTACATAGCCCGCGGTGGATGCGCCGGCATCGCGCGCGGCTTCCAGCACCGCTTCCAGTTCGGCGTCGTTGATCCACGGGATCACCGGGGCCACCATTACCCCGACCGGGATACCCGCGTCGTGCAGGCGGCGCATCGCGCGCAGGCGGGCGTGCGGTGCCGACGCGCGCGGTTCCAGCTTGGCCGACAGGTGCGGGTCGAGCGAGGTCACCGAGAAGTGCACGCTCACCAGGTTCTGTTCGGCGAGCGGCGCCAGCAGATCGATATCGCGTTCGACCAGGGCGTTCTTGGTGATCAGCGAAAACGGGTGCCGCGTTTCCAGCATGACTTCGATCAGCTGGCGGGTGAGTTTCAGCTTGCGCTCGATCGGCTGGTAGGCGTCGGTGTTGATGCCCAGCGCAATCGGCTGCGGCACATAACCGGGGCGCGAGAACTCCTTGCGCAGCAGCTGCGGTGCGTTGGTCTTGGCGAACAGTTTGGTTTCGAAGTCCAACCCGGGCGACAGGTTGAGGTAGGCATGCGACGGCCGCGCGAAGCAGTACGAGCAGCCGTGCTCGCAGCCGCGGTACGGGTTCACCGATTGGCTGAAGCCCACGTCCGGCGACTTGTTGCGGCTGATGATGCTGCGCGCGGTCTGGGCCCGCACTTCGGTGCGCAGGCGCGGCGCGAGAAACTCCTCGCTCTCCCCGGCGTCCCAGCCATCGTGCACGGCTTCGCTGACGGTGACCTCGAAGCGGCCCGCCAGGTGGGTGGTGGAACCTCGGCCTTTGATCGCGATACCCATCGATCGAGGTTATCGCCGTGGTGTCTCAGTGGCTGCGACGGCAGGGTGGGGAAGCATGTGCGGTAACCCACGGATCGGGATTAGTAGTATTGCTAACCACAGCCCTATGTCAACCGGCAAAGCCTTGCAGCCATTGGGTTCTGGCCGAAATCGGGGGAATTGGTCCCCATACTTGTCCACAGGCCAGAATCGGACATCGCTGCTGGCCCGGCATCGGCCATTACAGGGCCGTCAGGGGGCCAATTGCGCCAGGTAGCCCTTCACCGTGGCGTCCAGCCCGGCGTACAGGGCCTCGCTGATCAGCGCGTGTCCGATGGACACTTCCAGAACGTCCGGCACCGCCGCCAGGAAGGCGCGCAGGTTGTCCTGCGAGAGGTCGTGCCCGGCATTCACGCCCAGGCCTGCGGCCTGCGCACGGCGGGCAGCGTCGGCGAACAGGGCCAGCATGGCCCCGGCATCGCCGGCCGCGTGTGCTTCGGCGTAGGGGCCGGTGTAGAGCTCGATGCGGTCGGCACCGATCACGGCGGCCTGGGCCATGTCCGGATTACCGGCATCCACGAACAGGCTGACCCGGCAGCCATGGGATTTCAGTTCGGCGATCAGCGGGCGCAGCCGCTCTGCATCGCGGTCGAAGTCGAAGCCGTGGTCGGAGGTGAGCTGCCCGTCGCCATCGGGCACCAGGGTGGCCTGCGCCGGACGGGTCTGCGCGCACAGCGGCAGCAGCCCCGGGTAGCCCTCGCGTGGCGGCGCGAACGGGTTGCCCTCGATGTTGAATTCCACGCCACGTGCCGTGGTCAGCGCCGACAGCGCCAGCACGTCCTCGGCATGGATGTGGCGGCGGTCCGGGCGCGGGTGCACGGTGATGCCATGCGCGCCGGCGTCCAGGCAGGCACGGGCGGCCTGCAGCACGTCCGGGTCGGTGCCGCCGCGCGAGTTGCGCAGGACGGCGATCTTGTTGACGTTGACGCTGAGCTGGGTCATGGCACTACAGGGGGTCGGAGTCTTCTTCGACGAGCTGGCGACGGGCCTGGGCCTGTTCGCGCAGCCGGCGCAGTTCGGTGGGATCGATCACGCTGGAGATGTCGCGCTGGAGGTTGCCGAAGCGCGCCACGTACAGCCCGCGCACCCACGCCAGCAGGAACACCAGCGCACCGAACAGGGCGAGCAGCATCAGCGACATCTGGGGCACCTTCAGTGCCAGGGCGAAGCAGCCCAGCGCAAGCAGCAGGAACAGCCAATGCATCGTCATTCTCCCCGTTGACCGCGCCAGTGTAGCGCCGCCGGCCCATGCGGTTCCACGTGCGCGGTCACAACAGCGGCGAGGCCAGCCGCGCGAATGCTTCCGGTACCCGGTGCCGCCAGAGGGAGCGGCTGCGGTCGTTGTGCACCCGCACCGAGGCGTCGAACTCGGCCGCCAGGATGCGCTCCAGCGCCGCCACCCGGTCTTCGTCCACCAGCATCATCGACAGCTCGAAGTTGAGCCGGAAGCTGCGGTGGTCGAAGTTGGCGCTGCCCACGATGCAGACGTTGTGGTCGGCAATGAAGGCCTTGGTGTGCAGCATGCGCGGGCCGTATTCGTAGATCTTCACCCCGGCCTGCAGCAGTTCGTCGAAGTAGGAGCGCGCGGCCTGGGTGACGAACCAGGAATCGCTCATCTTCGGCACCAGCAGGCGCACGTCCAGGCCACCCAGTGCGGCCGAGGTCAGCGCCATGCGCGCGGCCTCGCCGGGCACGAAGTAGGGCGTCACCAGCCAGACCCGTTCGCGCGCCTCGTGGATGGCGGCGACCTGCAGACGGTGGATGGTTTCCCAGGCCGAGTCGGGGCCGGACACCAGCACCTGCGCATCGATGCGGCCGTCGGCGCGGCTGGGCATGTCGTTGGGCCACAGCTGGGCGATGGCGAAGCGCTCGGGCGGCTGCGCGGTGGCGTAGATCCAGTCTTCGATGAAGACCAGCTGCAGGCTGCGCACGACGTGGCCGGTCAGCCGCATGTGCAGGTCGCGGTAGGCATCGGGACGACGGCGTTCGTCTTCTTCGTCGGTGATGTTGATCCCGCCGGTGAAAGCTGTGCGCCCATCGATCACCACCAGCTTGCGGTGGGTGCGCATGTTCAACCACGGGCGCTTGAACGGCTTGAGCAGCTGACGCGGATGGAACCACGCTACTTCGCCACCGGCATCCAGCAGCGGCTGCAGGAAGCGCCTGCGGAGTGCCGAGGACCCCACCGCATCCAACAGCAGCCGCACCCGCACGCCCTCGCGGGCGCGCTCGACCAGGGCGTCGCGCAACGCGGTGCCGGCATGGTCGGGGTTGAAGATGTAGTACTCCACGTGCACGTGGTCGCGTGCCTGCGCGATGGCGGCCAACAGCGCGGTGTAGGTGGCGCCGCCGTCCACCAGCCACTCCACCTCGGTGGCCGAGGTGGGCGCCAGGCCGGTCGTGGCCTGGGCGATCTTGGCCAGCTCGGTGCAGTCCGCGTCGGGCGGGCACACGCTGCTGTAGTGCTCCATGCCCGAGCGCGCGCGACCGCGGCGCAGGCGCTGCCGCTTCACCTTCTGCGGGCCCAGCAGGTAGTAGATGAACAACCCCAGGTAGGGCAGGGCGGCCAGCGACAGGATCCAGCTCAGCGTGGCCACCGGCTCGCGTTTCTGCAGCATGATCCAGCCGGTCAGCCACAGCAGGTAGAGGATGTAGGCCGCCACCAGCAGGGGACGGAGGTGCGGGATGGCGTCGAGCCAGGCCGCAAGGGCAGGGTAGGTGGCGAGCATGGGCGGATGATAGCGGGCCGCGTGCGTTGCGCGCGTACCCGGCGCGGCGGTCAGCGGCCGCCCATAAAAAAAACGCCCCTGTCTCCAGGGGCGTTTTCCAGTCGCGTCATGACTGCGTCGTGCGATTTACTGCTGTACGAAGCCGATCTTCTTCATCTGAGCGTTCTTCGCGGCGGCCAATACCTTGGCCATCACGTCGTACTCAGAGTCCGGGCTGGCGTCGATGCGCAGTTCCGGCTGGTTCGTCGGGTCCTTCTGGACCTCCTGTTCCATCCGCTGCTGCAGCTCGCCGGTCGCTACCGGGCTGTTGTTCCACGAGACCTGGTTGCTGGCGTCGATCTTGAGTTCGATCGGCGGCGGCGGCTCGACCAGCTGCGGCGGTGGGTTGAGCACGCGCTGCGGCAGGTCCACGGCGATCGGGTACGTCATGATCGGCGCGGTGACGATGAAGATGATCAGCAGCACCAGCATCACGTCCACGAGGGGCGTGACGTTGATGTCGGCCATGGGGCCCTTGTTACCACCAGTACTGAACGCCATGGCTTACTGCCCCTTCTCTTTGGTGGCAACGAAGCCAACGTCGAGCATGCCCTGCTCCTGCGCAATCTTGGTCATCTCGTTGATGACACGCATCTTGGTGGTGCGGTCACCACGCAGATTGAGCGGGGGCTGCGGGGTCTGCTGGGCGGCGGTCGACAAGCGCGACTCGAGCGTCTGCTTGTTGATTTCCTCGTCGTTCCAGTAGATCGAGCCGTCTTCCTTGACTGCCAGGGTGATCGGGCCCGAACGCTTCTCAGCGTCTTCCGGGTTCTGCACCAGGTTGGCCTCCGGCAGATCCACCTTGACCTTGTGGGACATCAGGGGCGCCGTGATGATGAAGATGATCAGCAGCACCAGCATCACGTCCACGAGGGGCGTAACGTTGATGTCGGCCATGGGGCCGCCGCTGTTACCACTACTGAAAGCCATAACGGGCTCCGTCTAGATCGTGTTGACTACGTTCTCGCCAGGTAAAGCGCGTCGCAATTAGCGAACGCGCGAACCGGTGGCGAAGAAGTCGTGCAGGTCGTGAGCGAACGTATCGAACTTGCTGATCGTGGCGCTGTTGATCTTGCTGAAGAAGTTGAAGGCGAACACGGCCGGGATAGCCACGAACAGACCGATGGCGGTCATGATCAGTGCTTCACCCACCGGGCCTGCAACGGCGTCGATCGAGGCGGAACCGGTGGCACCGATCTTGATCAGCGCGCCGTAGATGCCCCACACGGTACCCAGCAGACCGACGAACGGAGCGGTTGCACCGACGGTGGCCAGCAGGGTCATGCCCGACTGCAGGTTGTTGCTTTCGCGGGTCACGGCCTGACGCAGGGCGCGATCGACGAACTCCGAACGGCTCAGGTTCTCACCCAGGCCACCGGTTGCGCCGCCTTCGGCACGCTGGTGGTGGGCAGCTGCCTGGGCAGCGTCCAGAGCGATCTTGGAGAACGGCTCGGAAGCCGGCTGCTCTTCCATCGCACGGATGGCGTCCTGGGCGTTCGGGGTATCCCAGAACAGGCTCACGACCTTGTCGGCAGCGCTCTTCAGGCGGGTAGCACGGAAGATGTTGATGACGGTCCAGTACCAGGACATGGCCGACATGATGATCAGGGTCAGCAGCACGACCCAGGAGACGGCGAAATCACCCGGCTTGGTGGTCATTTCGTGGATCAGATGCTCGAAGCCCATCTGCGAGAGGGCATTCGACGGGTTGCCCCCGGCAGCAGCGGCGATGAAGAGTTCCTGCAGCATGACGCTTACCTTTGTTGTGTGTGGTGATGAATGGTGTAGCTGTAAACGACCGACGGAGCGGTGGCCGGCGGGCCACCGGCGACCATCAGTTCAGCGCAAAGTTGACCGGGACGCGAACGCGACCTGCGACCTTCTTCCCGCCCGACTCCGCAGAACGGAAGCTCCACTTGCGAGCTGCGTCCATTGCGGCGCGGTCGAGGTCACGGTTACGGCTGGACCGTTCGACCGACACATTGGTGACGTTGCCATTGGCGTCGACATCAATGATCAGGATGACTTCACCCTGGATACCTGCACGGAATGCGGCCGGCGGGTAACGCGGGGGGTTCATGTTCTTCGAGGAGATATCGACACTGGCCTCGATCGTGCTCGGCGGCGCGGGCGGCGACGGCGGGCTCGGCGGGGTGACGATGTCGTTGGCGCGCGGTTCCGGCACGTCGACCACGGGGGCCTGCGGCGGTGGCGGCACCGGCGAGGGCTTCGGCGGCGACAGGTTCTTCACCGGCGGCGGCGGGGTGTCCGTCGGCGGCGGCGGCGGCGGCGGCGGTGGGGGCGGCGGCGGAGCGTCGACCAGGGTCACCATGATGTTGCGTTCTTTCTCCGCAGCGGCCTTGGGAGCCACGGCCGGGATCAGAAGCATCATGAAGGCGGCGAGATGCAGTGCGATTACAAAAGCGATACCCACGATTCGCGGCCAGCTTAAGCCGGTGTCATCGCGTTGTTCGTACCTGTGAACGACTAGTTGTTCCGTCATGCGCCAAGAGCTCATTAGTGGGGCCGGGATACCCGGGGACAGGTAGCCCATGATCAGCGGTGCATGACACCGCAGGAACCTCCAAGCTTATACCAATCCTGAGCGCCTGCGCATCACTGTGGCAGGCGTTCAGGCGTTATTCCTACTTACTTCAGGTTGATGATTTTCTTGGCATCGGCCTGATTCTTCACACCCTTGGCCAAGGCCTGCTGGGCAGCCTGCTTGGCTTCGGGGATGCGACCTTCGGCATGCAAAACGCGTGCCAGATTCAAGTAGGTTTCACCGTCCTTGGAGAGCGGAGCGGCCTTCTGCCACGCTTCGATCGCCTTCGGCACCTCGTCGGAATAGTAGTAGGACTGGGCCAGGGCCAGGTAAACCTGGTAATCCGGCTTCAGGATGCCCTTCTGCAATCCCTCGTTGATGACCGCGATGACGTCCTTTTCCTTGTTCTCGGTATTGGCGTAGATCGAGTACAGCTGCTTGTACTCGCGCTCTTCGGTGAGCTGGCCGGCTGCACGCAGCTTGTCCATCACCGCGGCGGCCTTGTCCATCTGATCGGCCTGCATGTACATGCTGGCCAGGTTCAGCTGGGCTTTCTTGTCGTTCGGGTTGCGCGCGACGATGGCTTCGGCCTGCTTGACCGCTTCACCGGTCTGGCCGGCTTCGGCCATGGCCGCCATCAGCAGCTGGTTCCAGTTGTCCTTGGGCTCGGCGGCGCCCGCGATGGCCTGCTGCAGCACCGGGATGGCCTCGGCGTAGCGCTGGGTCTGGTACAGGGCCTGGCCCTTGATCACCAGTTCTTCGGGCTTGGTCGACTTGGTTTCGGCGAAGTACTTGTCCAGGGTGGCCAGGCCGGCAACGGTCTCGTCGTCCTGCAGCTGGAGCTGGGCCAGCATCAGGAGCGACTGGTAGTGGCCGTTGTTGTCCAGGCCGTTGAACTGGAGCACCTGCTGCAGGTACTTCTTGGCCGCGACGTTGTCTTCGGTCTGGTAGGCCGCCTGCGAGGCCAGCTGCGCGGCCAGGGACTTGTCATAGTCGTTGGCGGCGCTGTTGGCCAGGATTTCATCGGCCAGCGTGCGGGTCTCGGGGAACTTCTGGTCGTTGTAGGTGTCAATCAGCTTCTGCAGCTTGCTGCCAAGCTTGGCCGAGGACTTGCCATCCGGCTCCTGGCGGGTCGCCTGCGGATACAGCGGCTCGGCCTTGGCGGCCTTGTTCTTGCCACCGCGGCGCTCGTTGTTGCGCTCAGCCGAACGGGACTGGGCAAACGCATCGGTGACCATGACGCCACCGATGGCGGTCGCGATGAGGACGGAAAGGACGGCGTGCTTTGAGTTGCTGAAAATCATCTTTCACCTCGATCGAACCGCCGCAGCGGCATCAAAACGGACTGTCAGAAAAATCTGAGCCGCCAAACGTATCAGAAACTCATGGCGTGAGAAATCGTTTCCGATGCTGCAATACAGCATCTTTTGGTCGCATCAGCCGCACTTCGGCCTGCGACCTGCGGCCTGGGCCTGTTGGTATACCCCACTCAGGGCCGGCGCGTCACGCTGCAGTTCGCGGATGCGGTTGGCCGGATCGGGATGGGTAGACAGCCATTGCGGGGATCGCCCGCCGCTGGCGGCCATCATGTTCTGCCACAGATTGACCGCCTGGCCCGGATCAAAGCCGGCCTCGGCCATCAGCCGCTGGCCCACCACGTCGGCCTCGCTTTCCTGGGTACGGGACCCCGGCAGCAGGAAGGCCGTCTGCGCGGTCATGCCGCCCAGCTGGTTGACCGTGCCGGCGGCGCCATCGCCGTAGGCAGCGCCGGCCAGCGCGCCAAGCACGGCCAGGCCGGTCTGTGCGCCCATCTGGCGCGTCAGGCGCTCTTCGTGGTGCCGCGAGATGACATGGCCGATCTCGTGGCCGATCACGGCCGCCAGCTGGTCCTGGTTCTTGGCCACGGTGAAGATGCCGGTGTTCACGCCGACCTTGCCGCCGGGCAGGGCAAAGGCATTGGGTTCGGCGTCGACGAAGACGGCGGTTTCCCACCGTACGCCCCGGTACTGTGGCGGCAACTGCGCGACCAGCGCATTGACCACGCACTGCACGTAGCCATTCTGCCGACCGTCGGTACTGACCTTTTCCTTCTGCTTGGTCTCGTTGAATGCCTGCGCGCCCAACTGATCCAGTTCGGCCTGCGACACACCGCCCACCATCTGCCGGCGGCCGGTGGGTGAGGTGGTGGTGGCGCATGCGCTGACCAGCAGCGCCAAGGCGACCCCGAACAGCACTGGTTTCATCGAAGCTCCCCCGTGTTCATGTGCCCAGTGTGGAACTGCACGCCGTAAATTTTCGTCAAGCGAAGCGGTGGATCAGTGAAGGCCCAGAAACACCAGCGCCGCCAGGGCGATGGCGTTGTTCAGGCCGTGCGCCACGATCGGCGCCCACAGGGTGCCGGTGCGCTGGTACAGCCACGCAAAGGCGGCGCCCATGCCGCCGTACACCAGCCACAGCTGCGCGATTTCCAGCGGGCCGTTGGCGCTGGTGCCGGGAATTTCATGCACCAGCGCGAAGGCCAGGCTGCTCAACAGCACGCCCAGCCAGATCCGGCCGGCCTTCCACAAGCGCCCGAACAGCACGCGGCGGAACAGCAGTTCTTCGTAGGCGGGGGCGAGCACGATGGCGAACACGGCCAGGAACCACGGGAAACGGCTGAGCGCCTGTTCCATCAAGGCCAGGTTGGTGGGAACCGGTTCAATGCCGGCCTGCTTGGCGAGATAGGCGATCAGGTTGCTGCCGATCACCACGCCGGTGGCCACCAGCAGGGTCCAGCCCCAGGTCGCGGGACGGCGTGCGGCCTGCATCGAGGCATGCCGTTCGGCGGCATCGGCCCGACGTCGCAGGAAATACAGCAGAAGGGCAGCGCCGCCGGTGGCGATCAACGCCATCAGGATCTGCGCCAGGGCGCCGGGTTGGCCCAGTTGCTGGGACAACGCGCCAGGATCGAGCGTGCTGCCATCGCGTGCCGCCTGTGCGCCGACGACGGCACCGCGATACAGGCCCCAGGCCAGTCCACTGATCAGGCTGAGCCCGAACAGCGCGACCACGGCGATACCCAGGTCGATGAAGAAGCCGGCAACGGGGGAACCGCGCTTGCCGCCGGAGGCCGACGGCGAGGCAGGGGGCAACGGGGGCGTGGCGGTGGACGCCGGTGCGGTAGCAGACATCGGATTCCTGGCAGCAGAAGGCGTTGGCCGGCCCGCCTGCAGTGCGCAGGCGGCCGGCCGTGCCCCGATTGTGTCAGATATCCAGGTTGGCGACCTTCAACGCGTTGTCTTCGATGAAGTCGCGGCGGGGCTCCACCACATCGCCCATCAAGGTGCTGAAGATCTGGTCGGCCGCAACGGCGTCTTCGATCCGCACCTGCAGCAGGCGGCGGGTGTCCGGGTTGACCGTGGTGTCCCACAGCTGTTCCGGGTTCATTTCACCCAGGCCCTTGAAGCGCTGGATCTGGCGGCCCTTCTTGCCTTCCTCGAGCAGCCATTCGCGCGCCTGTGCGAAGCTCTCGATCTCGGCCGACTTGGCGCCGCGGCTGATCTTCGCACCGGGGCGGACCAGGCCGTGCAGCAGCAGCGAGGACTGGTGCAGCGCACGCAGTTCACCGGTTTCGAAGGCCGACAACGGCAGCACCTGGATCAACGCTTCGCCCATGTGGCGGCGCGTGACCAGCAGCGCGGCTGGACGCTCCTCGGTGGGTTCCTGCAGTTCCAGGCTGAAACGCGGCGAGCCCAGGCTGCTGCGGTTGAGGCGCGTCGCCAGCGCGGCCAGGCCCTCATCGGCACCGGCCTTGCGCAGGTGTTCCAGGTCCATCGGGGTGAAGTCGATCAGGGCCTCAAGGACCTGGCGATCGTACCGGTGGGCGTTGCGGCTGATCGCTTCCTGCGCCGAGGCGTAGGAGAGCAGCAGCTTTTCCAGGGCCAGGCCTTCAATGCCCGGTTCGCCATCGGCCGGAATCAGCGAGGCGTTTTCCACCGCGCTGCTGGCCAGGTACGCATCCAGCGCCGGGTCGTCCTTCAGGTACAGCTCCTGCTTGCCCTGCTTGATCTTGTACAGCGGCGGCAGGCCGATGTAGATGTGGCCGCGCTCGATCAGCTCCGGCATCTGCCGGTAGAAGAAGGTCAACAGCAGCGTACGGATGTGCGCGCCGTCGACGTCGGCGTCGGTCATGATGATGATGCGGTGGTAGCGCAGCTTGTCCGGGTTGTACTCGTCCCGACCGATACCGGTGCCCAGCGCTGTGATCAGCGTACCGACCTGGTCCGAGGCCAGCATGCGATCGAAGCGGGCACGTTCCACGTTGAGGATCTTGCCGCGCAGCGGCAGCACCGCCTGGTTCTTGCGGTTGCGCCCCTGCTTGGCCGAACCACCTGCCGAGTCACCCTCGACGATGAACAGTTCGGACAGCGCCGGATCTTTTTCCTGGCAGTCGGCCAGCTTGCCGGGCAGGCCGGCGATATCCAGCGCGCCCTTGCGGCGGGTCAGATCGCGCGCCTTGCGGGCCGCTTCGCGGGCACGCGCAGCGTCGACGATCTTGCCGGCGATCGCCTTGGCTTCGTTCGGGTTTTCCTGCAGGAATTCTTCCAGGCGCTGGCCGAAGGCACTTTCCACGGCCGGGCGCACGTCCGAGCTGACCAGCTTTTCCTTGGTCTGGCTGGAGAAGCTCGGGTCCGGCACCTTGACCGACAGCACGGCGATCATGCCTTCGCGCATGTCATCGCCGGTCAGGTTGATCTTGGCCTGCTTGGCGATGCCGTTCTGCTCGATGTAGTTGTTGAGCACGCGGGTCAGCGCACCACGGAAGCCGGCGAGGTGGGTACCGCCGTCCTTCTGCGGAATGTTGTTGGTGAAGCAGTACATCGTTTCCTGGTAGGAATCGGTCCACTGCAGCGCCACGTCCACGGTGATGCCGTTGGACTCGCCGGTTACCGAGATCACGTTCGGGTGCAGCGGCGTCTTCAACTGCGCCAGATGCTCCACGAAGCTGCGGATGCCGCCTTCGTAATGGAAGTCGTCGCGGCGGCCATCGCCGCGCTCGTCCGCCAGCACGATCTTGACGCCGGAATTGAGGAAGGACAGCTCACGCAGGCGACGGGCCAGGATGTCGTAGTGGAATTCCACGTTGTCGTGGAACGCCTTCAGCGACGGCCAGAAGCGCAGGGTGGTGCCGCGCTTGGTGCTGGCCGCAACCTGCTTCAGGGGGTGCAATGCCGCACCGTCGGCGTATTCCTGCTGGTAGTGGAAGCCGCCCTGGTAGATGTCCAGGACCAGCTTCTGCGACAGCGCGTTGACCACGCTGACGCCCACGCCGTGCAGGCCGCCGGACACCTTGTAGCTGTTGTCGTCGAACTTGCCGCCGGCATGCAGCACCGTCATGACCACTTCGGCGGCAGACACGTCGCGGTCGAGCTTCTTGCTCATCTGCTCGTGCTTGCCGGTCGGGATACCGCGGCCGTTGTCGGAGACGGAGACCGAGCCATCGGCGTGAATCATCACAGACACGTGGTCGGCGTGGCCGGCCAAGGCTTCATCGATGGAGTTGTCGACGACCTCGAACACCATGTGGTGCAGACCGGTGCCGTCATGGACGTCGCCGATGTACATACCAGGACGCTTGCGGACAGCTTCCAGCCCTTCCAGGGCGGTGATGCTGTTGGCGTCGTAGTTGCCGCTGTTTGCCGGGGTGTTCTGTTCTTCAGTCATTGCGCTTGCCGTAGGCTCCGCAGGTCGGGCCGCCGCTTGACGCGGGGCACCGTGGGTAAGGGGTTGCAACAGCAATTATACCAGCCGGGCGCATGCGCCCTCCCGACCACTATGGCACAGGCTGGACCTGCCCATGTTCCACGTGGAACCGGGTGATGTCGGTTGCGTCGTTCAGCGCCGCCGGGGTCTCGGTGGCGGTGATGAAGATCTGCGCAGGCCCGGACCTCAGACGGTCCAGAACCCGGGCCTGGTGATTGCGATCCAGCTCGGAGGACAGATCGTCCAGCGCGATCACCGGCCATTCGCCGCGCTGCTCGGCGTAGTCCTCGGCCTGTGCCAGCAGGCAAGTCAGGGCGGTGAGCTTGGCCTGGCCGCGCGACAGGGCGTCGCGGCCCGGAATGCTGGCAAAGCCCACGCTCCAGTCCGCACGGTGCGGGCCGACGGAGGTGTAGCCGGCCATGCGGTCGCGATCCCGCGCCAGCAACAGGGCATCCGACAAGGACACCTCCTGTTTGCGCCAGCCCGGACTCAGCGTCATCGACTGTACCCCAAGATTGGGCGCCAGCACCTGGGCCAACGCAATGGCCCGATCCTGCAGCCGCTCCAGGTAGTGCTGGCGGCGCGTGGTCAGCGGTTCGCCGGCTTCGGCCAGCTCGTGGTCCCACGCGTCCAACGCATGGGCGTTGCCCCCTTGCTTCAGCAGGGCGTTGCGCTGCTTCAAGGCCCGCGAGTAGCGCCGCCACAGTGCCAGGAAGTCTGGTTCCACGTGGAACAAGCCCCAATCGAGGAAGCGACGACGCGGTTCGCCGCCACCGCTGACCAGGGCGTGGCTGCCCGGCTCGAAGGTTACAACGGCCAACGCTGCGCACAGGTTTCCCAGCTGTGCGACGTCTTCACCATCCAGCCGGCCCTTCCATTCCTGCCCACTGTGCCTCAGCCCGGCCTTGCGGCGCGTGGAACTTGGGGCGCCTTCGCGGCATTCGTCCCATTCCACGAACACTTCCAGCGCATCCTGACCTTCGCGCACCAGACCGTCGCGCACGCGGCCGCGGAAACTGCGTCCATACGCCATTACATGCAGGGCCTCCAGCACGCTGGTCTTGCCGGCACCGTTGTCACCGGTAATCAGGTTGATGCCCGGCTCGGGGGCCAGTTCCACGCGGTCAAAGCGGCGAACCTGGTGCAGGGACAAGCGGCGGATGTGCATGCAGTCGATCACGGCCGCGCAGGGGCGGCAGTCGGGTAGGGGTAATCGATCAGCTTACTGCATCGGGTGTGTTTCACGTGGGCCAGCGGGTGAACGCGCCACCTGCGGCGCGATCCGCCCTGGTCCACCAAGTCCAAGCGCGAACCAAGCCATCGGGGTGCCGCGCAGCACCGTGAATTTCTTGAAATCTGACAGCCGGGCAGGGCTGCAGGCCTGCAGATTTCAAGAAAATCGACGCAATTTCCCCGGTCGCTGGCGCCGGCGGATGCCGATGCCGGGTCCATTCCTTCAAATCTGCTGCGCTGGACCCGGCATGCGTATTCAGATCTGGCCGAATACGCGGCGTACGGATTTCGCTGTCCACAGGCACCCTGTATGACTTATGCACAACCCATGTACGAGCTGTGGATAAAAACGCACTCAGATACGGGCCTGAAAGATATCCACAGGATCACCCCCAGCCTCAGGGGGCCTTTTACAGGGGGTTTCAGACCCAATATTCCCTTTGATTTCAATCAGATAAGGTACTTTTCAACCAAATCTGGCCCTACCACCACCACCTAGCTTTAGATTTATATACAGTTTTTAAAGCATAGAGCAGTGATCCAGGGACTCAAACGAGCCGCCGCCCTGGAACCTGAAACCAACGCGTTGAAGAGCCGCAACATCTGCAAAGTGCGCGGGGTCGACCAACATCGACGCACGCATCGAACACCGCAGACGCCCGCCCTTGGTCAACGCGCTGCCAGCACCGCACACGGATCCAAACGGCTTCGCATTACCCGGCTGCCGCAATGCTCCACGTGGAACAAAAAAAAGCCCGGCGCGTGGCCGGGCTTCTTCGACAGGTCGGTTCCACGTGGAACCAAGCGTCAGGTCACAGACGCAGCGGCATCACCACATGACGCGACTTCTCGCTGCTGGCCTCACGGACCAGGGCAGATGAGTTCGAATCGCGCAGCTGGATGACCACGTGCTCATCGCGCAGGGCGGACAACGCGTCCAGCAGGTAGTTCACGTTGAAGCCAATGGCCAGATCGCTCACCGTGGTGTCGGCTTCGATCTCTTCCTGGGCTTCTTCCTGCTCCGGGTTGTGCGCGCTGATCTTCAGGTTGCCCGGCGAGACTTCCACGCGGATGCCGCGGTACTTCTCGTTGGACAGAATCGCGGCGCGCTGCAGCGAGGCACGCAATGCTTCGCGGTCGACCTTCACTTCGCGGTCGGCGCCGATCGGGATCACCGCTTCGTAATCCGGGAATCGGCCATCGATCAGCTTCGAGGTAAAGGTCACATCGTCGCGCTTGACCCGCACGTGGCTGCGGCCGACTTCCAGCTCGATCTCGCGATCGCCGCTTTCCAGCAGACGCTGCAGTTCGGTCACGCCCTTGCGCGGCACGATGATCTGACGCTTGGCGCCGCTGGCTTTTTCCAGTTCGGTTTCGCACAGCGCCAGACGGTGTCCGTCGGTGGCGACGGTCCGCAGGGCATCGCCGCGCAGATCGAACAGCAGGCCGTTGAGGTAGTAGCGCACGTCCTGCTGGGCCATCGCGAACGCAGTGCGCTCGATCAGTTCCTTCAGGGTGGCTTCGCCGATGGCCACGCGCTCGGTGGCTTCCACTTCGTCCACCGACGGGAAGTCGTTGGCCGGCAGGGTTGCCAGGGTGAAGCGGCTGCGGCCTGCCTGCACGGTGATCTTGTCACCGGTCTGCGAGACGGTGATCCGGCTGCCATCGGGCAGGGCGCGGATGATCTCGAACAGCTTGCGGGCGGGGATGGTGGTCTCGCCGTCCTGGGCATCTTCCACCGCGATCCGCGACACCATTTCCACTTCCAGGTCCGTACCGGTCAGCGACAGCTGCCCGTTCTGCACCTGGACCAGGAAATTTGCCAGAACCGGCAAGGTCTGGCGGCGTTCGACCACGTTGACGACTTGTGCCAACGGCTTGAGAAAGGCTTCGCGCTGCAGTGTGAAACGCATGTGGTTCCGTGCCCCTATGCTTTAAAAAAATATGGAATAAATCAAAAGCTTGGTGGTGATGGTAGGAACAGAATCGCTGGAAAACACAGCTAAGTCTTTGTAAACAAAGAGGTTTCAGACGTTGAAACCCTCTGCACTACTAACCCTCGGGGGGAGGGCGAACCTGTGGATAAATCCTCCGGGAAATTTACCCGATTTCTTATCCACACCCTGTCCCCTGCTTGCTACCGGATTCTGCACCGTTTTATGCGATGACGCCTGTGCGGCGTGCATGCATCATTCGCTCAACTTCCGGATCAGCTTGTCCCAGTCTTCCCGCAACTTGCCGTCGGCTTCCATCAACGTCCGGATCTGACGGCAGGCATGCAGCACCGTGGTGTGGTCCCGGCCGGCAAAGGCATCGCCGATTTCCGGCAGGCTGTGCTCGGTGAGTTCCTTGGTCAGCGCCATGGCTACTTGGCGCGGACGGGCCAGCGACCGGGTCCGACGCTTGGACAGCAGATCCTTGATCTGCAGCCCGTAGTAGTCGGCCACGGTTTTCTGGATGTTGGGAATGCTGATCGCCTGCTGCTGGGCGCGCAGCAGGTCGCGCAGGGTTTCCTGCGCAAAATCAGTGGTGATCGCACGGCCGGTGAAGTTGGCGCGTGCGGCCAGGGTATTCAGCGCACCCTCGAGGTCGCGGACATTGGAGCGCATCTTCTTGGCAATCAGAAACGCCACATCGTCGGGAATCTCGGTGCCACGCTCACGTGCCTTGGCCAGCACGATCGCGGCGCGGGTCTCGAAGTCCGGCGGTTCGATGGCCACCGACAGGCCCCAGGCCAGGCGCGACTTGAGCCGTGCTTCCAGGCCCTCGACTTCGCGCGGGTACCGGTCGCAGGTCAGGATGATCTGCTGCTTGCCGTCGAACAGGGCATTGAACGTATGGAAGAACTCTTCCTGGGTACGGTCCTTGCCGGCGAAGAACTGGATGTCATCGATCAGCAGCGCGTCCACCTGCTGGAACTGGCGCTTGAACTGATCCATGGTTTTTTCCTGCAACGCCCGGATCATCGCGCTGAAGAACTGTTCCGAGCGCAGGTACAGGACCTTGGCAGCCGGATTGGCCTGGCGCATCGCATTGCCGGCCGCGAACATCAGGTGGGTCTTGCCCAGGCCGGTGCCGCCGTACAGCAGCAGCGGGTTGTGCGCCCGGTCACCCGGTTTCTGCGCCGCCTGGAACGCCGCGGCCAGGCCCAGCTGGTTGCTGCGGCCCTCCACGAAGTTGGCGAAGGTGTAGTGCGAATCCAGGTTGCCGGCGAACGGCACCAGCGGTTCGGCCGCCACGGCAGGCGTGCTGAAGCCCGGATTCGGCGCAATCTGCGCCTCCACGGCCCGCGGACGCGAGCCGATTTCAAGAAAAACGTCGCCGAAACCGGCGAAGTGCGCCAGCAGTTCCTTGATGCGCGGCAGGTACAGCTCGCGCACCTGGTCGACAATGAAGGCGTTTGGCGCATAAAGCACCAGGCTGTCCACGCGCAGATCGGCCTGCAGTGGCTTCAACCAGGTGTGAACATCCTCGGGCGGGAACTCCGCTTCAAGGCGTTCGAGACAACGGGACCAGGCATCCATCGGCAATAATCGTCTGGGGCCAGCGTACAGGCGTAGGAAACCGCCGCACCGCAGGCCGGAAGGAGGGAAGAATGGATGGCGCAGACTACCACCGACGAGGGGGGCCGGGAATGGTTGTCCCAAAGTTATTCACAAAATGATCCACAGCTATTGCACAGCCCGATGAAATCCCGTAGTGCCAGACACTTGACGGCACCTTGGTCAGGTCTATAGAATTTCCGGTTCTTTCCGTCCCCTTCATATAGAGGCCCGCATGGCCACCAAGCGCACTTTCCAACCCAGCAACCTCAAGCGTAAGCGCGACCATGGCTTCCGTGCCCGTATGAAGACCGCTGACGGCCGCAAGATCCTGTCGCGTCGCCGCGCCAAGGGCCGTAAAGTCCTGAGCGCTTGATTGCAATGCCGCTTCCTGCGGCAGACGCAATCCTGACTGTGAGCAGTTCCGACCCGCGCAAGCGATTTCCTCGCTCTGCGCGGGTTCGTACGCGTGCCGAATATACAACGGTCTTCAACGGCGCCCGCCGTGTGTCCGATCCGCTGATGACCCTGCACTGGCTGAAGAGCGATACGCCAGCCAGGTTGGGTCTCGCCGTGTCGCGCAAAGTCGATCCCCGAGCCGTGGGTCGCAACCGAGTGAAGCGTGTGCTGCGCGATGCCACACGCCACCTACGGCCGTGGATGAGTGCCGGCGATTTTGTCGTCGTTGCCCGTAGCGCCGCCCGTACCGCCAGCAATGCAGACATCCGTCAGGCCTTCGAACGCCTGCTGCGCCGCCTTGGCGCATTGCCCATGCCGGGCGCGGACGGCACAATGCCGCCGCCCCTGGGCGTTGCACCCCTTTCCCAGTCCGAGCCGGCCTCACCTGCCGGCCCCGTCGAGCCTGCCCGCTGATGAACCAGACCCGCGTTTTCCTGATTTTTGCCTGGCTGATGGTGGCCGTGTTGCTGTGGATGGAGTGGGGCCGCGACAAGGCCGCGCCGGCCACCCCGACCGTGGCTGCCCAGACCCAGGCGACCGTGCCGGGTGCCGCCGGGTCGGTCCCGGGTGCGACGGTGCCGCAGGCCCCGGGCAGCGCACCGGCCAACCAGCCGGCCGCCCAGGCCCAGGCCGGCGCCGCCCGCGTGACCGTCACCACCGACGTCCTGCGCCTGGTGCTGGACGGTGGCACGGTGCTGGACGCCGAGCTGCTGCAGTTCCCGCAGACCAAGGCTGACGGCAGCCCGCCGGTACGCCTGCTGACCGAAGAGAGCACCCACCCGTATCGCGCGGTGAGCGGCTGGACCAGTCAGGACAAGAGCATGCCGGTGCCGGAAGCCAATGGCTTCAAGCTCGTCGGCGACAACCATGCGTTCGTGCTGGGCAAGGGCCAGAAGGAACTGCAGATCCCGTTCGTGTGGAACGGTCCCAACGGCGTGACCATCCGCCGCACCTACACCCTGGGCCGCAACGAGTACGCGATCAAGGTGAAGGACGAAGTGGTCAACGGCAGCACCGCGCCGTGGAACGGCTACGTGTACCGCACGCTGGACCGCACCCCGACCATCCTGTCGCGCAGCATGACCAACCCGGACTCGTTCAGCTTCAACGGCGCGACCTGGTTCAGCCCGCAGGACGGCTATGAGCGTCGCGCGTTCAAGGATTACCTGGACGACGGCAACCTCAACCGCACCATCACCGGCGGCTGGCTGGCGATGCTGCAGCACCACTTCTTCACCGCGTGGATCCCGCAGCCGGACCAGGCCGCCAACTACGTGCTGTCCCAGCATGACGGTCGCGACCAGATCCAGGCTACCGGCCCGGCCTTCACCGTGGCCGCCGGCCAGCAGGCCAGCACCGAAGCGCGCCTGTGGGTGGGCCCGAAGCTGGTCAACCTGATTGCCAAGGAAGACGTGAAGGGCCTGGACCGCGTGGTCGACTACAGCCGCTTCTCGCTGATGGCCATCATCGGCCAGGGCCTGTTCTGGGTGTTGAACCAGGTCCACAAAGTGGTCAACAACTGGGGCTGGGCCATCGTCGGCCTGGTGGTGCTGCTGAAGCTGGTGCTGTATCCGCTGTCGGCGGTGCAGTACAAGAGCGGCGCCAAGATGCGTCGCTTCCAGCCGCGCATCGCGCAGCTCAAGGAACGCTATGGCGATGACCGCCAGAAGTTCCAGACCGCGATGATGGAGCTGTACAAGAAGGAAAAGATCAACCCGATGGGCGGCTGCCTGCCGATCCTGATCCAGATGCCGATCTTCTTCGCCCTGTACTGGGTGCTGGTGGAGTCGGTGGAACTGCGCCAGGCGCCGTGGCTGGGCTGGATCCAGGATCTGACCGCACGCGACCCGTACTTCATCCTGCCGGTGATCAACGTGGCGGTGATGTGGGCCACGCAGAAGCTGACCCCGGCGCCGGGCATGGACCCGATGCAGGCCAAGATGATGCAGATGATGCCGCTGGTGTTCGGCGTCATGATGGCCTTCATGCCGTCCGGTCTGGTGCTGTACTGGGTGGTCAACGGCGGCCTGGGCCTGCTGCAGCAGTGGTGGATGACCAAGCGCCACGGCAGCGATCCGGTGCCGGCCACCACCGCGCCGATCAAGAAGAAGTAAGACCGACCCTGGGTCGGTTGCCTGAAAAACCCGCCATCCGGCGGGTTTTTCTTTGGCGGCGATACAATCGCCGCCACCGTTGCCCCGTTTGCCCGAGCCACCCATGCCCCCTGCGTCGTCGCTGTTCCGTCTGCCCGTGCCCGTGCTGCTGCTCACCCTGGCGATGGCCGGCTGTGGCCGACAGGACGCGACCGATCGCCAGACGGCGACCGCGCCCAGCGCGCAGGCGGCCGCCGCCGCCGCGGATCCGGCGGCAGCGCCGCTGCTGGCGGCCGTGCAGAAGCAGCTCGACGGCCACCGCCGCATCATCGTGCTGCTGGCCGAAGAGGCGCAGCAGTCGCCGGCCGACCGCGCCACCTCCAGCCGCATCGGCCAGCAGCTGTTCCACGATGGCCTGACGCAGCGCGCCGCCATCGCCGCGCAGTTCGACACGCTGCTGCGCAGCCCGAACCCGCAACGCTTCGCCTCCCTGGGCACGGTGCTGGATTACATCGAATCGGCGCCGGACCTGTTCGATGCCGACCGCCTGGCCTTCCGCGAAGTGCTGCGCGACCTGCACGAGCGCGTGGGCAAGGATTCGTCGCTGCCGGCGGTGAAGCTGCACCAGCGGATCGGGGAAGACCTGGAGGCGCTGGATGAGATCGAGCGCAACTACAACCAGGAAATCACCCGCATCTTCAGCCGCTTCGACCGCACCCGGGCGATCGCGCTCAAGCGCGAGAAGTGGGACGACTACATCGCCCATCTGCACGCGCAGTACCGCCGCGAGGACATCCTGCGCGACTACGGGGTGATCGCGCCGTACCCGATGTCGATGAAGGACAGCGACCGCGAGATCTTCGGCCGCGACCTGCCGCCCAAGACCGTGGTGCTCACCTTCGACGATGGCCCGCACAAGGCCTATACCGACGAAGTGGTGGCCATCCTGCAGCGCTATGACGTGCCCGGCGTGTTCTTTGAAGTGGGCCGCAACCTCGGTGAAGTGCAGGCCGATGGCAAGGTGAAGCTGGGCCCGCTGGCCGGCATCAGCCGCAACCTGATGGAACAGGGGTACGCGGTGGGCAACCACAGCCTGACCCACGCGCAGCTGTCGCGCACCACCGGTGACGCACTGCGCGAACAGGTGCTGTCCACCGACACGCTGCTCAAGGACGTGGATGACAAGCGCGCGCCGCTGTTCCGCTTCCCCTATGGGGCGCGCAACGCCGAAGGCCTGCAGCTGCTCAACGAGGCGGGGCTGAAGTCGATCATGTGGAACATCGATTCGATGGACTGGGCCGACCCGGTGCCCGAGTCGATCGTGCAGCGCGTGGTCGACCAGGTGCAGAAGGAACAGCGCGGCATCATCCTGTTCCACGACATCCATGACCGCGCGGTCAAGGCGCTGCCGCAGATCCTGGACCGGCTGATCGCCGATGGCTACCAGTTCGCCGGCTGGAACGGCCGCGACTTCAGCGTGGCCCGCCCGCGCAAGGGGACCGACAGCGCGCCTACGGTCACCACCGGCTACCAGAAGTCCTGGGCGATCGTGATCGGCATCGACGACTACGCCAAGTGGCCGAAGCTGGAGTATGCCAGCCACGATGCACAGGCCATCGCCGACACCCTGACCGGGCAGTTCGGCTTCCCGTCGTCGCAGGTGATCGTGCTGAAGAACCAGCAGGCCACCCGCAACAACATCCTGGCCGCCTTCCACGACCGCCTGGCCGACGACCGCACCGGGCGCGATGACCGGGTGTTCGTGTTCTTCGCCGGCCATGGCGCCACCCGCCGCCTGGCCTCGGGCCGCGACCTTGGCTACATCATCCCGGTGGATTCCCACCCGGACGAGTTTGCTACCGATGCCATCGCGATGACCGACATCCAGAACATCGCCGAGAGCATGCAGGCCAAGCATGTGATGTTCGTGATGGACGCCTGTTACAGCGGCCTCGGCCTGACCCGCGGCGGGCCCTCGTCGTCGGCCTTCCTGCGCGAGAACGCCCGCCGCAGCGCGCGCCAGATGCTCACCGCCGGTGGCGCCGACCAGCAGGTGGCCGATGCCGGCCCGAACGGCCATTCGGTGTTCACCTGGGTGCTGCTGCAGGCCTTGGCCGGCAAGGGCGACCTCAATGGCGATGGACTGATCACCGGTACCGAGCTGGCCGCGTATGTGGCCCCGGCCGTGTCGGCGGTGTCGCAGCAGACGCCCGCCTTCGGCAGCCTGCCCGGCTCGCAGGGCGGCGAGTTCGTGTTCCAGGTGCCCGACAGCCAGGAGTACCTCACCGCCGATACCCGCCAGTTGTCGGCCGACGCCATTGCGTTGAACAACAAGGTCGATGCGGCGCAGGACGCCAAGGGCAAGGACGAAGCGCCGGTGACGGTGGCCGACCTTCAGGGCGGCAAGAGCACGCTGGTGGTGCCGGCCGCTGCGCCCACCTCCGACCGCCAGCGCGCGCAGCAGGCCAACGACCGTGGCCTGCAGTTGTACCGCGAGAAGCGCTACGACGAGGCGGTGGCTCAGTTCACCGAGGCCCTGAAGCTGCGTCCGGACTTCGCCCAGGCCGCCAACAACCTGGGCTTCGTCTACTACCGGCAGCAGCGCTATGCCGAAGCGGCCCGCTGGCTGGAGAATACCTTGAAGATCGATCCCTCGCGGGCGGTGGCCCACTTCAACCTGGGCGACGCGTACTTCCATGCTGGCGACACGGCCAGGGCCAGACAGGCCTACCGCACCTACCTGGCCCTGCAACCGCAGGGCAGCGCCGCGGCCCAGGCCCGTGCCCAGCTGGAGAAGCTTTAAGCGATGACCACCCCGTCCAACATCGACACCATTGTTGCCATCGCCACCGCGCCCGGTGCCGGCGGCGTCGGCATCGTGCGCCTGAGTGGCCCGCGTGCGCGCGGCATCGCCGAGGCCATCGGCGTGCGCACGATGCAGCCGCGGCAGGCGCATTACGCCCGCTTCCGCGATGCGCAGGGCGAGGTGATCGACGATGGCATCGCGTTGTGGTTCCCGGCCCCCAACAGCTTCACCGGCGAAGCGGTGGTCGAACTGCAGGGCCATGGCAGCCCGGTGGTGTTGCAGCAGCTGGTCGCGCGCTGCATCGCGCTGGGCGCGCGGCAGGCCCGGCCGGGTGAATTCAGCGAGCGTGCCTTCCTCAACGGCAAGCTCGACCTGGCCCAGGCCGAAGCCATCGCCGACCTGATCGCGGCCAGCGATACCCGCGCAGCGCGCGCTGCGCGGCGGTCGCTGGACGGGGTGTTCTCGCGCCGCGTGGACGAGGTGGCAGAACAGCTTGTTCTGCTGCGCATCCATGTTGAAGCGGCGATCGACTTCGCCGACGAGCCGCTGGACACCCTGGGCGGCGAGCAGGTGCGCGCCGGGCTGGGCCAGGCACTGCGCGCGCTGGGGCAACTGCGTGACGATGCCGAGCGCGGCCGCAAGTTGCGCGATGGCCTGCATGCGGTGCTGGTGGGCCCGCCGAATGCCGGCAAGAGCTCGCTGCTCAACGCACTGGCCGGCAGCGAGCGCGCCATCGTCACCGACATTGCCGGCACCACCCGCGACACCCTGCGCGAAACCATCCGTATCGATGGCCTCGAACTGACCCTGGTCGACACCGCCGGCCTGCGCGACGGCGGCGACGCCATCGAGCGCGAGGGCATGCGCCGTGCGCACGTGGAGATGCAACGCACCGACCTGGCCATCATCGTGCTCGACGCCCGCGACCCGCAGGCCGGGCACGCAGCGGTGGCTGATGCCCTGGCCGGCGTGCCGCAGCAGTTGTGGATCCACAACAAGAGCGACCTGCTGGAGCAGCTACCCGCCGACAGCGATCCAAACGTCGTCCACGTCTCCGCCGCCACCGGCCAGGGCCTGGACCGCCTGCACGCCCGCCTGCGCGCACTGGCCAGCGGCAGCGCCGGCGACAGCGTGGACGGCGAATTCTCCGCCCGTGCCCGCCATGTTGACGCCATCGTGCTGGCCATCGGCCACGCCGAGCGCGCCGACGCCGAGCTGGTCCACGAACACCTGGAGCTGGCCGCCGAGGAACTGCGGCTGGCGCATGAGGCGCTGGGCGAGATCACCGGGCGGATGAGCGCCGATGATCTGCTGGGGCGGATCTTCTCGAGCTTCTGCATCGGGAAGTAGGGCCTTTCTTCCCGCTGTCATACCGCACCACCACAATGCGCCGGTCCATCCACGCCCCGCCGCGTCGGCGCGGGCCGCATTACACAGGGGTTTGCAGTGTCGAAGTTGTCGTGGGGTTGTGCCTTGCTGTTGTCGCTGGCCGTGGCACCATCGGTGGCCATGAGCGCTGAATCTTCCCCTCCCGCGCCGCGCAAGGCGGCGGTGTACGGCCATCGTGGCGCCAGTGCGCTGCTGCCCGAACACACCCTGGCCGCCTATGCCCAGGCCATCGCCGACGGCGCCGACTACATCGAACCGGACCTGGTGATGACCAAGGACGGCGTGCTGGTGTCCCGGCACGAGAACGAGATCGGCGGCACCACCGACGTGGCCGCACACCCGGAGTTCGCCAGCCGCAAGACGGTCAAGACCATCGACGGCGAGCGCATGGAAGGCTGGTTCACCGAAGACTTCACCCTGGCCGAGCTGAAGACGCTGTACGCCCGCGAGCGCCTGCCGCAGCTGCGCAGCACCGCCTTCGACGGCCAGTTCCGCATCGCCACCCTGGACGAGATCATCGCCTTCCTGGTCCAGCAGGCCGGCCGTGCCAACCGTGGCATCGGCCTGGTACCGGAGATCAAGCACGGCACCTACTTCAAGGGCATCGGGCTGCCGATGGAAGACAAGGTGCTGGCCACGCTGCAGGGCAATGCCTATACCCGCGTGGCGCCGGTGACGATCCAGTCGTTCGAGGTCGGCAACCTGCGTTACCTGCGCAGCACGCTGGCACGCGATTCCAACATCCGCCTGCTGCAGTTGATCGGTGACCCGAAGCAGCAGCCCGGCGACGTGCTGGCCGCGAAGGGCAGCCAGCGCTATGCCGACATGATCACCCCGGCCGGGTTGGAGCAGGTGGCCGCCTACGCCGACGGCATCGGACCGAGCCTGCGCCTGGTCATTCCGCTGGACGCCGCCGGCAAGCTCGGCACGCCTACGTCGCTGGTGCGCGATGCACATGCGGCAGGGCTGATGGTCGTTCCGTACACGTTCCGCCCGGAGAATCCGTTCCAGGCCGCCGAGTTCCGCAAGGGCGAAGCCAACGCGCGCAACGCCGAGGGTTCGGTGGCTGAAATGCGCGCTTATCTCGCCACCGGCATCGATGCCTTCTTCACCGACGACCCGGCGCTGGGCCGGCGCGCGGTGGATGGCGACGGCACGGCGGTGGCAAACCCGTAGGTACCGACCGTTGGTCGGTGCTGCCCGCATCGACCAACGGTCGATGCCTACCCGGGCATGCCCCAACCGTGCTTGCCGACCGCGCGCTGCCGGGGTTACCGTGCCCGGCAGACAAGGAGGTCGCATGCTGATCGGGCATCGCTACGAACACACGCCGGACGGCGATCTACACATTCGCTCGCACAACCACGTGCTCAGTGGCACGGTGCTGATGATCCTGGTCATGGGCTTTGGCATCCCCACGGTGGTGCTGATGGAGGGAATGAACGTCACCTCTCCATCGGACACGGTTCTGGCGCTACTGGTGATGCTGTTGCTCCCTGCGGTGAGCGTGGTGGCGCTCCTGTCGTTTGCCACGCACGAGACGCTCACACTGTCCTGTCGAAACGACGTGGTTGAACGCCGCCGCCGGATGCTGCTGGGCCTGCGTGAGCAGGTCGAGCAGTTCGCACTTGGCCGACCCGCTGCGTTGGAGTTGCGCGTCCGCAAGGATGCCTGGCCAGCCATCGGCACGCTCTGGATCATGCTGCCCGACGGACGCGAGCACTGCCTCAGCCCCGGCAATGCTGTGCTTCTGCCGGGCCGACCGTCGACAGAGCGGTGGCTTGGCGAAGTTGCCGACTACCTGCACGTGGCGGTCACCCGTGTTGAACGGGGCGCTGCCGGTGCAGAAGATCGCCCGGTTGCCCCACCGCCAGCGTGGCGGCGGCGCGCAGAGGCATTCAACGCGGTGCATGCCCCGCCACCCCGCGTGGTGCGGAAAGCGTCCACCCCCAATGCGCCGAAGGCGTCCGACCCCAACGACAGGATCGGCTTTCCTGGCCGTGCGGTGCTCGCGCTGTTTGGGCTGTTCCTGGCGGTACTGGAGCTGTCCCAGGCGCTGGCAGTGGGAACGGCGCTGTTCACCGGACGCCTGCGTGTCAGCGGATTCCGCACCGGATCGCACAGCTACCTGTGGGACGAGCGTCCCATGGCGTTCTCGGTCCACACGCTGTTCGGCGTGGTGGAAGTGCTGGTGGTGGGCTACATCGCCTGGCAATGCCTGCGCATCAGTGCCACCGGCGTGATCAAGCCACCGAAGTGAACCGCCGTTACTCGCGCGGCGCACCCGTATCGCGCGGACGGAAGGGCAGCACCACGAAGTCCTGCCCTTCGCGCGGCTGCCACAGCACCGGCACGCGGTGCGGGGAAGGCGGTTCAAGGTCGTTGTCACGCTGCAACTGCAGCTCGTCCTCGTCTTCTTCCTCTTCCCAGCTGTAGCGCTTGCGCGGGGCCATCGGGTCGGACAGGCGGAACAGCAGCGCGCTGATGATGCCGGCGAAGGCACCGCCCATGTGCGACTGCCAGGACACCCCCGGCTCATGCGGCAGGATGGTGATGAGCATGCTGCCGTAGAACAGGAAGGCGATCAGGCCGGCGGCAATGGCCGGCCGGTCGCGGCGCAGCAGGCCCAGCACGAAGATCAGGAACATCAGGCCGTGGGTGATGCCGCTGGCACCGAGATGGCGGCTGCCCAGGTCACCCAGCAGCCAGGCACCCAGTCCGGAGCCGACCCACAGCAGGGGCAGCGCGCGCACGGTGGCTTTGGGATAGACGCTGCCGGCAAGGGTGCCGAGGATCAGCAGGGCGAACGCATTGGCGCCCAGGTGCTGCACCGAACCATGCAGCAGCGGTGCACCGAGGATGCCGAGCAGGCCGGCCTTGTCCAGCGGGGCCACGGCCCACGGGCGCCAGTCGAAATGACCCTGCGCGGTATAGATGGCCACCAGCACCAGCACGAAGGCCAGGCTGAGGTTGAACGCCCGCAGCACGCGACCGCGGTCGTTGCGGGGAGAGGTCGGCGGCTCGCCGGCGGGCAGGGGCAGGTTGGCGTTCATACCCTTAGGGATTGCGTCGCCCGGGCTGAACACAAGGGCAACGCGGCGGGAGAGAGTAGTGCCACCGGCGGGACAATCCCGCCGGTGGCACACCGGTTACGCGTCGCCGGTCTTCGGCGGGTTCTTCAGGCTCAGCACCACGGTGGCGGCGATGATCACGGCCACCACGCCCAGCGAGATCGGGGTGGGGATCTTGAAGATGTCGATCAGCATCATCTTGATGCCGATGAAGGCCAGCACCAGGGCCAGACCGTACGGCAGCAGGTGGAAGCGATCGGCCATGCCGGCCAGCAGGAAGAACATCGCGCGCAGGCCCAGCACCGCGAACACGTTGGAGGTGAGCACGATGAACGGGTCGGTAGTGATGGCGAAGATGGCCGGGATGGAGTCCACCGCGAAAATCACGTCGGTGACCGCAATCAGGATCAGCACCACGAACAGCGGGGTGAACCAGCGCTTGCCATCGCGCATGACGCTCATGGCGTTGCCGGCGTAGTCGGGCAGCAGGCGCAGGTGCTTGCGCATCCAACGCAGGGCGGGGTTGCTCTCAAGGTCCGGCTCGCTGCCGGCCGAGAACCACATCTTCCAGCCGGTGAACAGCAGGAAGGCGCCGAACACGTAGAGCAGCCAGTGGAACTTGGTGAGCAGCACGCTGCCGGCGAAGATCATGATCGTACGCAGCACGATCGCGCCCAGGATGCCGATGATAAGCACCTTCTGGCGCTGTTCCTCGGGCACCGCGAAGTAGCCCATGATCATCAGGAACACGAAGATGTTGTCCACGGCCAGGGCTTTTTCGACCAGGTAACCGGTCAGGAACTCCAGGCCGACCTTGTTGGCCACTACCTGGCCCGCGGTCTCGTTCAGGTAGTACCAGAGGCCGCCGTTGAAGGCCAGGGCCAGCACGACCCAGCCGATCGACCACCACAGGGCCTCCTTGAAGGTGACCTTGTGCGGCCCGCCATGTCGCATCAATACGAGGTCGACCAGCAGCGCGATGATCACCACCGCGCCGAAGCCGCCCCACAACCACACATTACCGATCGTCTGCATTGGGTTTATCCGTTGGAAAAATGATTGCCTCAAGCCGGACGGCGAGGATCTGCAACGGAGGATCGGGGGGATCCGGGGACAGAGCTTCGCCATACGGCGAAGGTCTCGCTCGCAGCCCCGATGGGTGGGACTGCCGTTGCACCGGAGCCTGCGGGCTCGAATTGACGGCGACAACGTCTGGGAGCTACTCCCCTTCTGGGGCCGATTCTGCGGGGTGGCCGGGCCGGCGTCAACTGGACGCCCATTGCCCGGTAATGACGGGCGTTGGGCGCCAACCGCGTACGGGCCGGATGCACTGGGGGAGACGGCCGGCGGCCGTCACTACCGGGGCGCGGGGGCTTCCCGGATACAATACGGAGATGAATACCCCTGCCCCCGTTGTCCGCCTCAAGAACGCCTGGCGCTCCAGCCACCCGTGGATCTTCCAGAAACTGGTCGAAAAGCCGGCCGTCCGTCCCAAACCCGGTGCCATCGTCGACGTCATCGGCGTGGACGGGGAGTGGATCGGCCGGGGCTTCTACAACGGCCATTCGCGCATTGCCGTGCGCATCCTGGAAACCGACCAGGCCGTTCCGGTGGACGCGGGCTGGTTCTCGCGCAAGATCGCCCAGGCCGTCTCGCTGCGCCGTGATGTGCTGAAGCTGGACGCGGTGTCCGACGCCTGGCGCGTGGTGCACAGCGAAGGCGACGGCCTGTCCGGCCTGGTGGTGGACCGCTACAACGACCTGGTGGTGGTGGAGTTCTTCGCCGCCGGCATGTTCCGTCACCGCGAGTGGATCTACGAAGCACTGCGTGAGCAGTTCCCGGGCTGCCGTTTCCACAGCTTCGCCGACGAACACGTGCAGAAGCAGGAAAGCTTCGACTTCCACGGCAACACCACCACCGAAGCGTCGGTGATCACCGAGTACGGCGTGAAGTTCCGCGCCGACCCGGCCGGTGCGCACAAGACCGGTTTCTTCGCCGACCAGCGCGAGAACCGCCAGTGGCTGAGCGAGCAGGTGGAGGGCAAGAGCGTGCTCGACCTGTGCTGCAACACCGGCGGTTTTGCGGTGTACGCGGCCGCGCGCGGTGCGTCGGAAGTGGTCGGCATCGACATCGATGAAGACGTGATCGCCATTGCCAAGGCCAACTCGCGCCTCAACAACGTGCGCCCGAAGTTCATCCAGTCCGACGTGTTCCCGTGGCTGCGCGATGCAGCCAACCGCGGCGAGCAGTTCGACGTGGTGATCCTGGACCCGGCCAAGATGACCCGCGACCGCGACCAGGTGATCACCGCGCTGAAGAAGTACCTGGACATGAACAAGCTGGCGCTGGGCGTGGTCAAGCCCGGTGGCCTGTTCGCCACGTTCTCGTGCACCGGCCTGGTGGCCGAGGACCAGTTCCTGGACATGCTGCGCCGCGCGGCGTTCTATTCCGGCCGCACCATCCAGATCCTGAAGGTGGCCGGCGCCGGTCCGGACCACCCGTTCATGGCCCACGTGCAGGAATCGCGCTACCTCAAGGCAGTGTTCTGCCGCGTGCTGGACTGATTCGCAGGATCCCGGCTACGTTCGGCATCAGGTAGTGCCGGCCGCTGGCCGGCTCCTCCTAGTCTGCGATTATCGCGGGGAGCCGGCCAGCGGCCGGCACTACCGTTTGTTGTCCTCTCAGCGCTATGGTCTGACGCTTCCCATCCAAGGTGAGGCGTCATGACGTTGCGCAGTCTGTCATTGCTGGTATCGCTGGCGTTGTGCACGCCGCTGGCCGCCCACGCCATCGAGTTCACCCCGCAGGAGCTGGCGCGGGCCTCGGCCCTGCAGAAAACGCTGCTCACCCTGGACAGCCACCTGGATACACCGGCCAACTTCCACCGCGCCGGCTTCGACATCCAGCAGCGCCACGACCGTAACGCGCTCTCGCAGGTGGATTACCCGCGCATGGTGGAAGGCGCGCTGGACGGCGGCTTCTGGGCGATCTACACCGACCAGGGCGACCGCAGCGAGGCGGCGCATGTGCACGAACGCGACGCGGGGCTGCTGCGGCTGATGGACATCCGCGAGATGCTCGCCGCGCACCCGGACACGTTCCAGTTGGCGCTCACCGCCGCCGATGCGGCCCGGATCAAGGCGGCTGGCAAGCGCGTGGTCTACATCAGCATGGAGAACGCCAGCCCGCTGGTGGACGATCCCTCACTGCTGAGCTTCTACCACCGGGCGGGCCTGCGCCTGTTGAGCACGGTGCATTTCGCCAACAACGAGTTCGCCGATTCGGCCACCGACAAGAAGGGCGCCGAATGGAAGGGCCTCAGCCCGGCCGGCAAGGCGCTGGTGGACGAAGCGGTGCGGCTGGGCATCGTGATCGACCAGTCGCATGCCTCCGACGCGGTGTTCGATGACCTGCTCGAGCGCATGCCGGTGCCGTTCGTGCTGTCGCACAGTTCGGCCAAGGCGATCTACAACCACCCGCGCAACCTCGACGACGCACGCCTGAAAAAGCTGGCCAAGGCCGGCGGGGTGATCCAGGTCAACGCCTATGGCGGCTACCTGATCGACACCGGCAAGACCGAGGCGCGCGCGCAGGCCGAGGACGCGCTGATGAAGCAGCTCGGCGGCGACTACGACGGGCTGACCATCGCCCAGGGCGTGGCGCTGAAGCAGGGGCTGGACGCGCTGGACGCGCGCTACCCGCTGCGCAAGGCCACGCTGGACGACTTCTTCGCCCACTTCGAGCACATCCTGAAGGTGGTCGGCCCCGAGCATGCCGGGATCGGCCTGGACTGGGACGGCGGTGGCGGCCTGGCCGACCTGCCCGATGTGACCCAGCTGCCGAAGATCACCGCATGGCTGCTGCGCAAGGGTTACAGCGAGAAGCAGATCGCCGGTATCTGGGGCGGCAACCTGCTGCGCGTGATGGCCCAGGCGCAGGCGCACGCGGACAAGGTGGCGACGCCGAAGAAGTGACGGGGATTGCGGGCGCCGCGCTTGGCGTGGCGCCCCGGTATATCACCGACGTTGGGCGTTACGGCAGCCGGGCAGAGCCCGGGTCTACCCGGCTGCCCACCGACGCCGCGTGCTGCGCTGCACGGGCAGGTGCCGACCAACGGTCGGCACCCCCCGGGATCAGGCCTTGTCGATCACCGCGTTCCGCCGCCCATAGGCGAAGTAGGCGATCAGGCCCACTACGTTCCACGCCAGGAAATACAGCTGAGTTTTGCTGGGCAGGCTGAAGAACAGGTACAGGCAGCCGATCACCGCCAGCGGGCCGACGATGAAGGCCAGCGGGGTGCGGAACTTGCGTACGCGGCCCGGCTCGCGCACGCGCAGCACCACCAGGCACAGGCCTACCGCGGTGAACGCGGCCAGCGTGCCGGCATTGGCCAGTGCGGCAATTTCATCCAGACGGGCCACGCCGGCCAGCGCGGCGACCAGTACCGCGGTGAACAACGTAGTGGCAATGGGCGTGCCGGTACGCGCGCTGACCTTGGACAGACCGCGCGGCAGCAGGCCATCGCGCGACATGACGAAGAAGATGCGGCTCTGCCCGTACAGGAAGGCCAGCAGCACGGTCGGCAGGGCGATCACCGCCGCCGCCCCGATCCACTTGGCCGCGCCCGGGCTGCCCAGTTCGCGCAGGATCAGCGCCAGCGGCTCGGCGCTCTGGCCGAAGATGGTGTAGCTCATCGCGCCCACGGCGGCCAGCGCCACCAGCACGTAGATGATGGTGCAGCCCACCATCGACCCGATGATGCCGATGGCCAGGTCACGGTCGGGCTTCTTGGTTTCCTCGGCCGCGGTGGAGATCGCATCGAAGCCATAGAAGGCGAAGAAGATGATCGCCGCAGCGGCCATCACGCCCTGCTCGACACCGCCGACGCCCACCGACTTGGCGAAGCCGAACGGCATGAACGGGTCCATGTGCGCGGTATCGAAGTGCGGCAGCGCGATGGCCACGAACAAGGTCAGCGCGATGATCTTGACCACCACCAGGATGGCGTTGAGCGTGGCGCTTTCCTTGGTGCCCGCCATCAGCATGCCGGCCACCACGAAGGTGATCAGCACCGCCGGCAGGTTGATGAAGCCGCCGGCGACGTGCGGGCCGGCGGTGAGCGCCAGCGGCAGGTCGATGCCCCAGCCATGTAGGAAGCCCACGGCGTAGCCGGACCACCCGACCGCCACCGTACTCACCACCAGGGAGTACTCCAGGATCAGGCTCCAGCCCACCACCCAGGCGATCATTTCGCCCAGCGCGGCGTAGCTGTAGGTGTAGGCGCTGCCGGCGGCCGGCATCATGGTGGCCAGTTCGGCATACGACAGCGCCGCGCAGGCACAGACCGCACCGGCGATGGCGAAGGAGATCAGCACGGCCGGGCCGGCCAGGTTGGCGCCGACGCCGATCAGGGTGTAGATGCCGGTGCCGACGATGGCGCCGATGCCCAGTGCGATCAGGTGCGGCCAGCTCAGGGTCGGGACCAGTCGCCTGCCGGCTTCATGGACGGTGACTTGGTCTAGGGACTTGCGCCGGAGCAACGATGACATGGGACCTCGCGGTAAATGACGGCTACTGACTAGTCAGCGAGTTTTACCCAATGCGGTGCAGCATTACTACTGCCGGGCGTCACAGGAGGGCGTAAGTAAATCCTGAGTGCCAGTGAATGACGAAAACAGCACAAATGCGCCGGTGTCAGTCCCAGTGGCAGCCGGTATCGGTCAGGGCGCCGATGTCCTCGCTGAAGGTGGTCTGCCGCCCGGTGCGGGCGTTGGTGTAGTCGAACCCGTAGATGCGTGCGCCCTGGGTGGAGATCGCATAGCGGCCGATCACCTTGCCGTCCAGGTGCTCCTCCCACACCGTATCGAACTGCCAGGGGCGGCCCTCGGCCATTTCGGTGCTGTCCTCGCTCAGCAGGGTCAGGCGCAGCCAGGCGGTCTTGCCGGCATACCGCAGGTAGCTGGTGCGTTGCCCCTCGGCCGGCAGTTTCCAGGACAGGTGGATCTGCGCCCGGGAGCCGCCGGTCAGGCAGCGGATCTCATCGGTCTGGGCTGCGGCCGGGGCGGACAGCGCCAGCAGGGGAAGCAGGGCAAACCAGCGCATCGGCGGTCCTTGAGGGGCGGGCGTGTGGCACAGGCGGCGGCCCCGCGCGCGGGGCCACCGTTGGATCAGGCCGGCGGCTGCAGCGGAATGCTGCCGCGGCGGGTATCCACCACCGGTGCGGCGTGGTGGGCCTGCAGCTGTTCAACCACGGTCTCGAAGTCGTGTTGCTGGCCGAAGGCGTGTTCTTCCAGCGTCAGCGGCAGCATCTGCAGGAAGCGGAACTGGCCGCTGACCAGGGTCTGGATGTCGCCCAGGTGCTCGGCGGCGACGAACACCAGCGCCTGCAGCTGGCTGTCGGCGTTGTCGATCGGGGTGCCGATGCGCATGCGGTCCCACAGGTCCAGCGGCGCGTGGTCGCCCATGCGGCCGGCGGCCAGCAGCAGCTGGTAGGCGCAGAACCGCTGCACCAGGGCCAATGCCCACGGCGCGCGTTCGGTGGTCTGCAGCAGGAACTCCATGCCCAGGCCGGACACGCTGTCCGGGTCGGCCCCGGTGTCATCCCATGGGTTGGACAGGCCGGAGCTCACATAGGCCCACCCGGGCCGGTCCGGCGTGGGCGGGCACTCGAACACGCCGATGGTGAGCCAGCGCGGGTCCACGCTGTCCTGGCCGAACACGGTGGAGAACACCGCTGCGTCCAGGGGATACAGGCCGGGGCCCAGGGCGCCCAGCAGGCGGGGGTACAGGACTTCTTCGCGCTCTGCCCAGGCACGGGCCAGCAGGTCATCGGGGTGGGACATCCGTTTACTCACAGGCGATGGCCCACCATTGTGGACCATCGCAAGTTCGCACCGACCACCGGTCGGTACCTCCCGGTGCGGACCCGCACCCGGCGTGTGCGTACCGACCGGGGCAGGGCGGAACCCGGTCGGTCACGCCCGTTGGTCGTGACCGCTCCCTCAGCGGTCCAGCGTGGCCATCGCTGCGTCGGCGTAGCGTTGTCCCGCCGCGGCATCGGCCGGGAAGATCGCGTCGATGCGGGCCAGCTCGTCCGGGCTGAGCTGCACCTGCAGCGCGCCCAGGTTCTCTTCCAGGAAGGTGAGGCGCTTGGTGCCGGGGATCGGGACCAGGTCCTCGCCCTGCGCCAGCACCCAGGCCAGCGCCAGTTGCCCGGGCGTGATGCCCTTGGCCTGGGCCATCGCGGTGACCGCATCGACCAGGGCCAGGTTGCGGGCGAAGTTGTCGCCCTGGAAGCGCGGTGACTGGCGGCGGTAGTCATCGGCGTCGAAATCGTCCGGGCTGCGGATGGCGCCGGTCAGGAAGCCGCGGCCCAGCGGCGAGTAGGGCACGAAGCCGATGCCCAGCTCGCGCACGGTGTCGAGCACGCCGTTGGACTGCGGGTCGCGCGACCACAGCGAGAACTCGGTCTGCACCGCGGTGATCGGGTGCACCGCGTGCGCGCGCCGGAGGGTGGCCGCCGACGCTTCGGACAGGCCCAGGAAGCGCACCTTGCCCTGCTCGACCAGACGCGCCATCGCGCCCACGGTGTCTTCGATCGGCACGCGGGTATCCACGCGGTGCTGGTAGTACAGGTCGATGTGGTCCACGCCGAGCCGCTGCAGGCTGGCCTCGCACGCGGCGATCACGTACTCCGGGCGGCCGTCCACGCTGCGGGCAGCGCTGTCGCTGGGCTCCTGCCGGATGCCGAACTTGGTGGCCAGGAACACCTGGTCGCGGCGATCGGCGATGGCCTTGCCGACCAGCACCTCATTGGTATGCGGGCCATACATGTCGGCGGTATCGAGCAGGGTGACGCCCAGCGCCAGCGCGCGGTGGATCACCGCAGTAGCTTCGGCATCGCTGCCGCGACCGCCGTAGAAGGCGCTCATGCCCATGCAGCCCAGGCCGAGCGCGGAAACAGTGGGGCCGTGGCGGCCAAGGGTACGGGTCTGCATGGAAGGCTCCGGAAGCGGGGAAGGGGCGGCGCGGTCGAGCGCCGGTGCCCACAGCATCCTCCGCCGCACCATGTGGATAAACTGGTGTTCGCCACATCGACCTTGAAGGCAGGCTTCACAATGTCGTCCCAGCCCCCGCTGTCCGCCGTGGTTGCCTTTGCCCGTGTGGCCGAGCGTGCCAGCTTCACCCGCGCCGCCGATGACCTGGGCGTCTCGCCGTCGGCGCTGTCGCAGACCGTGCGCGCGCTGGAGGCGCGCCTCGGCGTGCGCCTGCTGCACCGGACCACGCGCCGGGTGGGCCTGACCGAACACGGGGCGCGCTTCCTGGCGCGCGTGGGCGAAGGCCTGGCCCAGATCGAGGCCGCCTTCGTGGACCTGGACAGCGTGCGTGCGGTACCGGCGGGCAAACTGCGCATCAACGTGCCGCGCGTGGCCGCCGAACTGCTGGTGCTGCCGCACCTGCCCAGCTTCCTGGCGCGTTATCCCCAGGTGGAGGTGGAGCTGTTCGTGGAGCCGGGCCTGGCCGACCTGGTCGCCGGGGGCTTCGACGCCGGCATCCGGCTGGGCGAGTCCCTGGCGCGCGACATGATCGCCGTGCCGATCGGTCCGCTGGAGCGCCAGGTGGTGGTGGCCACGCCCGACTACTTCGCCCGCCACGGCGTACCGCAGACGCCGGCCGCGCTGGTCGACCACACCTGCATCGTGCACCGGCTCAGCACCGGCCGGCTGATGCCCTGGGAGTTCAGCCGCGACGGTCGCGATTTCGACGTGGCAGTGAGCGGGCCGCTGGTGTTCAACGATACCGGCCTGATCCACGCGGCGGTCCGCGCCGGCTTGGGCATGGGCCAGGCCTTCGAGGCCGTGGTGGCCGCCGACGTGGCCGCCGGGCGCCTGCGCTGCGTGCTGCAGGACTGGCAGCAGCCGTTCGCTGGGTTCCACCTGTACTACCCGGCGCGCGACCAGATGGCGCCCAAGCTGCGGGTGTTCATCGACCACCTGCGGCAGGCGTTGGACGCGCGCTGAGCCGGCGCGTCAAACGGCGAGGGGGTCGCGCCGGTCGTCCACCAGCGTGCGCAGCCACGCCGCATCGACTGGCAGCCCGTGGGGGAACACCACCCGCTCGTCGCAGGGGAAACGCTTGCAGCGCAACACGCCCTGCGCGTCGAACACCCGCCAGCCCTGCGCGGCCTGTTCGGCCTCGCGGATGCGCCGACGCAACGCCAGGTCCAGGCTGGCCTGGCAGTCGAACCGGCACGCGCGCAGGTCGATGCGATCCAGTGGCTGCAGCCCGGCAACGATGCGGCTGACGGCCGGGTGGGCCAGGTCGACGCGGTCGGTGGCCATGCCGAGCAGGCGCTCGCGGTGACCGGCAAGGTGGTGGACGAAATACACGGGCGGCATCGGTTCCTCGCGTGGGGCGCGCGGTCGCGCTGGACGGCGACCGTTGGGCGATGGGGCCGATTGGACACCGCGCGGGCGTCGCGGGGAATCTCAAGTTCCCGATTGAAAAGACGCCTTCCGATGACGTTGTCTATTCGCCGCACGGCGCCGGTGCCCGCCAGATCGGCGCATCGGTCCGCAGGGCGGGGCGTCAGCCGCTGACGCCGAGTCGCACGCCGAAGCCGATCAGGAAAACACCCGCCACGCGCTTCAGGAGAAGTCCTACACGAGGATGCTGAAGAATCCTACGCCGCAACAGGTTGCCCACCCCGATCAGCACCGAGCAATACGCCAGCCCCATGACGAAGATGATCACCGCCATGGTCGCGAACGTGACCACGCCCTGGTGGCGGGCCGGGTCGATGAACAACGGCAGGAAGGCCATGTAGAAGATGATCGCCTTCGGGTTGAGCAGGTTGATCAGCACCGCCTGGCGGAAATAGTGGCCGGGCTGCAGGCGGATGCCGCCTTCTTCGCTTCCACCGCGCGGCCGGCGCAGCAGGCCGATGCCCACCCACACCAGGTACGCCGCGCCCAGGTACTGCACCGCGTGGAACACCAGCGGGTTGGCCTTGAGCAGCGCGGCCACGCCGGCCACGGCCAGCCACATCAGGATCTGGTCGCCCAGCAGCAGTCCGAACAGCGCGGTGTAGCCGCCGCGCACGCCCCCGCGGCCGGTGGCGGTAAGCAGGGTGAAGGTGCCCGGGCCGGGCAGGGCCAGGAACACCAGCACGGCGGCAACAAAGGTCCACAGGTCCTGGATGCCCATCCACGGCATGGCGGCGACTCGACTACGGGGGAGCGCCATTGTCCGGCACCGCCCCGCATCCCGATAGCGTCAGCCGGGCACGCGCGGCAGATCCTTCAGCAGCGGTTGCAGGCGCTGTTCGAACATCGCGTGCAGCTGGCGGATGGCCGGGGAGAACTGCTTGCGGTGCGGGCACACCAGGTTCAACGGCAGGCTGTCGCCGGCACCGCCCAGCAGCACCTGCAGGCGCCCGGCACGCACGTCGGCGCACACATCCAGCCACGACTTGAACACGATGCCCTCGCCGGCCACGGCCCAGCGCCGCACCACGTCGGCATCGTCGCAGACCATGTTGCCGCGTACCGGCACCACCACCCGGCGTCCGTCCACCTCGAAGTTCCAGCGGTCGTAGGCGCGCCCGGCCAGCTGGTACAGCAGGCAGTGGTGGTCCTTGAGCGCGTCCAGGCTGTCGGGCGTGCCATGCCGGGCCAGGTAGTCCGGTGCCGCCGCCAGCACCCGGCGGTTGCCCGGCAGCAGCGGCAGCGCCACGTAGCTGGCGTTGTCGAACCGGCCCAGGCGGAAGGCGATGTCGACCGGATCGCGGAACACGTCGGCCACCTGGTCGGACAGGTGCAGGCGCAGCTGCAGCTTCGGGTGCGCGCTGCGGAACTCGCTCAGCCACGGCAGCAGCACGTTGCGGCCCAGGTCAGACGGTGCGGCCACCTGCAGCACCCCGCGCAGTTCGGCGTCCTCGCCGCGTACCCGCGCCTGGCCCTCGCTCAGCGCGGCCAGCACTTCCTGCGCGTAGGGCAGGTACAGCGCGCCTTCGGCGGTCAGGCGCAGGCTGCGGGTGGAGCGCACGAACAGGCGTAGGTCCAGCTCGCGCTCCAGCCGGGCCACCGCTGCGGCCACCTGCCCGGGCAGCAGGTCGGCTTCGCGCGCGGCGTTGGAAAAGCTGCCCAACGCGGCGGTACGCACGAACAGGCCGAGATCGTCGACGCGGACCATTTTCATTCCCACAGTGAAAGTGCTGCCCGATTCTGCGCCTTTCCGGCCCGCGCCGTGAAGCGCAGGCTGTGCGTCTTCCCGAACGGATCTGCCCCGATGAAAGCTGTTGCCTATACCGAACATGGCCTGCCGATCAGCGACCCGCGCGCGCTGCAGGACATCACCCTGCCGATTCCGCAGCCGGGCCCGCGTGACCTGCGCGTGGCGGTCCGTGCGATCTCGGTCAACCCGGTCGACACCAAGGTGCGCAACGGCGTGGCCGTGACCGAGCCGCGGGTACTGGGCTGGGACGCGGTCGGTATCGTCGATGCCGTGGGTGATGAGGTGACCCTGTTCCAGCCGGGCGACGCGGTCTTCTATGCCGGCGCGATCGGACGCCCGGGCAGCAACGCCGAGTACCAGCTGGTGGACGAACGCATCGTCGGGCATAAGCCCGCCAGCCTGGACGATGCCGCCGCGGCGGCGCTGCCGCTGACCGCGATCACCGCCTGGGAACTGCTGTTCGACCGCCTGCGCATTGCCGAAGGCGGTGGCGAGGGCCAGACCCTGCTGGTGGTTGGCGCGGCCGGTGGCGTGGGCTCGATCCTGATCCAGCTGGCGCGCCAGCTGACCCGGCTGACGGTGATCGGCACCGCCTCGCGCCCGGATACCCAGGACTGGGTGTACGGCCTGGGTGCGCACCATGTGATCGACCATTCGCAGCCGCTCACCGACGGCCTGCAGCGGCTGGGCATCGCCGAGGTCAGCCACGTGGCCAGCCTGACCCACACCGACCAGCACTATGACCAGATCGTGGCCGCGCTTGCCCCGCAGGGCCAGCTGGCGCTGATCGACGACCCCGGCCAGCTCGACGTGATGGCGCTCAAGCGCAAGAGCCTGTCGCTGCACTGGGAGTCGATGTTCACCCGCTCCAGCTTCAACACGCCCGACCTGGAGCGCCAGCACGCGCTGCTGGAACGGGTTGCCGCGCTGGTGGATGCCGGCGTGCTGCGCACCACCCTGGGCGAGCACTACGGCCGCATCAACGCCGCCAACCTGCGCCAGGCCCACGCCCTGATCGAGAGCCACCGCGCGCGCGGCAAGCTGGTCCTCGAAGGCTTCTGAACTCCCTACTGAACCTGCACTGGAATCTGTTCCCATGACCCTCGCTCCGGTGGCCCTGCGCCGCCACACCACCAAGGCCTACGACCCCACCCGCACGCTGCCGCCGGCGGTGCTGGAGGACCTGCTGGAGGTACTGCACAACGCACCGTCGTCGGTGAATTCGCAGCCGTGGCACTTCCTGGTGGCCGGCACCGCCGAAGCACGGGCGCGCATCGCCCGCGCCACGCAGCCCAACCAGCCCTACAACACCGCCAAGATCACCGACGCCTCGCATGTGATCGTGTTCGCCACCCGCACCGGTATCGATGATGCGTACCTGGCCCAGGTGATCGACCAGGAATCCGCCGACGGCCGCTATCCCACCGACGCCGCGCGCGAGGGCCAGCGCGGCGCGCTGCACCACTACGTGGACCTGCACCGCCACACCCTGGGCGACGTCCAGCACTGGATGCAGAAGCAGACCTACCTGGCCGTGGGCACGCTGCTGCTGGCCGCAGGCGTGCACGGCATCGACGCCACCCCGATGGAAGGCTTCGACGCCGACGTGCTCGACGCCGAACTGGGCCTGCGCGCGCGCGGCTTCACCAGCGTGGTGCTGGTGGCGCTGGGCTACGGCAGTGCGGCCAACTTCAATGCCGGCCTGCCCAAGTCGCGGTTGCCCCGCGAGCAGGTGTTCACCCAGCTCTGAAAGACGCCAAGGCACGCCGTTGTCCACGTGCCGGGCGACCCCCGCACGTGGACCCCGCCGTGCGAACCACGCCTGCACCCGACGCAGCCAATGAGACCGGCTCAGCCTACACTTGCGTGCATGCAAACCGAATTCCTGATCCTTGGCGGCCTTGTCTGTGTCGTCCTCGTCCTGCAGCTGCTGGTCCTGCTGCGGCGTTCCCAGCACGACGGCCTTGAGCAGGCCCTGCGCGATGAAGCGCGGGTGGGCCGCGGCGAACTGCGCGAGCAGCTGGAAGGCCTGGGCCGGCAGCAGGACGCGCGGCTGGAATCCTTCGCGCGCGCGCTGACCGACCTGTCCACCCGCACCGACCAGCGCCTGGACCTGCTGCGCGATGCGCTGGGCGAAGACGCGCGCAAGGCGCGCGAAGAGAGCGCGCTGGCCCAGCAGCGCACCGGCGAACTGCTGGCCCAGCGCCTGCACGACATGCGCGCGCAGCTGGACGTGTTCGGCCAGCAGCAGCAGGCCCGCATCGAGGCCTTCGGCCAGCAGCTGGTAGACCTGACCACGCGCACCGACAGCCACATGGTCGCGCTGCGCCAGGCCCTGGGCGAAGACGCCCGCAAGGGCCGCGAGGAAACCGCGCAGTCCCAGCAGCGCCTGGCCGAATCGCTGGGCCTGCGCCTGCAGGAGATGACCCAGCGCAACGAGGCGCGCATCGGCGAGATGCGCGCCACGCTGGAGCAGCAGCTCAAGAGCCTGCAGACCGACAACGCCGAAAAGCTCGACCAGATGCGCGTCACCGTGGACGAGAAGCTGCAGACCACGCTGGAAGCGCGCCTGGGCGCTTCGTTCCAGCTGGTCTCCGACCGCCTGGAGCAGGTCCAGCGCGGGCTGGGCGAAATGCAGCAGCTGGCCACCGGCGTGGGCGACCTCAAGCGCGTGCTGACCAACGTCAAGAACCGCGGCAGCTGGGGCGAAGTGCAGCTGGACAACATCCTGGAGCAGACCCTGACCCAGGAGCAGTACGCACGCGGGGTGAAGGTACGCCCGGACAGCGGGGAAATGGTCGACATCGCCGTGCGCCTGCCCGGCCGTGGCCACGAGGACACGCCGGTGTGGCTGCCGATCGATTCCAAGTTCCCGCGCGAGGATTACGAGCGCCTGCTCGATGCGCAGGAACAGGGCGACGCCGACGGCGTGCGCGTGCAGGGCGCGCAGTTGGAACGCGCCATCCGCATCCAGGCCAAGTCGATCTGCGACAAGTACATCGTGCCGCCGCACACCACCGATTTCGCGGTGATGTTCCTGCCCACCGAAGGCCTGTACGCCGAAGTGATCCGCCGCCCCGGCCTGGTCGACCTGCTGCAGCGCGAGCATCGCGTGGTGGTGGCCGGCCCGACCACCGTCACCGCCCTGCTCAACAGCCTGCAGATGGGCTTCCGCACGCTGGCCATCGAGCAGCGTTCCAGCGAGGTGTGGAGCCTGCTGGGCGCGGTCAAGAGCGAGTTCGGCAAGTTCGCCGGCATCCTGGAAAAGGCCGAAAAGCAGATCAGCACGGTTGGCCGCAGCCTGGGCGAAGCCAGCCGCAAGACCCGCACCATCGAGCGCCGCCTGCGCGGGGTGGAATCGCTCACCGCCGAGCAGAGCCAGGACCTGCTGGACGACGCCAGCGGCGAGGACGAGGACAGCGGCCTGGACGAGGGCAGCGGCGCGCAGGACTGACACCTGGCGTACATGCACCGCATGCACGTGATCGCGCATGCTGTGCACCTGTCGATCGTTCAAGGAAAACCCGCATGCGCCTGACCGTGTTGTTGTCCCTGCTGCTGGCCGTCGCCGGTTGCGCCACCACCTCCACGCCGGAGGCCTCCGGACCCGCCGACGGCGCCGCTACCGCAACGTCGGCACACCTGGATGCGGCCGCGTGCCAGCAGGCCGGTGGCCAGCTCACGCCGCTGGGCCGGCTGCAACGCGTGCAGTGCGTGGTGCCCTACGCCGATGCCGGCAAGGCCTGCAGCACCAAGGCCGACTGCACCGGCCAGTGCCTGGCCCAGGGCGAGGTGGCCCCCGGTGCCAAGGCGCGGGGCGTCTGCCAGACCGACATCAGCCAGAACTTCGGCTGCCGCCAGCGCATCGACGGTGGCGTGGCGGTGGGCACGATCTGCGTTGATTGAATCTTTCCCGCCATGGGCGAGCCCGTGGCGTTCCTGTCCCAACCCAAGGAATCTGTAGTGAGCCAGACTGTCTACGACATCCCCGTGACCACCATCGAAGGCCAGCCGTCGTCGCTGGCCGACTACCGCGGCAAGGTGCTGCTGGTGGTCAACGTGGCCTCCAAGTGCGGCCTGACCCCGCAGTACGAAGGCCTGCAGCAGCTGTACGCGGCCAAGCACGACGCCGGCCTGGAAGTGCTGGGTTTCCCGGCCAACAACTTCCTGGCCCAGGAGCCGGGCAGCGAGTCGGAGATCCAGCAGTTCTGCCAGCTGGAATACAACGTGGCCTTCCCGCTGTTCGCCAAGATCAGCGTGGCCGGCGATGACGTGCACCCGCTGTACCGCGCGCTGACCGACGCACAGCCGACCGCCACCGGCGAAGGCCCGATGCGCGAGAAGCTGCAGGGCGCCGTGGCCAAGTACCCGGAGCTGGTGGTCAACCCGGCGCCGGGCGTGCTGTGGAACTTCGAGAAGTTCCTGATCGGCCGCGACGGCCAGGTCATCGCCCGCTTCGCCCCGGACGTGCCGGCCGACGACGCCCGCCTGGTCGCGGCCATCGACGCCGCGCTGGCTGCCTGAGCCACGGGGGTGCCGGGCCATGCCCGGTGCCCCTGGTCTGCGTGGTCGGGCGCACGCCCACTAAAAAACCCCGCCAAGGCGGGGTTTTTTAGTGTCCGATCAGTTGCCCCAGTTGGGCATCGGCATCGCATCGATCGGGATCGGGGCGGTGTCGTCGGCGTCCTTGCCGCGGGCATGCTTGCCGCGCAGGTCGTTTTCGATCTGGTAGTTGCGGCGCTGCAGCCAGGCATCGCGCACCAGCGTGTACTCGTCCACGGCGTTGTCGCGCATGTCGTCGATGGCCAGCAACTGCGAGCGCATGTCCACCAGCTGCAGGCCCTGCAGGCCGATGCGCACCTTGTCTTCCTCGATGGTGCGGATCGGCGAGAGCGGCATGTCGCCGGCCAGGCCGAACACGTCACGCACGGTCCGCGGGCCGAAGAACGGCAGTTCCACGTAGCGCGAACGGCGCCAGCCCCAGGCACCCAGGGTCTGGCCGAAGTCTTCCTTGCGGCTGGGCACCAGCGCCTTGCTGGCCGGGTCGAACAGCCCGCCCACGCCCAGCGTGGAGTTCATCAGGAACCGGCCCAGGCTGTCCCACGCATCGTCCGGACGGCCCTGCAGCAGCTGGTTGGTGATGGTCACCGGCGCGCGCAGGTTGTTGAAGAAGTTGCTGACCCCAGTGCGCGCGAAGCGGGGCACCACGTGGGTGTAGGCGGTGGCCAGCGGACGGGCGACGGCGCGGTCGACCACGTTGTTGAAGCTGTGCACGCGGCGGTTGAGCGGCTCCCACGGATCGTAGGTGGCGCGATTGGGCTCGGTGCCGTCGACGCTCGGTGCCGGGCCGCCGTACAACGCGGCGAAGTCATCTTCGGCGTTGGTCGGGGCGGTCTCGCCGGTGGCCGGCGGCGGGGTGCCGACCGACGCCGCCGCGACCGGCGGGCTGGCGCTGGCGGCCGTTGCATCGGCATCGGCAGCGACAGGGGCGGCCGGCACGGCGTCCGTGGACGCCGCAGCGGTGTCCACGGCAACGCTGGCCGGTGCGCTGTCACGCGCGGGCTTGCCGGCACAGGCGCTCAGCGCCAGGGCCAGGATCAACAGGGGGAGGGTGCGTATGACGTTCATGTCAGCTCGCCGCAGAAAGGGCATGGAAATCCAGGGTGGGCGCCAGCCGGTAGGCGGCGCTGAGTTCGGTGTAACCGGCGGGGCTGCCCACGATGTCCGGCGCACTGCCCTGGCCGCGCAGGCGCGCCGCCAGTTCGGCCAGCAGCGCCAACCCGGCGCTGTCCACCCGCGTCACCGCCGTCAGGTCGAGCTGGCGCACGCCCTCCAGCGACGACAGCGACGGCCACAGGGCGGTCGCTGCTGTGCGGTCGAGCACGCCGCTGAAGACCAGCGCCGTACCGTTGCGCTGCACGCTGGCGCTGTTACTTGCCACGGGGCGCCTGACCAGCCTGCATGGTGCCGTTGCGCAGTTCGGTGGCCACCTGCTGGATCGACTTCTGGCGCAGCGGTGCATCGAACTGGGTCTTGAAGGTCTGCACGTAGGAGATGCCTTCGATCATCACGTCGAAGATCTTCCACTGGCCGTTGACGTTGCGCATCAGGTAGTCGACCGGGGTCGGCTCGTTGCCGGCGCGCATCAGCTCGGTGGAAACGCGCACGCCGCGGTTGCCCGGCAGCGGCGACTGGCCCTTCAGGCGGAAGGTCGGCTTGCCCTGGATTTCCAGCAGGGCCGAACCGTAGCGCTGCATCAGGTTGTCGGCCATGGCATCGGCGAACAGCTTGACGTCGGCATCGGAGGCACCGCGGCCGTGCACGCCCAGCACCAGGCGGGCGGCGTAGTCACGGTCGAAGGTCTTGTTGAGCTCGCTGTTGATGAAGGTGCGCAGCACCGTCGGGTTCGCGCGGAACTCGCTGCGGCGCTGCTGCAGCGTGCTCAGGATGCGCGTGCTGGCGTCCAGCACGGCCTGGCCGGCGTCGTTCTGCGCGGCAGCGGCCGGGGCCGGGGCGGCCTGGGCGAAGCCCAGCGAGGGAAGGCTGGCGAGCAGGGCCGAGGCGAGCAGGGCGGGGATCAGTTTGCGGGTCATTTCTGCGGTTCCGTTGCAGGCGCTTCAGCGCCGTGGGCGTCCTGGGACTCAGTGCCACCGGCGTTGGCCGGGCCACTGAACATGTATTTGCCAACCAACTGCAGCAGGTCTACCGCCGGCTGGGTGAAGGCGATCTCATCGCCGGACTTGAGCACGTCCGGGTCACCGCCCGGCTGCAGTCCGATATAGCTCTCGCCGAGCAAACCGCTGGTGAATATGCCCGCCGAGGTGTCGGCCGGCAGATCCTTGAACTTCGGGTCCAGCTTCAGGGTGACGATGGAGTCGAACTTGAGCGGGTCCAGTTCGATCGCGCCGACCTGGCCGACGGTCACGCCGCCGATCTTGACCGGGGCCTGCTTGCGCAGCTGCCCGATCTGGGTGAAACGCGCCTTCAGTTCGTAGCCGTCGCTGCCGAAGCCCCAGCGCTGGTTGGTGGAGGCGACGGCCAGCACCAGCAGCGAGGCCAGCGCCAGCAGCAGGAATGCGCCGACGGAAAATTCGAGTCTGGGACCGCGGATGGCCATGGTTGTCTCACTGTTCGTTTGTCAGGTGCCCAGGCGTGCCCGGGCGGGTTTCATGGATCGGTGTTCAGCGGAACATCATTGCCGACAGCACGAAGTTGAACATCAGTACCAGCAGCGAGGCGTTGACCACCGCGCGGGTGGTCGCCACCGAGGTGCCTTCGATGGTGGGTTCGGCGTGGAAGCCCACGTAGGAGGCCACCAGCGCGGCGGTACCGCCGAAGATTGCCGATTTCAGCATTGCCACGCCGAAGTCGTCCCAGAAGTCCACGCTGTTGCTCAGCGCCGACCAGAACACCCCGTTGTCCAGGCCCAGCACGTGCACCGCTTCGAAGTAGCTGGCGCTGATCGCCAGCGAGCAGAAGATGCCGGTGAGCAGGGGCACGGTGAGCACCGCCGCCCAGAAGCGCGGCGCCACCACCTTGGCGATCGGGTCGATGGCCATCAGCTCCAGCGCCTTGATCTGGTCGGTGGCGCGCATCAGGCCCAGTTCGGCGGCGATCGAGCTGCCGGCGCGGCCGATGAACAGCAGCGCGGTCAGCACCGGAGCCAGTTCGCGGTACAGCGACAGCCCCAGCAGCGTGGACAGCGCATCGGCGGCGCCGAAGGTGGTCAGCGTGCGGTAGCCCTGCAGGGTCAGCACCAGGCCGACGAAGGCACCGCCCACGGCGATGATCGGCAACGAGCGGGCGCCCACCTTGTAGATCTCGCGGGTGAGCTCGGCCAGGAAGTCGGCGGTGGGCAGCGAGCCACGCAGGACCGTCAGCGAGAACAGGCCGGCGCGGCCCAGCGAGCGGGTGGCGTCAACAAACGGCATCAGGCAACCCTCGCGCGCGGCGCGGCATCGAACGGAATCGGGCCATCGGGCTGGCCGTGCAGGAACTGGCGCAGCAGCGGGTCCTGGCTGGCGTCCAGGTCGGCCGGGCTGCCCTGGAACACCACGCCGCCATTGGCGATGGCGATCACCTGGTCGCAGATCGGCAGGGTCTCGTGCACATGGTGGCTGACGATGATGCTGGTCAGGCCCAGGCTGTGGTTGAGGCGCTGGATCAGGCTCATGATCACCCCCGAGGCGATCGGGTCCAGCCCGGTCAGCGGTTCGTCGTAGATCATCAGCGGCGGGTCCAGCGCCAGCGCACGGGCCAGTGCCACGCGCCGCGCCATGCCGCCGGACAACTCGCGCGGCCAGGCATCGGCGGCGGCCAGCAGGCCCACCGCGTGCAGTTTCATGTCCACCAGGCGGCGCAGCACCGGCGCCGGCAGGCGGGTGTGGGTGCGCAGCGGCAGGGCGACGTTCTCGGCCACGGTCAGGTCGGTGAGCAGGCCATTGCCCTGCAGCAGCACGCCCACGCTGCGGCGCATCTCACGCAGCGCGCTGCTGCGCTCGGGGATCGGCTGGCCGAACAGGGTGATCGTGCCGGCCACCGGGCGCAGTTCGCCGGTCAGCGCCGCCAGCAGGGTGGACTTGCCGCTGCCCGACGGGCCCAGCACGGCGGTGATGCTGCCGCGCGGCACCTGCAGCGAAACGTCGCGCAGGATGCTGCGACCGCCGCGATCGATACGCACGTTGGACAACTGCACCAGCGATTCTTCGGAAGCCGTCATGGACGCCATTAACAAAATTCCAACGTTGTAAGATCGTGGTGAACGGCTGAACATAACCGAACTGGACCGTGCAGTATTGTGGCACGACCCTGCCGCCCGGCCTGCGACGCCGCTCGCAACACACCGTGCCGGTTCGCGGCATGGCCGGCTTTTGAGGCGGATCCGACCCCGGCCACCCTCGTGATCGCGCGGCCGCTGCGGCACACTGGCGCGATGACTGATGCTGCGTCCGACTTCCGCCTGTACCACTCCAACTCACTCGACGTGCTGGCTGCGCTGCTGGCCACGGCCGTGCGTGAGCCGGTACCGGACCAGTCCGTCCTGGTGCCGGAGGTGGTGCTGATCCCGCAGGTGGCGATGCGGCGCTGGCTACAGTCCACCCTGGCGGTCGAGTATGGCATTGCCGCCAACCTGGAATTCCTTACCCCGGGTGAGTTCGTTGCCCGCGCGCTCAACGCCAACGTGCCCGGCGAGCACGACGACCTCACCGCGGCGGCGCTGCGCTGGAAGCTGTACGCCGCGCTGACCGACCCGGCCGTGCTGGCGCAGGCGCCGATGCAGGCGCTGCAGGCCTACCTGTCGGCGGCCGATCCGCTCAAGCCATGGGCGTTGGCCGGCGAGCTGGCGGCGGTGTACGAGAAGTACCAGGCCTGGCGTCGCGACTGGCTGTTGCGCTGGGAGGCCGGGGCCGACGCGCAGGACCCGCAGGCGATCCTATGGCGGCACATCGCCAGCGGCCACCACTACCGCGCGCGCCGCATCGATGCCTACCTGTCGCGCTTCGAAGGCCCGGGCCGCCCGTTGCCGCAGGGCCTGCCGGCGCGGGTGTTCGCCTTCGCCACGCTCAACATCTCCCCCGACGTGCTGCGGGTGATGGCCACCCAGGCCCGGGTCGGCACGATGCACTTCTACCTGCCCACGCCCACCCAGGCGTATTGGGGCGACCTGCAGACGCTGGGCGAGAAGCTGCGCAGCGGCGCGCCGGACCCGTTCGGTGAAGCGGCCGGCGAGAACCGCCTGCTGCAGGCCTGGGGCGCGGCAGGCCGCGACTTCATGGCGGTGCTGGGCAGCTATGAAGTGGTGCACCCGTCCGGCGAGATCGCCGCCTATGACGATCCCGAAGACGACGCGCGCCCGGACATGGACGCCGGTGGACTGTCCGACAGCCTGCTGCACCGGCTGCAGCGCGACCTGTTCCATCGCCGCGGCCAGCCGGCCGGCGCGCGCCGCGAGGGGCTGCGCCATGACGACCCCAGCCTGCAGGTGCACGCCTGCCACACCCGCCTGCGCGAGCTGCAGGTGCTGCACGACCAGCTGCGTGCGCTGCTGCAGGACCCGCGCTTCGACCCGCCGCTGCAGGCCCGCGACATCGCGGTGCTGGCCCCGGACATCGATCCCTACGTGCCGTACCTGGAAGCGGTGTTCGGCGGCCGCAGCGGCGGCGAGGACCATATTCCCTACGCGCTGGCCGACACCAGCCCGCTGGCCGGCGAACCGCTGGCCGACGTGTTCGTGCACCTGCTGGGCCTGCCGGTGTCGCGCTTCGGGTTGAACGAAGTGCTGGACCTGCTGGCCAGCGCACCGCTGGCCGAGGCCGCCGGGCTGGATGCGGCCGCCTTTGATCGCCTGCACGACTGGCTGCAGGCGGCCGGCGCGCGCTGGGGCCTGGATGCCCAGCACCGCCACCAGCACCAGGCCCCACGCGACGATGCCTTTACCTGGCAGTTCGCGCTGGACCGGCTGCTGCTGGGTCATGCCAGTGGCAGTGACGGCGATATCGCCGGGGTGGCGCCCTGGCCGGAACTGGAAGGCAGCGCGCTCGACGCGCTGGATCGCCTGCTGGGCCTGCTGCGGGTGCTGGCCCGCTACCAGCGGGTGCTGGGCGAGGCGATGCCGCCGTCGCACTGGCGCCAGCGCCTGCTGGCGTTGCTGGACGCGCTGCTGCCGGTGCCCCCGCAGGCCGCCAGCAGCCAGCGTGCGCTGGAGCGCCTGCGCAAGCTGATCAACGAGTTCGCCCGCGACGCCCACCAGGCCGAGTTCCAGGGCGAGGTGGCCCCGGAGGTGGTGCGCGCGCATTTCGCCGGCGTCCTGGCCGAGGCCGACACCCGCGCGCCGCTGCTCACCGGCGGCATCAGCTTCGGTCGGATGGTGCCAATGCGCCTGCTACCGTTCCGGGTGATCTGCGTGCTGGGCCTCAACGACGGCGATTTCCCGCGCCGCGATCCGGCCGCCGGGCTCAACCAGCTCACGGCCGAACTGGGCACCGACAAGCGCCGGTATGGCGACCGCTCGCTGCGCGAGGACGACCGCTTCCTGTTCCTGCAGCTGTTCGCTTCGGCGCAGGACGTGTTCTACCTGAGCTACCTGGGTGCCGACCCACGCGACGGCAGCGTGCGCGAGCCCTCGGTGCTGGTCAGCGAATTGATCGATGCGGCGGCCGAGTACCACCAGGTGCCGGCCACCGCTGCCCGCCAGCTCACCGTGCGCCACTCGCTGCAGCCGTTCGCCCCGGCCGCGTTCGGCGGCGGCGACGAGCCGCGGCGCTTCAGCTATCGCCAGCAGTGGCATCCGGCCGCCGGATCGCTGGGCGGGCGGCGGCGCCCGTTGGCGGCCTGGTTCGACCAGCCGTTGCCGCCAGCCGACACGCTGCCAGGCGAGAGCGAACTCAGCCTGGATGCGCTGCGCCGCTTCCTGACCGATCCGGCCAGCCAGTTCCTGTCGCAACGGCTCGGGCTGCGCCTGCCCGACGACCTCGCCGACGCCGACGACGTGGAGCCGCTGGTGATGGCCGCGCGCGGCACCGACACCCTGCGACTGCAGCAGGCGGTGATCGACGCCACCCTGGGCCAGGACGACGCGCCGCTGTATCCGCGGCTGCGCGCACGTGCGCTGCTGCCGTCCGGTGCGTTGGGCGAGCGCCAGTTCGAGGGGCTGCAGGTGCAGACCCGCCCGTACGCGCAGGCGTTGGCCCAGTGGCAGGCCGGCAGCGTGGCCGACAGCCGCCGCCATGAGGTGAACATCGAGGGTGTGCGCCTGCACGGGCGCGTCAACGACGTGCATGCGCAGGGCATCGTGCGGCTGCGCCCCGGGCCGCTCAACGGCCGCGCCGCAATCCGCCACGGCCTGGACTGGCTGCTGGCCAATGCCGCCGGCGACGCGCTACCCCTGGTGCAGTTCCACGACAGTGGCGAAGAAGGCCTGGGCCCGCATGTGCTGCCGCCGCTGCCGCCCGAGCAGGCGCAGCAGGTGCTGCGGCGGCTGCTGCAGCTGCGCAACGAGGGGCTGCGCGCGCCGCTGTTGTATGCGCCGTCCACCGGTTGGGCGCTGTATACCGCTCCGCCGGCCAAGCGCGAGGCCGAGGGCCGCGCGCGCTGGTATGGCAGTGACCGCAGCTGGGCCGAATCCAGCGGTGCCGGCTATCAGCTGGCGCTGCGCGGCCACGATCCCTTCGCCAGCGCCGACAGCTACGGGCAGCTGCTCCACAACAGCTTCGTGGTGTTCACCGCGGTGCGCGAAGGCCGGATATTTGCCGGCTTCGACGAACAAGGTGCTGCGCGATGACCGCCCCCGACCTGCTGGATGACCCCTACCTGGCGCTGCCGCTGGACGGCGTGCGCCTGATCGAGGCCAGTGCCGGCACCGGAAAAACCTTCACCCTGGCCACCCTGTTCACCCGGCTGGTGGTGGAAAAGGGCTGGCGCATCGGTCAGATCCTGGCGGTGACCTTCACCGATGCGGCCACCCAGGAACTGCGCAAGCGCATCCGCGAACGCCTGGCCCTGGCCGCGCAGCTGGTGGAACGCGCGCCGGGCGAGGAGGACAGCCCCGAGGTGGTGCTGACCCGGTGGATCCTGCAGCGCCAGCTGGCGCTGGGCGAGGAAACTCCGGCCGCGCTGGCACGCCGGCTGCAGACCGCCGCCGATGAAATCGACCTGGCGTCCATCTTCACCATCCATGGCTTCTGCACGCGGGTGCTGCGCGAGCACGCGCTGGAAAGCGGGCACACCTTCGACCCGCCGACGCTGTTGCCCAGCGAACGCGCGCTGCACGACGAACTGGCCGCCGACCTGTGGCGGGTCCATGCCAACGATGCGGCCACTGTCGACGCACTGACCCGGTTGTGGTCCAGCCCCGAGGCGCTGGCCGGCGACCTGGCAACGCTGATCAAGCCGTTGCCGTTGCTGCCGCCGGTGCCCGCCGGGTTGAACGACGATCCACGCCCGGCGCATGCGCTGGCCGCACGCCAGTTCGCCGACGCCTACCGCCAGCACGGCGACGCCTTCATGGGCGAGGTCTGTGCCGCAGTCGAGGCCAAGGTACTCAATGGCAACAGCTACAAGCTGGCCTGGCTGGAGCCGCTGAGCGTGCAGCTGCACCGCTGGGCCGGGGCGGACGCTCCGGACGCGCCGCTGGACGCCGATCCGGAGCGGCTGCGTCGGCTGACCCCGGAAGAACTCAGCGCGCGCACCAACAAGGCGCACGCCGGCAAGACGCCGCACTCACCGCTGCAGCACGCACTGGCGCTGTACCTGGCTGCCACCGATGCGCTGGCGCAGTGGCAGCGCGGCCAGGCCATCGCCTTCCTGCACGCGCTGCGCGACCAGGCCCGCGCACGCCTGGCCGAGCTCAAGCGGGTCGGCCGCGTACAGACCTATGACGACCTGATCGACGGCGTTGCCGATGCGCTCGATGGGCCGCACCGCAACGTGCTGGTGCAACAGCTGCGCGCGCAGTACGCGATCGCCCTGGTGGACGAGTTCCAGGACACCGATGACCGCCAGTGGAGCATCTTCCAGCGCGTGTTCGGCGATTCGGAGGAAACCCGCGCGGCGGGCCTGACCCCGGCGCTGTTCCTGATCGGCGACCCCAAGCAGGCCATCTACGGCTTCCGCGGCGGTGATATCCACACCTACCTGAAGGCCAAGCACCAGGCCGATCCGGCGCCGCCGCTGGACCGCAACTTCCGCTCGCGGCCGGCCGTGCTGCACGCCATCCAGGCGCTGTATGCCAACGCCGGCGACACGGCCTTCCTGGAAACCGACATCCGCTTCGAGCCGGTGTACCCGGGCAGCACCCGCCTGGACACCGATTTCCTGCGCGATGGCGTACCCGCGCCCGGCCTGACCCTGCGCCTGCTGGACAATCCCGACGGCGGCGCGCTCAAGGCCGATGCCTCGCGGCAACAGGCCAGCGATGCGTGCGTGGCGGCCATCCACCAGTTGCTCAGCGAAGCCCGCCAGGGCCGCGCGCTGCTGCGCGGGCAGCCGCTGCAGCCCGGCGACATCGCCGTGCTGGTGCGCTCGCACAAAGAAGCCACGCGCATCCAGCAGGCGTTGAGCGCGGTGGGCATTCCCGCCGTCGCCGCCGGCAAGCAGAGCCTGTATGCCACGCCCGAGGCGCAGGACCTGCGCGTGCTGTTGCTGGCCCTGCTGCAACCGGCCGACGAAGGCCGCCTGCGCGCAGCGTTGTCCACCGTGCTGCTGGGCGAAGATGCCGCTGCCATCGACGCGCTGGAACGCGAGGGCGACGCGCAACGCAGTTTCCAGGTCCGCCTGCTGCTATGGCGCGAACGCTGGCAGCGCGGGGGCCCGTTCGCGGTGATCGCCGACCTGTGCGCCGAGCACGCCGAGCGCCTGCTTGGCCTGATCGACGGCGAACGCCGCCTCACCAACTACCTGCAGCTGGGCGAACTGCTGCAGCAGGCCGCGGCGCAGACGCTGGGCATGCATGGCCTGCTGGACTGGCTGCAGGTGCAGATGGCCCACGCCGACCAGAACGACGAGGCGCAGCTGCTGCGGCTGGAGTCGGACGCACGCCGCGTACAGATCATCACCCTGCACAAGAGCAAGGGCCTGGAATATCCGCTGGTGTTCCTGCCGTTCGTGGGCATCGGCGGCAGCGCGCCCAATACCGACACCCACTGCACCGTGCATGCCAACGCGCGCCGCGAGCTGCACTGGAAGCTGGACAAGGACGAGGCCTGGAGCGCGGCCAGCACGCGCCGCGCGCAGGAGCAGGAAGCCGAAGACGCGCGCCTGTTGTACGTGGGCCTGACCCGCGCCGAGCATGCGCTGTGGATTGCCGCGGGCGACCTGGCCGGCACCGCGAAAACCCGGCTGGCGCCGATGCTGTCCGACCTGGACGCGCTGCGCGCGCATCCGGACATCGCCGTGATCCAGGCCCCGTTGGAACCGCGCCCGGCGCAGCTGGCCACCGAACGCGACGGCGACCTGCCGCCGGTGCGCGCGCTGACCCGGCGCATCCCGCACGACTGGTGGGTGTACAGCTTCACCCAGCTGGCGCATGCCGACGCCGGCCACGACACCGATGCCGCCGCCACCGAGGTTCCGGCGCCCGCCGCCGACGAACCCAGCGGCGAGGATCTCACCCTGGATACCGCGCAGGCCGTGCCACAGCGCGACGACGAGGTCGACCCCCGCTTCATGGGCAGCCGCTTCGGCAACGTGCTGCACGACGCGCTGGAGAACACCGACTTCGCGCGCTGGGCGCACTGGCAGGCCGGGCAACCGGCACCCGATGACGAGGCGGACGTGCTGCGCACCTCGCTGGGCGAGGAAGGCTATGCCGACGAAGACCTCGACGATGGCGTGGCGGTGCTGACCGCCCTGGTCGGCCAGACCCTGACCGTGGCGCTGCCCGAAGGGGGCGCGCTGCACGACCTGCCGGCCACCGACCGGCGGGCGGAAATCGAGTTCCACTTCGCCATGCAGCCCACCGCCGTGCCGCTGCTGCTCGACCTGCTGCACGCGCATGGGCTGGTCCGCGAACGGCGCGGCTTCGGCACGCGGCGCAAGCTGGAGGGCTTGATGACCGGCAAGATCGATCTCACCTACGTGCGCGGCGATCGCTGGTACGTGCTCGACTACAAATCCAACCGGCTGCCCGGCTACGACCCGGTGCGGCTGCAGAGCGCCATGCAGCACAGCGAATACGACCTGCAGGCGTTGATCTACACGGTGGCACTGCACCGCTGGCTGCGCTTCCGCCTGGGCGCACGGTACGACTACGCGCGCGACATGGGCGGCATCCGCTACCTGTTCTGCCGCGGCCTGGATGCCGCCCGCGCCGACAGCCCCGGCGTGTATGCGCACCGCTTCGACCCGGCCCTGGTGGATGCACTGGACGCCTTGTTCGCCGGCGGCGAGCACGCCCAGGCGCGCATGGCGGCCCGCGCGCGGGGTGAGGCATGAGCCTGCTCGCGGCACTGAAGAACGGCGGCACACTGCGCACCCTCGACCACGCCCTGGCGCAGAGCCTGCGCCGGTTGCACCCGGACACGCCCGATACGGTGCTGGCCGCCGCCGCCCTGGCCTCGCTGGCCGTGTCGCAGGGGCATGCCGGGCTCGACCCCCGCCAGCCGCAGCGGTTGGTCGAGGCCGACACCGCCTGGCCCGACGCCGACACCTGGCTGGAGCAGCTGCGCGACTCGCCCTGGGTGGATGTACCCGACACCGACAGCGCACCGGCAACCGAGGTCCCGCTGGTGCTGGAAAACGGCCTGCTCTACCTGCGCCGCTACCGCGAGTACGAGCGCCGCCTGGCCGACGGCCTGCAGCGCATCGCCACCCATCCGCCGGGGCAGGCCGATCCCGCCGCGCTGGCTTCGCTGTTCGCGCAGCTGTTCCCGCAGGCGCGCGAAGGCATCGACCACCAGGCCCGCGCGGCAGGCGTGGCCATGCAGCATCCACTGGTGCTGGTCACCGGCGGGCCGGGCACCGGCAAGACCACCACCATCGCGCGGCTGCTGGTGCTGCTGGCGGCCCAGGCGGTGCAGGCCGACCAGCCGTTGCCGCGGGTCGCCCTGGCGGCGCCCACCGGCCGCGCCGCCGAACGCATGGCCGAAAGCCTGCGCCTGGCGGTGCAGCGGCTGCGCCTGCTGGGCATCGCCCCGGCGCTGTGCGACGCCATGCCCAGCACCGGCACCACCCTGCACCGGCTGCTCGGGGTGATCCCCGATTCGCCGCGCTTCCGTCACCACGGCGACAACCCGTTGCCGTTCGACGTGGTGGTGGTGGACGAAGCCTCGATGATCGACCTGCCGCTGATGACCAAACTGGTGGAAGCGATCGCCTCCGGCACCCGGCTGGTGTTGCTGGGCGACCCGGACCAGTTGCCGTCGGTGGAAGCCGGCGATGTGCTCAGTGCGATCCTGCGCGCCAGCGGCGATGGCCTCGGCACCCAGGCCGACGATCATGCAGCGCTGCATACGCTGCTGGCCCCGGCCGCGTTGCAGCCGCTGGCACCGGCCACGCAGTTCGCCGGTCGCCGCGTGCAGCTGCAGCGCGGCTACCGGCAGACCGATGCATTGGATCTGGCACCGCTGGCGCATGCCGTGCGCGAGGGCGACCCTGCTACTGCGCTGGCCCTGCTGCGGGGCGGTCAGCTGGCCGGCGTGCACTTCCACGAAGACCAGGTCGATCCGCTGCAGCAGCACCGCGACCACCTGCTGTCGCACTGGCGCGGGCTCGGCGATGCCGTCGACCCGGGCCAGGCATTGGCCAACGCCGGTCGCATCCGCCTGCTCACCGCCGTGCGCGAAGGACCGCAAGGCGCGCGCGGGCTCAATGCGCGTATCGAAGCGTTGCTGGCCGGCGTGCCGCGCGCGGGCATGGCGCCGGGGTACTTCCACGGGCGCCTGCTGCTGGTGACAGAGAACAGCTACCGCCATCGTCTGTTCAACGGCGACATCGGCATCTGCCTGGCCGACCGCCACGGTGCAATCACCGCCTGGTTCCCCGGCGACACGCCCGATCAACCGCGCGGCTTCCACCCGGGCGCGCTGCCCGCGCACGAAAGCGCGTTCGCGATGACCGTGCACAAGGCGCAGGGGTCCGAATTCGATGAGGTCTGGTTGCAGCTGCCGTGGCGCGACAACCGGGTGTTGTCGCGCGAGCTGCTCTATACCGGCATGACCCGCGCACGCCAGTCACTGCATGTGCTGGGCAGCGCGCCGGTGCTGGAGGCCGCCTTGAAGCGGCATGCCAGCCGCGTGTCCGGGCTGGCGGTGCGGCTGACCGGCAACGCGGCTGCATCGCGTGATGCAGCCGCAGCCGAACCTGCGGTGCAGGCGCCGACGCCGGCCCAGGGCCAGCTGTTCTAGCGCTGCGCCGGAGTTACTCCGGAATCACCACGGTGCCGTCGGGGAACACGATGGCGCCGTCGCCGCTGGCGTCGAAGAAGCCCACCTGGTGGGCATTGGCCAGCACCTGCACCAGGCCATGCGCGTTCTCGGCGACCGAATCGGCGAACGAAGCATAGATCACGTGCTGGCCGACGCTGTAGTCGGTCACTTCGGGACGGTCATCTTCGTCATCGGCCAGCGGGCCGTTCATCGGCGGGAAGTGCTCGACGATGGCGGCGAACCATGCCTGCAGCGCCGGCACCGAGACGGCCGGGTCATCGTACTCGTGCTTCTCGCTCCACTCGGTCTGCGCGTCGTACCACTCCAGGAAGGCCGCCGCATCGCGCGGGGCCACGGCGGGGTCGAACACCATCATGTCGTAACTCATCCAGGATCACCTTGTTCCATGCAGAAATGCAGGCGTCAGGATAGCGTTGATCGGCGCGGGCTGGCGCGCCCGCACCTGGCCGGTTCAGCGCGGCGCGGGCAGGCCGGGCGATAGAGCAGCAGGGCTGTCCACCACCGGTGCGTCCGGGAACAGCGCAAAACGCAGCCCCATCACGCCCATCAGCGCTTCATCGCGGGCCTTGCCGGCGTCCACGGTCTGCACCCGCCGCAGCGAGGCCTCCAGCTTGGCCTGCAACCCGGCGGGGGCCGGCAGCGGCCGGCGCTGGGCAACCTGCGCGCGGTAGTGCGCGGCCACCTCGTCCAGGATCGCCTCGATCGCCTCCACGCTGGTCGGCGGCAGCCCGTGCCGGGCGCGCCGCAGCTGCAGGATGTTCAGCCCGATCCGCGCTTCGGTAAGCATGTCCACCGAGGCGATGTCGCTGCCTTCGGGGGTGGCAGCCAGGCGCGGTGCGAGCAGGCCCAGCAGGTCCAGCATGCGCGCGGCGAACTGCTGGCGGTCCTGCTGGCCACGGCCCTGCGCGGCCTCGGCCAGCGTGGCCCAGCCCTGGCGGACCAGCCGGCGCGCGGTCCATTCGGCGCCCACCGAGCGGAACAGCCGGGTCATCACCACCGCAAAGCCGATGCCGATGAACATGGGCACCGAGGAATTGATGAAGCTCTGGATGTTGGCGTTGTAGGTGTTCTGCACGTTGAGCAGCGCCACCAGGTTGACCATCAGCGGCAGCCCGATCAATGCGTTTTTCGGCGTGTGCAGCAACAACCCCACCGGCAGGAACACCACCGCCAGCACCAGCGCCAGGCTGCCGAAGTCGTGCACGGCGGGGAACACGCCGAACAGGTACACGCCGGCCACCAGGCTGGCCACGATGGCCCACAGCAGGAAGGACAGCATGCTCGGCGCCGGATCGTCCTGCGCGGCGAAGAATGCGGCGGCCACCGCGGCCATCATCGCGCCGTTGCCACCGCCTTCCCAACCGAGCGTGATCCACAGTGCGCAGTAGGTCATCAGGGCCACCCCGGCGCTGGCCGCCGAGAACAGCGCCATGCCGTAGTCCACGTGGCGGGCATCGGCGCTGCGCGTGGTGCGGATCCGGTAGTGGGCGGTATCGCGCGGGGCGTCGCCGTCCTCGATCGCCGCCTGCAGGGTGGTGCAGTCCTGCCACAGGTCCACCAGCTCTTCCAGGCGCAGCAGCAGGGTGACCAGCAGCAAGTGGTCCAGCTCGCCATCCACGGCCGGCTTCAGCGCCAGGATGCGCGCGCGCAGCGAGGCATATTCACTGGCCGTGGAACGGCCGGGCGTGTCCAGCCATGCGGCGATGTCGGCCACCAGCGGTTCCAGCCCCGGCGGCAGCGCGCGTCCGCCGGCGCGCAGCGCGCCCAGCCGGTCGGCAATGGAGGACAGCACCGGCAGCATCAGCAGCATGCGTTCGCGCAGCCGCTGCATCGACACCGCCGCCCCGGCATGGCGCGGGTCGTCGCGGCGCAGGAATTCGATCAGTGCCTCGAACTGCACCAGGTCGGCCGCCAGCCGGTTGCGCGGGGTGTGCGCCTGGCCACGCAGCAGGATCTGCCGGCACCACTGCGCCGCATCGCCCATCCAGTTGCCGATCCGCGCGCGCAGCATCGGCTGCACCGAGGTCGGGAAGAACAGCGAGGCGAACAGTACCGCCACCACCGTGCCCAGGATGATCTCCTCGCTGCGTGCCACCACCGTGTCGAAGATGGTGTCCGGCGAGGTCACCGCCGGGAAGCCGATGAACGCGGTGGTGTACCCGGCCAGCAGGAACGCATAGCCGCGCGGGCCGCGGTTGAGCAGGGCGATGAACAGGCAGGCCGACAGCCACAGCGACATCGCCGCGCTGAGCAGGAACGGGGTTTCCACCAGGTGCGGCAGCATCCACAGCGTGGCCGCCCCGGCGATGATCGTGCCCAGGATGCGGTACACGCCCTTGGCGCGGGTGGGGCCGAGCATCGGCTGGGTCACGATGTACACGGTGGCCATCGCCCAGTACGGGCGCGACAGGTTGCCGGCCAGGCCGATGTACAGCGCGGCCAGCGCGGCCAGGAAGGTCTTGACCGAAAACAGCCACGCCTGGCGGTCCAGCAGCAACATGGGGTTACCTCGTGGCCGTGCGCGGGGCCACGGCGTCGGCATTCCAGCCGCCGCCGAGCGCCAGGAACAGCTGGATCTGGTCGCGCGATACCTGCGCCTGCGCGTCGGCCAGGGTGGCATCGGCCGACACCAGCGTGCGGTCGGCATCCAGGCTGGACAGGTACGGGGTGCGCCCGCCCTGGTACAGGCGGCGGTTCTGGCTGGCTGCCAGCGCGGCCTGCTGCTGGGCCAGCTGCAGCGACTGCAACCGCTGCAGGTCCTGCGCATAGCGGCTCAGCGCGGTCTGGGTTTCGCGCAGCGCCTGCAGCACGGCGTGGTCGAACTCGGCCAGCGCCGCGTCGGCCCCGGCCTCGGTAGCGTGGATGCGCGCATGCGTGCCCGAGGACGGCAGCGTCCAGGAGATCAGCGGGCCGATCGACCACTGCTGGGTCAGCGGCTGGCCGAAATCTTCGAGCAGCCCGGCCGCGCCGACCGAGGCACCCAGGCGGATGTCCGGGTACAGCTCGGCGGTGGCCACGCCGATCCGCGCGGTGGCCGCGGCCAGCCGGCGTTCGGCCTGGCGCACGTCGGGGCGGCGCGCCAGCAGCGCGCGGCCATCGCCCACCGGCAGCGGCTGGGCCAGGGTCGGGGCCTGGCTGCAGTCGGCCACGCCGTCGGGCAGCTGCCCCGGCGTGCGGCCGAGCAGGGCGGCCAGCTGGTATTCGGCGGCCTGGCGGTGCGCATGCAGCGGCGGCAGCGCAGCCTCCAGCATCGCCACCTGGGCGTTGGCGCGGGCCAGCTCCGGCGGGGTACCACGGCCGGCGTTGATCAGCCGCTGGGTGACCTCGCGGCTGCGCTGCTGCAGTTGCAGCGAGTGCTCGGCCACGTGCAGCTCATGGTTGGCGTGGCAGATCTCCACGTAGCTGCCGGCCACCTGGGCCACCAGCGACACGCGGGCCAGATCGAGCGCGGCGGCCACGCTCTGTTCGTCGGCATGCGCGGCCTCGGAGGCGCGCTTGAGCTTGCCGAACAGATCGAACTGGTAGGACACCGCGAACTTGCCGTCGGCCAGGTTGATCGGCGGCAGTTCGTGTTCGAGCAGGAACGACTCGGCCGACAGCTGCGCGCGGCTCACCCCGGCCTCGGCCTCGTACTCGAAGCCACCGGCATCCAGCGCCTGCTCGTACACGGCGGCGGCACGGCGCAGGTTGGCATCGGCCACCTTCAGTTCCACGTTGTCGCGCAGCGCCTGCTGCACCAGTGCGTTGAGGGTGTCGTCCTGGTACAGCTCCCACCAGCGCGCGGGCAGCTCGGCGCCGGCGGCCACCTGCGGGTTGCCGGTGTCGATGAAGGCGGCATTCGCTTCCGGCCGCTGGAACGCCGCGCCTGCGGGCACGGCGTAGTCCGGGCCCACGGTCGTGCACGCCGCCAGCGTGGTCAGCGCCAGCCCCAGTGCGCTGCGGTGCAGGGCAGGGCGGCTCACAACGCCGCCTGTGCCGGTCGTGCCGGCGCCGGCTGGGCCGCATCGGGCTGGATGGTGACGGTGGCCGTGCGCCCGGCAATCAGGGACACACCGGCCGGGATGTGGTCGATATGGATGCGCACCGGGATGCGCTGGGCCAGCCGCACCCAGTCGAAGGCCGGGGTCACGTTGGGCAGCAGGCTGCTGCCCTCGCTGCGGTAGCGGTCCTCGATGCCGGCGGCGATGCTCTGCACGTGGCCTTGCAGCGGCTGCGCCTCGCCCATCAGGCGGATGTCCACCTTCTGCCCGGCATGCACGCCGCGCAGGCGGGTCTCCTCGAAGTAGCCATCGACCCGGAACGAGCCGGTGTCGAGCACCGCGATGACCGGGCGCCCGGCTGTGACGTAGTCGCCGGCGCGCACGGTGCGGTCGTTGACGTGGCCATCGCTGGGGCTGCGCACCTCGGTGCGGGCCAGGTTGAGCCGGGCCAGGTCCACGGCGGCCTGCGCGGTGGCCATCGAGGCCTGCGCGGCCTGCAGCTTGGCCCGGCGCACTTCGGCATCCTCGGCGGCGACCAGGTCGGACAGGCTGCGGTCGCGGGCGATCTCGCGGCGCAGCTGCTCCAGCGTGGCGCGGCGTTCGCCGAGTGCGGCCTGGGCCTGCTCCAGCGCGATCTGGTAACGGGCCCGGTCCACCACGAACAGCACCTCGCCACGCTTCACCGGCTGGTTGTCGGCCACCTTCACCGCCTCCACCAGCCCGGACACGTCCGGTGCCACCTGCACCACGTCGGCGCTGACGTGCGCATCGCGCGTCCACGGCTCGTCCATGTAGTACGCCCACAGGTGGCGCAGCACCAGCACGGCGACGAGCACCGCCACGACGGTCAACACGACCGGGAATGTCTGCTTGAGGATCTTGTTCACGATTGCATCCAACGCATCAGGGAAAACAACCCGCCGAGCACGATCACGTACACGGCCAGGTTGAACAGGGCGGGGTGCCAGATGTGGCGGTAGGCGCCGGTGCGCTGCAGGACCAGGCGCAACCCGCTCTTGAGCAGGTAGGCCAGCAGCATCAGCCCGAGCAGGGTCGGGACGAACACACCATAGAGACTGAATTCACCGTACATCGAGGCAAAGGGTTCACTGGGGGAGCGGAAAGGGGAACGCCCGGCGTCGCAGCACGACACCGGGCGGTACAACGGGGCAACGCTTACGTCACGCGGTCGGCCGCATCGGCCAGCAGCTGCCAGAGCTTCAGCACGGTGCGCAGTTCGTCCACGGACAGCTCACCGAACACGTCCTGGCGCAGCCCGATCAGCTGGGTCTCCAGCTGGCTCACCAGGGCCTCGCCCTTGTCGGTGAGCCACAGCAGGTTGGCGCGGCGGTCGCTGGCATCGCATTCGCGGCGGACCAGGTCGCTGGCCGAAAGCTTGTCCAGCAGGCGCACCAGGGACGGACCTTCCATACCCAGCTGCTGGGCCAGCGTCACCTGGCGGATACCGCCGCCGGCGCGCCCGATCATCAGCAGCGGCATGGTGCACGCCGCGGAAATGCCATAGCTGCCCAGGGCCTGGTCGGCCAGGCGCTGCCATTGCCGCCCTGCGTAAAGCAGGCCGGAGCTGAGCTGCATCTGCAGCTGGGTACGTTCGTCGAGAGTACGTTTCATGGCAGATCGATAGGATACTACTAATTTCCATCCTATCAATACCCCCAGCCCAACCGCGGCCCAACGCCGGGCCCGTCGGGGTACGTCCCGGGCCGGTGGCGTGGGACGCCCGAGGGCTCTGTCGGGTACGATGCTCGCCCCCCTTCGGGTGCTGTATGTAATGAGCAAGAAAGACAACGACGCCACCCCGGTCACCCAGGCCGATGCCGAATCGGCCGTGCGCACCCTGCTGCGCTGGGCCGGTGAAGACCCCACCCGCGAAGGCCTGCTGGATACCCCGCGGCGCGTGGCCGAAGCCTACGGTGACTGGTTCAGCGGCTACCGCGACGACCCGCGCGCCTACATGGAGCGCACCTTCGAGGAAGTGGCCGGCTACGACGAACTGATCGTGCTGCGCGACATCGAGTACGAAAGCCACTGCGAACACCACATGGCCCCGATCATCGGCCGCGTGCACGTGGGCTACCTGCCGGCCGGCAAGGTGGTGGGCATCAGCAAGCTGGCCCGCGTGGTCGAAGCCTATGCACGCCGCTTCCAGGTGCAGGAAAAGATGACCGCCCAGATCGCCCAGTGCATCCAGGACGTGCTGCAGCCGGTGGGCGTGGGCGTGGTGGTGGAAGGTGCGCACGAGTGCATGACCACCCGCGGCATCCACAAGCGCGGCGTCAGCATGGTCACCTCCAAGATGCTGGGCAGCTTCCGCGAGGACGCCCGCACCCGCGCCGAGTTCCTGCGCTTCATCGAAGTGGGCGGCAAGCGCTGAACCTGCCGCGCGCCCGGCACCATCGTGCCGGGCCGGTTCCCTTCCTGCTGCGCGGCGTCCGGCCGCGCGGTGTTCTTCCGGATGTCCTGGCTGCATGAAGCACCGCGAACGCATCACCCGTTACCGCACCCTGCGCGAACAGCCCCAGTGGAAGCTGCTGGCCGCGGCCAACGCCCCGGAAATCATCGGCCTGCTGCAGAGCCTGCTGATGGATGGCGAGCGCACCCTGCCGGCCGCCGCCCTGCATGAACGCCTGCAGCGCGCGCTGGACCAGCTCAACGGCGAGGAACTCTCGCGCGAGCTGCCGCGTACCGCCCAGGCCTATATCGCCCACTGGCTGGCCCAAGGCTGGCTGGAGCGACGCCTGCCCGACGGCGCCGACCAGGAGCAGTACGAGCTGTCCACCCAGGCACTGCAGGCCATCCGGTTCGCCGACAGCCTGGAGCAGAGCCGCGTGGCGGCCACCGAAAGCCGGCTGGCGCTGGTGATCGAGCAGCTCTCGCAGCTGGCGGCGCAGACCGAATCCAACCCGGATGCGCGCCTCTCCGCATTGCGCGACGAACGCGACCGCATCGACGCGGAGATCGCGCGGGTGGGCGAGGGCCGGGTGGTGGCGCTGGACGGCAAGCGCGCGCTGGAACGCGCGCGCCAGATCATCGGCCTGGCCGACGACCTGACCGAAGACTTCCGCCGCGTGCGCGATGACTTCGAACGCCTCAACCGCGAATTCCGCGAACGCATCATCGACGACGAAAGCGAGCGCGGCGACGTGCTGTCCCGGTTGTTCGAGGGCGTGGACGTGATCGGCGACAGCGACGCCGGGCGCAGCTTCCAGGCGTTCTGGCGGTTGCTCAACGATGCCGAACAGAGCGCCCAGCTGGATGCTGCGCTGGAGGCGGTGCTGGCACGGGGCTTCGCGCGCAAGCTGGACCGCAACGAGCGCGCCTTCCTGCGCGGCTTCACCGGCACCATGCTCGACCGCGGCGGCCAGGTCCACGATGTGCTGCAGCACTTCGCGCGCAGCCTGCGCGGGTTCGTGCAGAGCCGGGGCTACCTGGAACAGCGCCGGCTCAACCAGCTGCTCAAGCAGGCCCAGTCCGAAGCGTTGGCGTTGCGCGACGAATTCTCCGCCCAGCGCCCGATCGGCCGCGACCTGCAGCTCACCACCAGCCGCCTGCGCTCGTGGTCGCAATGGAAGCTGCACGACCCGCGCAGCGCGCAGGTGGACGGCAGCGTGCAGCGCAACGACGCGGCCAGCATCAGCCTGGAAAGCGTCGGCGACCTGGTGGCATCGTCGGAAATCGACTTCCGCACCCTGCGCCGCGACCTGCACGAACTGCTGGGCGCGCAACCGAAATTGAGCATCGCCCAGGCCCTGTCGCAGCGCGAAGCGCCGCAGGGGCTGGGCAGCGTGATCGGCTACCTGTCGCTGGGCACCCGCCACGGCACCGTGGTGGACGGCGAACAGGAAACCGCCCATTGGCGTGGCGGCGATGGACAGTGGCGACGCGCCCGCATCCCGCTGGTTTGGTTCACCCAGGAGAAACGCCATGAACTGGCATGAAGATTCCCATGACGTCGCCCCCACCGATGGGGCCGCAGACGATCACGACGCCGAACCGGTGGTGGTGACGCCGCTGCCGCGGCGAAGCAATGACGTGTTCTACATGGGCGACACCGGGCGGCTGCCGCTGGATGGGCGCCGCGCGCTGTGCCAGCTGCTGATCGGCCCCAGCATCGACCAGCTGCGCCACGCCAAGCTGTGGCCGGCCCTGATCCGCAGCGAGGCGGCCATCCGCTCGGCGCTGGCCGACCTGTTCCTGGAACTGGTGCTGGACCGCGACAGCGGCGTGGCGTTCACCCGCCAGGCCGACACCGAAGACATCGACGCGCCGGTGCTGCTGCGCAGCTCGCCGCTGACCTTCATCGACTCGGTGCTGCTGCTGTACCTGCGCCAGCAGCTGGCCGAGGCCGATGCGCGCGGCAATCGCGCGGTGGTGGCCGACACCGAGATGGCCGAGGCCCTGGCCATCTACGAAAAGAACCTGTCCACCGACCGCGCCGGCTTCAATCGTCGCGTTGCCGCGGCGGTGCAGAAGATGAAGGAAAACCACATCCTGACCCGCCTCGCCGGCCAGGACGACCGCCACGAAGTGTCGCCGGCCTTGAAGCTGCTGTTCTCCGCCGAAGACGTCTCCGCGCTGTCCAACGTGTACCGCCAGTTGCGCGACACCCCCGCAGCAAAAGCCTGAACGGACCACCGATAACGCATGGCCATTTCCAAGCACACCCCCGCCCTGTTCAATGACGGGCTGCCCGATCCGCGGCTGCAGCAGTTCCGCATGCGCCGCCTGCAGGTGCATAACTGGGGCACCTTCAACGGCCTGACCGAAGTGCCGATCGCCGAGCGCGGCTTCCTGTTCGTGGGCCGGTCGGGTTCGGGCAAGTCGACCCTGCTCGATGCCATGTCGGCCATGCTGGTGCCGCCGTCGATCGTTGACTTCAACGCCGCCGCGCGCGAAGCCGAACGCAGTGGCCGCGACCGCAACCTGGTGTCCTACGTGCGCGGCGCGTGGGCCGACCAGCAGGATCGGGGCACCGGCGAAATCGCCACCCAGTACCTGCGCAAGGGTGCCACCTGGACCGCGCTGGTGCTGGAATACCGCGCCGGCGATGGCCGCGTGGTCAGCCTGGTGCGCCTGTTCTGGATTGCCGGCAACGGCGCGGCCGCCGCCGACGTGCGCAAGCACTACCTGATTGCCGAGCGGCCGTTCGACATCGCCAAGGACCTGGGCGGCTTCGACCTGGACCTGCGCAAGCTCAAGCAGCGCCTGGGCGACGTGCACCACTTCGACAGCTTCGTCGGCTACGCCGAACGCTTCCGGCACCTGCTGGGCATCGACAATGAAATGGCGCTGCGCCTGCTGCACAAGACGCAGTCGGCCAAGAACCTGGGCGACCTCAACGTCTTCCTGCGCGACTTCATGCTGGACACGCCCAAGACGTTCGACGCCTCCGAACGGCTGGTCAGCGACTTCGCCGAACTCGATGGCGCGCACACGTCCGTAGTTACCGCACGCCGCCAGGTGGAAACGCTGCTGCCCGCGCGTGCACTGCACGCCGAGCTGAAGGCGATGAACCTGCAGCGTGCCGATGAGGAAACCCTGAAGCTCGGCCTGGACAGCTTCCGCGAATCGCGCCTTCAGCAGCTGCTGGAAAAGCGCCTGCACGACATCGACGTGCGCCACCGCGGGCTGCTCGGCGAAGAAACCCAGCGCCGCCAGACCCTGGCCAACCACGAAGAACACCTGGCCGGGCTGGAACTGCAGCGGCGCCAACAGGGTGGCGAGCGCATCGAAGAGCTGGAACGCGAGCAAGGCCGCGCCCAGGCCGAACGCGACCGCCGCCAGGCCAAGCATGACCAGGCCCGGCAGGCCGCCGGCAAGCTGCAGGAGACAGTGCCCGACGATGCGCACGGTTTCGCCCAGCTGATCGCCCGCGCGCAGGGCGAGCTGGACAATCGCCAGCAGGCCGCCGCCGCGCTGGACGATGCCATCACCGAACGCCTGGCCGGCAAGCAGGACGATACCCGCCGGTTCGGCGATGTTCGTGCCGAACTGGAGGCGATGGAGCGCAACCCGTCGAGCATTCCCGCGCCGCTGCAGAAGCTGCGCAGCCGCCTGGCCGAAGAGACCGGCGTGCCCGAAGCTGCGCTGCCGTTCGTGGGCGAACTGATCCAGGTCCGCCAGCAGGACGGCGCCTGGCAGGGCGCGATCGAGCGCGTGCTGTTCGGCTTCGCGCAGTCGCTGCTGGTGGAAGACAAGCACTACAACGAGGTCAACGCGTGGGTGAATCGCACCCACCTTGGCATGCGGCTGACCTACTACCGCGTGCGCCGCAATGACGATGCCATCGCCCGCGAACCGTCCGCGCGTTCGTTGCTGCACAAGCTGGAGTTCCGCGACAGCGTGTTCGAACCGTGGCTGCGCCGCGAGCTGGGCAAGCGCTACGACTACGAATGCGTGGAGGCCAAGCAGCTGCGCGATGTCGACCGCGGCATTTCCCGCGAAGGCCAGGTCAAGCATCCGGGCGACCGCTTCGAAAAGGACGACCGCAATTCCATCAGCGACCGTCGCCGTTGGCTGCTGGGCTTCAGCAACACCGAAAAGCTGGCGCTGTTCCGCAAGGAAGCGCAGGAACTGGCGCAACGCATCGCCGCGTGCGACGAAGATGTTGTCCGGCTGCGCAGCCAGCGCGACCGCGACAATGACCGCCGCCTGGCCTGCAACCAGTTGGTCAACTTCGTCTGGGAGGAAGTGGACGTTGCAACGGCGGCCCAGCGCCTGGATGACATTGCCGCCTCGCTGCGCGAACTGAAGGAAGGCAACGCCGACCTGGCCCGCCTGGCCCAGCAGATCGACCAGGCCCGCGCCGACATCGCGCAGGCACGCCGCACCTACGAAGACACCCGCGTCGAGCTTGCCCAGCACGCGCGCGAACGCGACAAGCTCGACGCCCAGCGCCAGCGCAGCCGCGCCCTGGTACTGCCGGCGCTCGGGGCCACCCAGGAAGCCGGGCTGCAGCGTCGCCTCGATGCACTGGGTGGGCTGAGCCTGGAAACGCTGGAAGCGCACATGCGCGAGATCAGCAAGGGCATCAACGAAAGCCTGGCAGCCTCGCAGCACGACGTGCACCGCGTCGAGACGCAGCTGGTGGCCTGCTTCCGGCGCTTCGCCCAGGCATGGCCGGAGGAATCCGGCGATTTCACCGCGTCGGTTGCCTCGGCCGAGGATTTCCTGGCCCGCCTGCAGCGCCTGGAACGCGATGGCCTGCCGCAGCACGAAGAGCGTTTCTTCGACCTGCTGCAGAACCAGAGCAAGAACAACCTGCTGGCCCTCCAGCGGCACAGCGCCGAGGCCCGCAAGTCGATCGGCCAGCGCCTGGACGAGGTCAACGCCTCGCTGGAGCAGGTACCGTTCAACCGCGGCACCCTGCTCACCATCGAGCTCAGCGACCGGCGCCTGCCGGAGGTGCTGGAGTTCCACCAGCAACTACGCGAAGTGCTGTCGCACCACCAGACCGAAGAACGCGAGCTGGCCGAGGCGCAGTTCGCCGTGTTGCGCGAGCTGGTCAAGCGGCTGGGCTCGCAGGAAGGCGAAGACCGCCGCTGGCGCGAGAACGTGCTCGACGTGCGCCTGCACGTGGAGTTCATCGGCGTCGAGCTGGATGCGGCGACCCGCCAGCAGGTGGAGATCTACCGCAGCGGCGCCGGCAAGTCCGGTGGCCAGCGGCAGAAGCTGGCCACCACGTGCCTGGCCGCCGCGCTGCGCTACCAGCTGGGCGGTGCCGAAAGCCAGCTGCCCAGCTATGCCGCCGTGGTGCTGGACGAAGCGTTCGACAAGGCCGACAACGAGTTCACCGCGCTGGCGATGAACATCTTCGAGAACTTCGGCTTCCAGATGGTGGTGGCCACGCCGCTGAAGTCGGTGATGACGCTGGAGCCGTTCATCGGCGGCGCCTGCTTCGTCGAAATCAGCGGCCGCCACGACTCCGGCGTCCTGCTGATCGAATACGACGAAGAAGCCAAGCGACTGAAGCTGCCCGAACGCAGCCGCCAGCAGGACGCCGAACCGGTCGCCTGACGCGCCCACCCCAGGTAGAGCCGACCGTTGGTCGGCTGCCCCGCCCCCGTTCGCACCCACGCAGCGGGGCAGAGCCCCGCTCTACGTCAATCCCCGCACCAGGTAGAGCCGACCGTCGGTCGGCTGCCCTCCGCCCCCGTTCGCACCCACGCAGCGGGGCAGAGCCCCGCTCTACATCAACCCCGCACCAGGTAGAGCCGACCGTTGGTCGGCTGCCCTCCGCCCCCGTTCGCACCCACGCAGCGGGGCAGAGCCCCGCTCTACGTCAATCCCCGCACCAGGTAGAGCCGACCGTTGGTCGGCTGCCCTCCGCCCCGTTCGCACCCTCCGCAGCGGGGCAGAGCCCCGCGCTACGGGTTACCCGCCGAACGTATCCCACCCCATCCGCGCGATCAGCACCACCACCAGTCCCACGAACAGCTTGCGAATGAACGGCGTGCCGCCACGCAGCGCCAGCCGCGTGCCCACCACCGAGCCGATGATGTTGGCCGCGGCCATCGGCAGCGCGAACAGCCACAGGATGTTGCCGGTCGGCACGAAGAACGAGATCGCCGCCACGTTGGTCGCCAGGTTCACCACCTTCGACGCCGCCGACGCGCGCAGGAAGTCCAGCCCGAAGAAGCGGACGAACAGGAAGATCAGGAAACTGCCCGTACCCGGGCCGAAGAAGCCGTCATAGAAGCCGATCACCGCGCCGATCGCCAGCGCCGTGCCCAGCTCCTTGCGACCGATCTCGCGCGGCCGGTGCAGCGCGCCGAAGTCCTTCTTCCACAACGTGTAGCCCAGCATCGCCACCAGCAGCACCAGCACCAGCGGGCGCACCGCGTCCTTGGGCAACAGGCTCACCGCAGTGGCCCCCGCGAAGGAAAACACGAACGCCGTGCCCGCCGCGAACAACACCGGCCGCCACGGGAAGCGCACATTGCGCGCATAGCGCCATGCGGCCGCGCCGGTCCCGAACATCGAACTGAATTTGTTGGTGCCAAACAGCATCGCCGGCGTGTGCTGCGGCAGCACCGTGAACAGACCCGGCAACTGCACCAGCCCACCGCCACCCACCGCGGCATCGACCAGGCCGGCGATAAAGGCGATCGCCACCAACCACAACAGCTCAGGGGGAACCAGCTCGAGCACGGCAGCAACTTCGCGACACAAGGCGCGCAAGCATACGCCCGGCCCCCCACCCGGGGTAGAGCCGACCGTTGGTCGGCTGCCCTCCGCCAGCGCGGTCATGTACCAACCAACGGTCGGTACCTACGGCGCACCCACCCAAACGCGCGACAATACCCCCATGAGCACATCCGCCCCCTGTCCCTGCGGTCGCCCGCTGGCCTACACCGCCTGCTGCGGCCTCTACCATGCAGGCGCCGCCGCGCCCGACGCCGAAGCCCTGATGCGTTCGCGCTACAGCGCCTACGTAAAACTGCTGCCGGACTACCTGCTGGCCAGCTGGCATCCGTCCACGCGCCCGGACGCGCTGTCGCTGGACGAAGCGCCCGGCCAGCGCACCCAGTGGCTGGGCCTGACCATCCGCACGCACACCACCACCGACCCGGACCACGCCCAGGTCGCGTTCACCGCCCGCTACAAGGTGGGCGGCGGCAGTGCGGTCAAAATGATGGAACACAGCCGCTTCGTCCGCGAAGACGGCCGCTGGTTCTACCTCGACGCGCTGCCCTGAGCCGCCTCGCGGCTGCGCACCGCCACCGGCCGCTGCTGGCCGTGCGCACGGACGCAGTTGCGCCCGGCGTCCTTGGCCGCATACAGCGCCTGGTCGGCGGCCTTCAGCACCGCCTGCGGGGTGTCGCCCACCCGGTTGTCGGCCATGCCGATGCTCACCGTTACCTGCACCACCGTACCGGCGCCGCCGCGGCCCCGCTGCAGCCGGCCCACCGCATCGTCGCGGTCGCGGGCGGCGCGGTCGCGCAACTGCAGCCGGGTACCTTCCACGGTGGCCCGGACCGCTTCCACCGCATCCACGCAGGCCGGGGCAGGGCGGTCCAGGAACACCAGCGCGAACTCTTCGCCACCGTAGCGGAACGCACGCCCACCACCGCCCACGCCCGCCAGGCGCGCGGCCACCAGCTTCAGCACGTCATCGCCGTTGTCATGGCCATGGGTATCGTTGAAGCGCTTGAAGTGGTCCACGTCCACCATCGCGATCGTGTAGGTGGCCCCCACCCGCTGCAGGCACTCGTTCAGCGCCCGCCGCCCGGGCAGGCCGGTGAGTTCATCGCGATAGGCCATGTGGAAGGACTCCTGCAGCATCGCCGACACCAGCAACAGCAGGGCCGTGCTGGCCAACGCCGGTAGCAGGGCCGGCGACAGGAACACGCGCGGCAGCATCGCCCACACCACCAGCAAGGCCACCAGCATCGCCGTATGCAGCGGGCGCGGCTGGCGCAGCGCCTGCACCGCCAGCCCAAGCAGGGCCACCACGAAGGCGACCGTCGGCACCTGGGCCAGGCGGCTCCAGCCGGTTGGCAACCAGGGCCAGTGATGGTTCGACAGCAGGTCGTGCATGCCCTGCGGCCCCTGTGCAGCCAGCAGCGCGAACACACCGACCGCCACGCCACTGACGACGCCGCGCAGCAGCAGGTCCTGGCGCATCCGGCCGCGTTCGGGCCACAGCCCGTGCAACGCAAACAGCAGCGGCAGCCACAGCGACACCGCATGGAACACCAGCGGCGTCAGCGCGCTGACCGCGCCGGTGTTGAGAAAGCTGCCCACCAGCCCGTGCAGCACGGCAAACGCCAGCGCGATCGCCAGCAGCAGGCACACCGCACGCACGCGGTTGTAGACCAGGCCCAGGCCGGTACCCAGGCAAGTCAGCACCAGCGGCAGAATGCGGTGCATCGCACTGCCCACCTCGTCGGCCGGCGTGGCCGACCACACCCCCACGCCTACCAGCAGGGCAGGCAGCAGGAACAGGTAATGGCCGGGCTGGCGTAGTGGGTGACTGGGCAAGAACGGTTCCACGAAAGCAGGCCGGCGCGCCAGGGCTGCAGGTGCAAACCGGACCACGCAGGCGATGGTCTTCCCGATAGCGGCCGCTGCGTATTCAACTTGAGCGTGTCACGCCACGTGTGCCTTGCCATGACGTCCCGCTCACCGGCGCTGGTCGATCCTGACCGCGATGAACACCGCCGTCGCCTCGCCACCGCCCGCCGCCACATCCCCTGCCGCTGCGCTTGCGGCCCGTTACGCCGGCATCCGCGCGCGCAGTGTTGCGCTGGCGGCACCGCTGAGCGCCGAGGATGCGATGGTGCAGAGCATGCCCGACGCCAGCCCCAGCAAATGGCACCTGGCCCATACCACCTGGTTCTTCGAGCGCTTCGTGCTGGCCAGCCAGCCCGGCCACGTGCCCTTCAATGCCGAGTGGCATTACCTGTTCAACAGCTATTACCAGAGCATCGGCCCGGCGCACGCGCGTCCGCAGCGCGGGTTGCTCTCGCGGCCCTCGCTGGAGCAGGTGCTGCACTACCGCGGCGTGGTCGATCAGCAGGTGATCGCGCTGCTGCAGGCCGACGCGCTCGCCCCGCAGGCCTGTCACCAGCTGCTGCTGGGCCTGCACCACGAGCAGCAACACCAGGAGCTGCTGCTCACCGACATCAAGCACGCGCTGTGGTGCAACCCATTGCAACCGGCGTACCGCGACGATCTGGTCTACCCGCAGGCCACCCCCACGCCCCTGCGCTGGCATGACAGCCCCGAGCAGATCGTCGAGATCGGCGCGCCCGCCTGGCCCGCCCATCCCGCGTTCGCCTACGACAACGAATCGCCCGTGCATCGCGTACTGGTGCCGGCCCATGCCCTGGCCAACCGCCCGGTCAGCAATGCCGAATACCGGCAGTTCATCGCGGCCGGCGGCTATGCCGAGGTGGGCCTGTGGATGAGCGAGGGCTGGGCGCTGTGCCAGGCCGAAGGCTGGCAGCATCCGCTGTACTGGGACGACGCGCTGGAGCGCGAGTTCACCCTGGGCGGCTGGCGCCCGCTGGACCCGCATGCACCGGTCTGCCACCTCAGCTATTTCGAAGCCGACGCCTACGCCCGCTGGCAGGGCGCGCGCCTGCCCACCGAGTTCGAATGGGAAGCCGCGGCCGCCGGCGTCCCGCCACACGGCCACTTTGCCGACGCCGACCACCTCCACCCGCGCGGCGCCCCGGCAGGCGACCACGGCCTCCTGCAGCTGTTCGGCGATGTCTGGGAATGGACCAGCAGCGCCTACGGTGCCTATCCGGGCTTTCGCCCCTTCGCCGGCAACCTCGGCGAATACAACGGTAAATTCATGAACGGCCAATGGATCCTGCGCGGCGGCAGCTGCGCCACCCCCGACGCGCACGTGCGCGCCAGCTACCGCAACTTCTTCGCCCCCTCGGCGCGCTGGCAGTTCGCCGGCGTGCGCTTGGCGCGGGACCCGACATGAGCACCGTCACCGACGCGCTCGAGGCGCTCACCGACCTGCAGCCTGATCGCGCCCGGATCACCGCCGACATCCTGCAGGGCCTGTCCAGCCGACCGCGGCAGCTGCCCTCCAAGTACTTCTACGACGCGCGCGGTTCGGCGCTGTTCGAACAGATCACCCGCCAGCCCGAGTACTACCCCACGCGCACCGAGCTGCAGCTGCTGCAGGACTGTGCCGCCGACATCGCCGGCGTGGTCGGTCCGCGCCTGCACGTGGTCGAACTGGGCAGCGGCAGCGGCCGCAAGACCGAGCTGCTGCTGCACGCGCTTGCCGACCCGGTGGCCTACACCCCCATCGAAATTTCCCGTGCCGCGCTGCTGGCCAGCATCGCGCGGCTGGCCGTGGCCCTGCCGGATATCGAAATGTTGCCGGTCTGCGCCGACTTCACCCGCCCGGTGCAGCTGCCCGAACCGCAGCGCGAGCCCGCCCGCCGGCTGCTGTTCTTCCCGGGTTCCACGCTGGGCAACTTCGCCGAACCCGACGCGGTCGCGCTGCTGCAGGCGATGCGCCAGACCATGGGCGCCCAAGGGCTGGCCCTGATCGGCATCGACCTGCACAAGGACCCTGCGCTGATCGAAGCGGCCTACAACGACGCGGCCGGCGTCACCGCCGCCTTTACCCTCAACCTGCTGGCCCGGCTCAACCGCGAGATCGGCAGCGACTTCGATCTCGACGGCTTCCAGCATCGCGCCCGTTACAGCGTGGAGCGGCTGCGCATCGAAACCGATCTGGTCAGCACCCGGGCGCAGCGGGTGGAGGTGGCCGGGCGCGCCTTCGATTTCGCCGAAGGCGAAGCGATGACCGTTGAATACAGCCACAAATACACCGAGGCCTCGTTCGCGGCACTGGCTGCCCAGGCCGGCCTGCGCGTGTGCGCAAGCTGGACCGCAAGCACACCGGCCTTTGGTCTGCGCCTGCTGCAGGCGGCCTGAAACGGCATTGCGCATCCGGCACACCGCAGCGTGCCGCTATGATGCAGGTTCACTTGGCTGCAAGGATTCCCGCCAATGAGGTCTTCCCTCCGCTGGCTGCTCGGCGCGCTCTGCCTGGCCAGCGCTTCGGTCGCGGCCGCACCGCAGGACGATTTCGACCGCTGCCTGGCCACCCTGCAGCCGCAGGCGATCAAGCAGGGCATCAGTGCGGCGGGCTTCGCGCGCTTCACTGCCGGCCTGACGCCCGACCTGAGCGTGCTGCCGCTGCTCGACGCGCAACCCGAATTCACCACGCCGCTGTGGGACTACCTGGCCGCGCTGGTCGATAGCCAGCGCGTCGACGACGGTCGCGCGCGCCTGGTCGAGCACCGCGACCTGTTGAACCGGGTGTCCGCCCAGTACGGCGTCGACCCGGCCACCATCGTGGCGGTGTGGGGCGTAGAGAGCGATTACGGCCGCGTGTTCGGCAAGCGCCCGCTGCTCCAGTCGCTGGCCACGCTGTCGTGCAATGGCCGCCGCCAGCCATTCTTCCGCGGCGAACTGCTCGCCCTGCTCACGCTGCTTGACGCCGGCGACCTGCAGGCCGAAGGCCTCACCGGCTCGTGGGCCGGCGCCTTCGGCCACACCCAGTTCATGCCGTCCACCTATGCGCGCATCGCCGTGGACGGTGACGGCGACGGTCGGCGCGACCTGGTCGCCAGCATTCCAGACGCCCTGGCCTCCACCGCCAACTACCTGGCCAAGGCCGGCTGGCGCACCGGTCAGCCGTGGGGCATCGAGGTCCGTCTCCCGCCCGGGTTCAACCCGGCGCTGGCCGGGCGCACCCAGCGCAAGCCGCTGGCCAGCTGGCGCGCACTGGGCATCGCCCCGGTCGGCGGTGGCGCGCTGGCCCCGGTCGGCCTGCCCGAGGACAGCAACGCCGCACTGCTGCTGCCCACCGGTGCCAAGGGACCGGCCTGGCTGGTGTTCCGCAACTACGACGCGATCTACGCCTACAACGCTGCCGAAAGCTATGCACTGGCCATCGCCACCCTGGCCGACCGCCTGCGCGGCGGCAACGGCACCGTGGCGGCATGGCCCACCGACGACCCCGGCATCGGCCGCCGTGAACGCCGCGAACTGCAGACCTTGCTGCTCGCCCGGGGGCATGACATCGGTGCCGCCGACGGCATGGTCGGCACCGCCACCCGCCGCGCCATCCAGATCGAGCAGCAGCGCCTGGGCTGGACCACCACCGACGGCCGCGCCGGCCAACGCATCCTCACTGCATTGCGCAGTGCGCCTCCCATTCCGACACCTTCGACCACCATGCCCGCATCCACCGTGTTCACCCTGCCGCCCAACCACGCCCGCCTGGTGCAGTCCCCGGCCGGCCCCAGCGCCGCCCTGCCCAAGGTGGAGGGCCTGAGCCTGGGCACCGTGCAGGACTTCCCCGCCTGGAAGGTGGACACCCCGTTTGCCAGCGCCGCCATATCGGTGTTCGGCGGGCAGCTGCTGTCCTATGTTCCCAAGGGCGGCCAGGATGTCCTGTGGCTGTCACCCAGCGCGCAGGCGCTGCCCACCCCGATCCGGGGCGGCAGCCCGGTGTGCTGGCCGTACTTCGGCCGCCAGGGGCAGGGCACCGACGTGCCCTCGCATGGATTCGTGCGCAACGTGGCATGGACACTCAAAGAGGCGCGCCGCGACGCCGACGGCACCGTCCTGCTTACCCTGGCCCCGCCGCCGCTGGACAACCTGTCCCTGCGCCTGACCATGCAGCTGCGCATCGGCCGCACGCTCGAGCAGCGCCTGATCACCGAGAACGCCGGCAGCCAGCCGGTCAGCTTCACTCAGGCCCTGCACAATTACTTCCGGGTGGACGACGCCACGGCCGTGGACGTGCAGGGGCTGGATGGCCTCACCTATCTGGACAAGTTCGAGAACTACGCCACCCCGCGCGTGCAGCAGGGCGACTGGAACCTGCGCGACCCGCGCGATCCCGGCCGCAGCGACCGCATCTACACCGCCGCCGGCGGCCGTTACGTGCTCAAGGACCCCGGGCTGAAGCGGCGCATCGAGATCACCACCCAGAGCAGCCGCTCGCTGGTGGCCTGGAACCCGGGCCAGGCGGGGGCGGCAGGCATGGCCGACGTCGGTGCGGGCTGGCGAAACTATGTCTGTCTGGAAGCGGCCAACGCCGGCCCGGATGTGATCACCCTGCCTGCCGGCGCCAGCCACACGCTCACCCAGACCTTCCGCGTGCTGTCCCTGTAACCCTTCAGCCGGCGCCCGGACGGGCGACCCGGTGCCTCTCCCTCAAGGAACGAGTCATGTCCGATACCCCGTGGTACTACGCCGATCACCAGCAACAGCGTCAGGGACCGGTGCCCGCCGTGCAGCTGCAGCAGTTGCTGGGGCAGGGCCAGATCACCGCCGACACGCTGGTCTGGCGCCAGGGCATGGCCCAGTGGCAACCCCTGCATGGCGTGGCCGAGCTGGCGGTGTCCGCGCCGACGCCGGTCGAGCCGTCCCAGGATCCCTACGCTGCGCCGGCGTCGGCCTTCGATCCCACCGTCATGCAGGCCCAGCAACCCCTGGCGCCGGGTGAGCAGGCGTATGCCGCCTTTGTCGGCCGCAACTTCCCGGTGTACCGCCGCAAATGGCGCCTGGACCTGGCGACCGACGGCAAGGCTGCCAGCACCACTGCCTGGAACTGGCCGGCCTTCCTGTTCGGCGCCTTCTGGATGCTGTACCGCCGTATGTATGCGGTGGCGGCCATGTGGATCGGTGCGCTCACCGTCGCGTCCATCCTGGAAACCCTGGCCGGGGCCAGCGACAGCGCATCGCTGGTGATCACCGTGGCCGCCAGCGTCGCGGCCGGTTCCGTGGGCAATCACCTGTACCTGCGGCATGCCCAGCGGATGATCGCGTTGGCCGAGGCACGTCATCCCGGTGATGCAGCGGCCCAGCACGCCGCACTGGCTGGCCTGGGCGGCACCCGCTGGTCGGCGGTGTTTGTTGGCATGGCCCTCTACATCGTGGTGATCGGCGCGTTGGCCTTCCTGCTGGATCCCTGATCCGGCTCAGCCGCGCGCTGCCGGCGGCCGCAGCACCAGCAGGCAGATCCCCCCGGCCACCAGCCCCCAGAAGGCCGAACCGATGCCGGCCAGTGACAGTCCGGAGGCGGTGACCAGGAAGGTCACCAAGGCCGCTTCGCGGTCGGCCTCCTCCCGCAGCGCCATCGACAGGCTGTTGGCGATCGTGCCGAACAGGGCAATGCCGGCCACGCAGGCCACCAGTTCCTTGGGGAAGGCGGCGAACACCGCCGCCACTGTCGCCCCGAACAGACCCACCACGATATAGAAGCCGCCGGCGGCCACCGCGGCGGTGTACCGGCGCGCGGGATCCTCATGCGCCTCGCGGCCCATGCAGATCGCGGCGGTGATCGCCGCCAGGTTGAGTCCGAACGCGCCGAAGGGGGCCAGCACCGTGTTGGCCACACCGATCCAGCCGATGACCGGGGATACCGGAGTGTCGTAGCCGGAGGCACGGATCACCGCCACCCCCGGAATGTTCTGCGACGCCATGGTCACCACGAACAGGGGCAGGGCAACCCCGATCACTGCCGCCCACGACAACGTGGGCCAGGTGAACACCGGCGTGGCCAATTGCAGGCGGACATCCTGCGTATGCAGCAGGCCCTGGCCGGCCGCCACGACGATACCCACCCCCAGGGTGGCGATGACTGCATAGCGCGGGAACAACCGGCGTCCGATCAACCAGGTGGCGAACATCGCCAGGGCCATGCCCAACTGCGTCTGCATGGACACGAACACATCCAGTCCAAAGCGCAGCAGCACGCCGGCCAGCATGCCCGCGGCCAACGCCATCGGTACGCGCTGCATCAGCCGCGCGAAGATCCCCGAGAAGCCGGCGATCATGCCCAGCACCGCTGCCAGCACGAACGCACCGATCGCATCGCTGTAGCCCACCGCGCCGGCGCCCACCACCAGCATGGCCGCACCCGGGGTCGACCATGCCGTCACCACCGGCACGCGGTAGCGCAGCGACAGGCCAATACAGGTGATGCCCATGCCCAGTCCAAGCGCCCACATCCACGAGGCGATCTGCGCCTGCGACGCGCCCATCGCGCGTGCAGCCTGGAACACGATCACCGCCGAACTGGCAAAGCCCACCAGCACCGTAATGAAGCCGGCCATCACCGACGGCAACGACAGATCGCGCAACAACGAACGCTTGGCTACCTCAGACATCGCATGCATCCCTGACGACTAGACATGCATTGTTAGCAAGCCTGCGGCAGCACGCGCAACGCGCGTGCTGCCGCGCGTGTAGATGAGCAGCACGCGTTGATGACGCGTCGATGAAAAAGATCGACGAAAAGCCTTGACGAATTTTCAGAAGTCTTTAGTATTCGCTCCCTCGCTGCGACGCGGTCTTCACCCCGGTGAACACCCACCCGCAGCGACGGCAACATCCTTCGAAAGAAGGTGTTGACGGAAACGAAAAGCCTGACATAATAGGCGGCTCGCAACGACGAAAGCCTCTCGAGGCAAACGACGAAGCGGCATCGGCAACAACGTTTCGCTTCGGTGAAACGGCCTTGAAAAAAGGTGTTGACGAAGCAGATAAGCCGGTCTACAATG